>JAFSDX010000122.1 GCA_017436025.1 Thermoguttaceae bacterium
CCAGTCAAACTTTTGACAAAATTGACGCGGATAATAGTCGACGTCGGCGATCGTATCGTCGACGTAAACGCGAATATCGCTCAACCACTTGCGCTTTTCCCAAGGCGTAGGGAGTTCTTGCATTTTAGGCGTCCTTTCTTAAGGAGGAAAATCTCGCGTCTTGGGCTCGACTATTTGCTCGGGATAAAAAGGATTTGTTCCTTTCGACGATTTATCGCCGAGCGCGCGTCCGTCCGATTTTCATTCGTCGTCTTCTTCCTCGTCGTCCTCACTTCTTCCTCGTCGCATTCGTAAAGACCGTCGAGGAATTCTTGAAGGCTGTCGGCGCATTTGTAACAATTCGAACGGTCGGCGTAAGTTTCGGGCGATTCCGTTTCGTGATTCCAATACCAAACGCTTCCGGCTTCGTCGCCCGTCAGAAGATAACAAATCGCGTCTCCGAACGAACCGTATCCGATCGGGAGCAAATCGTCCGGAATACGTCCGCGGTAACATTTTAAGGTTTCGAGATAACCGTCGCCGCGTCCGCCGAAAAATCCGAAACATTCGTCGTTTTCGGCGTCGGGGCAATCGAGAATATCAAAACCGCCGGGCTCGGGATAAGTCGCCGCGGCTTCGATAAGGAAGTTTTTCAGTTCGGCGGGAAGTTCCGTCGCCAATTCTTTTTCGAGCGCCGCGACGTCCGCGAGAATTTCATCGCGCGACGGACGGAATTTTTCTTTGACGATGAGTTCCATTTTGAAGACCTTTCGTTACGTCGATAAGTTAACGTTTCGATTACGACGCGTCGTTTCCCGTCTCGCGCCGCCTCGACGTTTTCGACGACGCCGGTTAGCGTCGCCCGAGCTAACGCGCTCGTTTTCGGGAGTTCCAGTCAAATTTCGACGTTCGACGGCGCTTCCGGCGAAAGCGGTCGCGACGAACCTCGGCTCTATTCAGTATAGCGCTTTCGACGTCGACGTTCAAGCAAAAAGAAAAAAAAGCGAAAAAACTTTTTCGTCCGTCAAACCGCCGTCGCAACGCGTCGACTCGGCGCCGGTTTCGCCGGAAGCGCTTGCGTCGACGAGCGGAAAGGTCGCGGTCGGGCCGCTAAGAAGAAACGTAAAGAACGCGCCCGCGGAACGTCCGTTCGGACGCTTTAACCGGAACGGCCCCGCTCGCCGACGCGTCCTCTTAAGAAGCGCCGCCCGATTAACGGGAGTCGTCGCCGTTCGCTCCCCAACCGCGTCCTGTCGGCGCAAAAAAAGGACGCGTCCGACTCGACGCGCCCTTCAAAACTAAAACAACGCAACTCCCTATTTAACGGGAGTTAACGTCGCTCGATCAAAACCCGCGAGCGGCGCGAACGTCGTCGAAATCGCGGAGATGATAGTCGATTCCGACGTAATCGAGCGTTCGGCAAAGCGCCCGCAACGCGACGCCGAGACCGTCGCAACCGCTGAAACCGCCGAACTGACCGCCGCCTTTGACGTGCGGTTCGAGGTCGACGAAGACGCCCGGAACGCCGCGCGTTTTCAGGTTTTCCGTCAGCGACGGCGCGATCTTGGCGAAGTCGCGCAAAATCGCCTCGTGTCCGGAGTAACCGCGGTCGCAGGGGACGAACCCCTTCATCTTCTCTTCGTCTTGGCGACCGCCCTTCTCTTCGACGACGGTCTTGACGTAATCCTTGATGTGCAGCCAACCGAGCCCCGGCTTCATCGCTTCGTATTGCTCGTAAATTTCGGCGGTCGTGTACCCTTGAACGACGAGGTTCGCCGCGTCGAAGATCAGCTTCATCGCCGGATGGTTGACTTGACGGTAAATTTCCGCCAAAATCCAGCCGTTGCAACCGATAAGGTTCGCCTCGACTTCCAGCCCGAACGTCAAGTCGGAGCGATGGCACGTCTCGGCGATTTTCCCCAAACGGTCGACCGCTTGCGAAATGTACTTTTTCGGGTCGTCCCCCTTGGGCTGATAGAACGAGAAGCCGCGAATCAGCTTCGTTTCGAAGAGGTGCGCGACGTCGCAAACGCGCTTCACGTCCTTTTCGAGATACTCGTCGAACGGAACGTAACGGTCGTTCGAGCCGTCCTCGACGTCGAGAAGCTTAATCTTCCCGATCGGCGACCCGATCGACGAAACGTTAAGCCCGTAATCGTTCTGAACTTCAATAACGCGACGAATTTCGTCGGTCGTCAGCGCCATCACGTTCTTCACGCCGTCGCCGAGGTTGACGAAACGGACGCTATAATACTGCAAGCCGAGCGCCGCGAAGGTCGCGAATTGCTCGACGAGCGTCTTTTCGTTGGAGCATTCGTCGGCGAACCCGGTCAAAATCACTTGCGGTTTCAACGTTTTCTTAATCGTCATCGCGTTCGTCTCCCCTCGCGGTTAGTTTTCGGCGTTCTTATTCAAACAACGTTCGACGCTCGCCCGACGCTAAATATGCGCCGACGCTCGCCGCATTCCTTAAATTTAGCGTTTGTTTTCAAGCGTTTGACGCTCGCCCGACGCTAAATAAACGCCGACGACCGCCGATTCCCTCAAATTTAGCGTTTACCTTCAAGCGTTTGACGCGCCAACAGGAGCGCGACGAGCGTTTTCGCGTCGACGATTTCCTCGGCGGCGATCATCGCGTCGATTTCGTCCCAAGTTTTCGGGCGCAATTCGATCTTTTCGCCGTCTTCGAGCGCGCTTTCGCCGGGCGTTAAGTCGGTCGCCAAATACAGAATCAGCTCTTCCTGCAGAATCCCCGGCGACGAGTAAATCGCGGTCAGCCGCTCGATCTTTCCGGCGGAATACCCGGTTTCCTCGATCAGCTCCCGAGTCGCCGTCGCGAGCGGTTCTTCGCCGACTTCGCGCGTCCCGGCGGGAACCTCGAAAATCGTTTTTTGCAACGCGACGCGGTACTGTTCGATCAGCAAAACCCGACCGTCCGGCAAAATCGGTACGATCGCCACCGCGCCCGGGTGTTTCACCACTTGCCGCTTCAAAATTTTGCCGCTTCGCCCGACTTGCGTTCGTTCGACGACGCTAAAAATTCGGCTTTGAAACAAAATCGGTTCGCCGTCCGGCGTTACGTTCGTCGCGTCCATCGATTCGCTCCGCCCCGCAATCCACCACTACACTAATCAAACAACGCGACAAAAACATCGTTATCGAGGAGCCGCGCAACTCCCCCGCCGACATTCAGTATACCCCGCCGCGCCGCGAAAGTCAACGACTCGCCGCGATTCTTTACCGAAAACCCGCCGTTTCCTCCTCCGACGGAACAGTTTTAACGGTCGACCAAACTTTACCGCCTACGTCAAGCGCGCAAACTGGCGAAAACAAACAAACGTTAACGCTTTTCCGCCTTCGTCGCCCCTCCCTCGGCGCGAGCGTCCCAACGTTTGATTTCCCCAAAATCGTTCGCGAAAAAAACGGAGCCGCCGTCGGACGAAAAAGCGACCGCGTCGATCGACGCGACCTCCGACGCCGTTTCTTGAAGCGTCCGATGCGCCGCGCCCTTGCGAATATTCCAAAGGAGAACGCGCTTGCCCGTTCCGGTCGCCGCCGCCGCTTTCATTCCGTTCGGCGAAAACGCGAAGTCGGAAACGTCGCTCTCGTGTTCGCCCAATTCGACGAGAAGTCGTCCGTTCGCCGCCTGCCAAAGCGAAACGTAACGCGGGTCGATTCTCGAAGCAAAAATCTGCCCGTTCGGCGAAAATCGACAAAAACGCCGCGAAACCGGCCCGGCGACTGCAATCTGCGCGACTTCCAACGCTTGCAACGGTTTTTTCGCTTTTTCCCAATCGACCGTCTCGGGCACGCTCAAATCCCAAATCACGATCTTAAAACGCGGGATAAAATCGGTTTGCTCGTCAAACTCGGCCTCGTTCGCCAAAACCTCGCCGGCGCTTTCCTCGCTCCCGTCAAATCCCCCAACCTCGCTAAACTCGCCAACCTCGCCAAACCCGTTTGTCTCGTTACTTTTCGCCTCGTCTCTATTCGACGGCGTTTCCTCGACGAGCGTCGCGACCAAATCGCCGGCGTTCGAAACGGCTAAAACGTCGACGACGCGCCCCTCGATCGTCTCGTTGGAAGTCAATTCGGCAAAAGTCATTTTCACCGAATTCGGAAACCGAACGACGCGCCGCCGATCGCGCCGCAAAGTCAACGCCCATTCGCCGATCGTTAAACCTTCGCCGTTTTGCGCAATCGCTTCTCTTTCGCCTTCGCCGCTCACCCCCCTTATTTTATCTATTTTCCCCATTTCGCCGTTTCGTCCGACGCGTCCGACGAGCCAACGAGCGTTCGGCGAAAGCCAAACCGATTCGGCGCCCTTCGCCGCCTCCGAAATTTTCAGCCGCGTCGCGCTCGCGTTCTCCGTTTCGTCGGGATTCGAAGCGCTCGTCCCCCCGAAAGCGCGCGTCGCCAACACGGTTCGCGTCGCCGGTTCGAAAACGCTCGTCTCTTGCCGCGACGCGTTTCCAATCCCCCAACTTGTTCTTTCCGCCG
Organism: Thermoguttaceae bacterium; assembly: GCA_017436025.1. GTDB lineage: Bacteria > Planctomycetota > Planctomycetia > Pirellulales > Thermoguttaceae > RUG369. The sequence goes on from JAFSDX010000122.1 coordinate 4,480, forward strand.
AAACCGTCGCGCTCGCCAACGCGATTTTCGTTCCGTCGTTTCGCGTCTCGGACGTTTCGCCGACCGTCCGTTTTTCCGCGTTTTCGACGTTCGCCGTCGCAAAACCGCGAAATTCGGCCGTCGACGCTCTTTTTTCGTCTTGCGCCCCCCCCCCCGAGAGAGAAGCGAACGCCCCCAAACGCTCAATTTCGCGAGTCGTCCAAAAAACGCGCGCTCCGGAGTCGTCGAAAGTCGCCGATTCGACGGCGTTCGCCGCGTTCAAGTCGAACGCTTCGCGCCGCGCTTCCAAAAATTCGACGTTCCAAAGTTCGAAAACGCCGTCGCTCGCGCTCTTCGTCTCCGTTCGCCTCCCTCCGGACGCGAAAAAATCGGCGTAAGCGTCCTCCGCGGAATCGTCAAAATCGCGCAACTCAACCAGAATTCGCTTCGAATTTTTCGCAATTTCCATCCGCTCGACGCGTCCGTCGACCCGCAAAACCGTTTCCGTTTGCGATAAACGAGTCGTCGGGTCTTTTTTCTTGCGGCGCGCCCAAAAACGTCTCTTGCCGCGAACGCAACCGACTTCGCTCGCCAAAAACGCCGTTCCGAGACTCGCCAACGTCGCCGTCATAAAGGCTCGTCGCCCCCATAAAATCGGCGCGTTCGTTTTTATCGATTCATTTTTTCGGTCGTTCGCTTTCGTTTTTCCGTTCGCGAACGCGTCGTTTTTCTCGCGTTTTGTCATTATTAATTAATACGTTTCTCGACGCGGCCTATGCAAGACGCTTTTACGTTGGATTCGTTCGTCGTTTACGCGGTTTCCGTCAAGAAACGCGCGCCTTTACGATATAGAAACGCGCCGTTTACGTCAAGAGGAATTTTCCGCCTCGCCTCGTTCCTCCAATCGCAAACGCCGCCTTCCCCCCCACCCCCGCCTCCTCCAAACAGCCCAACTTTCCCAATTTAGTCGCCGACGCCGCGACTCGTCCGGTCGACGCCAACCGAGCGACGCGCCGCCTCCGTTACATCCGCCGTCATTCCCCCAATTTACCAGCGTTGCGACGCCGATTTTAAGAAAAATGGGAGACGGAGCCGCGCCCGCTTGCGAAAACAAAAGAAAATGTTATAATGGAAGGCGGCGGATTGAGAACGCCGTCCGCGCCCGTTCGCTTTCGTCGCGCAATTTCAAAAGCGAACGCAATTCAGTATTCAACGCGACGTTCAAGCGGCGCGTCGTCGTTTTCGCGACGAATCGCGTTTAACGTTTGTCGTTCGTTTTATCGTTTGATTTCATCGGAGAGTTTTATGTCCGTCGTTAGAACGCGTTTCGCGCCGAGTCCGACCGGTTACCTTCACATCGGCGGCGTCCGCACCGCTCTTTTTTGCTACCTGTTCGCGAAAAAACACGCCGAGGGCCGTTTCGTTCTCCGCATCGACGACACCGACCAACAGCGAAACGTCCAAGAGGCGTTGGCGCCGATTCTCTCCGGCTTGAAATGGCTCGGCATTAATTGGGACGAAGGCCCGGAAGTGAACGGCCCGTTCGCGCCCTATTATCAATCGCAACGCGCCGACAAGTACCAAGCGGCGGTCGATAAACTCCTCGCCGGCGGTTTCGCTTACCGCGACTACTCCCGTCCGGAAGAACTCCAAGCGGAGCGCGAAGAAGCGCAAGCCGCGAAGCGCACCTTCGTCTACAGCCGCCGCTTTATGGCCGAGACGGAAGAAGACCGCCGCCGTTTCGAAGCGGAAGGGCGTCAAGGCGTCGTTCGTTTGAAGATTCCGCGCGAAGGTTCGGTCGTCGTTCGCGACCTGATTCGCGGCGACGTCGAGTTCGATTGGGCGCAAGAGCAAGACCACGTCATTCAACGCGCCGACGGTTCCTGCCTCTACCACTTGGCGAACGTCGTCGACGACTACGACCTCCAAATTACGCACGTTATTCGAGCGGAAGAACACCTTTCGAACACGCCGCGCCAAATCTTCATCGCGCAATCGCTCGGCTATCCGCTCCCGCAATACGCGCACCTTCCGTTCGTCGCGGAGCCGGGAAGCAAAACGAAACTGAGCAAGCGCAAGCTCGACAAATACCTCAAAAACCGCGACTTCGCCAAGCTCGTCGAGCAAGGCAAAAAGATCGCCGACCGCGTCGGGTTGGCGACGACCGCCGACGGTTTCAACCCGGTCATCGTCGACTTTTACCGTCAAGTCGGTTATTTGCCCGAGGCGATCGACAACTACATCGCGCTTCTCGGCTGGGCGCTCGACGACAAGTCGGAATACTTCTCGTTGAAGGAGTTGCTCGACCTCTTCACGTTGGAAGGCGTTACTAAAGCGTCGGCGTCGTTCGACCCGGCGAAGCTCTTCGCGTTCCAAGAAAAGCATATGTCGGAACTCCCGGCGGCGGAAAAATACGCTCGCGTTTTGCGTTACCTGATCGCCGCGAAGTACGTCGAAGCGCCGGAATACGCCGACGCCGACTTCGAAGCGCTCCCGGAACTCGCTCCGGCGGAAACGGTCGTTCGCCTTCCTTGGACGGACGCGCTCTCTCCCGAGGCGGTCAAAACGACGATCGAAAAGACCGTCGCGGCGGCGGGCGACCGCATTAAAGTCTCGGGCGACGTCCTCGACTTCGACGAATTTTTTACCGACGACGCCAACTTCCCGATCGACGAAAAGGCTTGGAACAAGCGCATTGTCGACGACGCGGACGCGGTCGGTCGCCTCGCCGACTTCCTCGCCGAACTGGAAGCGATTCCGGAAGCCGAGTTCGTCGCGCCGACGCTCGACGCCGCGCTCCATTCGTTCCTTGAAAAGCGCGAACTGAAACCGGCGCAACTGATTCACGCGCTCCGCGTCGCTTCGACCGGCAAGGGCGTCGGCGTCGGGATGTTCGACGCGCTCGAAATTTTGGGGAAAGACCGCGCGACGAAGCGCATCCGCCGCGCCCTCGAACTCGCTCGTCAATAAGTCGAGTCTACCGTTTTTAACGGTCGCGCCGATTCAACCGTCTCGACGGCGGTTCGAGTCGACGTTAAAAGCGCGTCGGGCGACTTTTCTTCCGACGCGTTTTCACCGTTCCTTTTGTTTTTGCGCGACGCCGTTTTTCTCGCCGCGTCGCGTTCCCTTCTTTTCTTGCGCCGACGGAAGCCGTCGCCGGGAACCGTCGCGTTCGTTCGTCCTTTTTTCCGGAAAGGGTCGCCGATGTTCGCCGCGTTCCCTCGTTTCGCCGATGTTCGCCGTTTTACCCAAACCGCCGCGTTTGCCGCTTTGACGCTCGCCGCCGTCTTCTTCGTCCCTCCGCTTTCCGCGCAAGGCGCCGAAAAAACGCCCTCGTCGCCCAAAGCGCTCGAAGAAACCGACGACGCCGTCCCTCCGAAAGAACCGGGCCCGCGCCGCCGAGTCGTTTTGAAAGCGCCCCTCGCGACGCTCCGCGCCAAGTCGCAAACGCCGAACGCGCCTCCGTTCTCCGCGCCGGAGTTGAACGCGACCGCCGCTCCGTCCGACGACTCCGACGCTACCGACGCCGTTTCCGCTCCCGCCGACGCTACCGGCGTCGCGTCTCGAACGCTTCTCGGTCGCGAAATCGCCGACTATCGCCTCCAAAACGGCGCCGGGCAATACGTCCTCGAAGAGGAACTTGGCGAACTCCTCGTTCTCGAAAACGGTTGGCTCGAATCGGTCGAAGACGCGCCGGAACCGGAACTCGACGCGCTCCGTTCCGACTTAGCCGAGCGTCTTCGCGCCGAGTTCGGCCCCGGTTTCGAAACGCTTGCGACGGAACGTTACCTCTTCGTTCACAACGTTTCGGACGCTTACGCCGACTGGTGCGCGCGCCTCTTCGAAAAGGTCGCCGACGCGTTCGAGAAGTTCGCCGCCAAGTCCAAGCTCCCGACGGCGGAGCGCGTCGAGCCGATGGTCGTCGTTATCTTCGCGACCCAACGCCAATTCTTCGAGTACGCCGCTCGCGAAACGCCGTCCCCGGACAAACTCGCCGCCTATTACAATATGCAGACGAACCGCGTCGCGCTTTACGACCTTTCCGGCGCCGAGTCGAGCCGCGCCGACGACGACGCCGAACCGGAGCGCCGCCGTCGAACGTTCCAAGAGACGAAGGAATTCCTTTCGCGTCCGAACGCCGCCTTCAACGTCGCGACGATCGTTCACGAGGCTTCGCATCAAGTCGCGTTTAACCGCGGCGTCTTTTTGCGCACCGGCCCCTTCCCGTTTTGGGCGGTCGAAGGGCTCGCGCTCGTTTTCGAAACGCCGAACGGTCGCGCGTCGCAGGGCGGCTGGAACTTTACCGGCTCCTTCCCGAAAAACGAACGTCTCCTTGAGCGTTTCCGCCAATACGCCGCGACGACTCGCCAACGCGACCCGCTCCGCTCGCTCGTCGCCGCGCAAAATATCGGCGACGCTCGTTCCGACGTCGAAGGCTTTTACGCCGCGTCTTGGGCCCTTTTTTACTATCTTTACAAACGCCGTCCGAACGAGTTGGCCGCTTACCTGCGCGAAACGGCGGCGAAACCGCCCTTCGTCGCTTACTCGGCGCAAGATCGAATCGCCGACTTCGAGAAACATTTCGGCGACGATTGGGAAAAGTTGACCGAAAACCTCCTCCGCTTTATTCGCCGACTTTGAACGTCCGCCGTCAAAACCGTTCTTATCGTCAAACCTCGCCGCGGACCCAAGCCGTTAAACTCGACGCGCCTTGCGCAACTTCGCCAACCGGACGCGTCGACGACGGCGACGAAAGGTTTTTTGAAAAAAATCGAGAAGATTCTTGACTTTCGTCGTCGACGCGGTTATAATCGCCACAGTTGGAAGGCGCGGACGTTTTCTGTTCGCTTGACGCGCAAAACGGCGCCTTTGTTCAAACGTTGCAGAATAACCCGTTTCCTTGCCCCCGTTCGTTTGAAAATTGCGGCGGCTCCGGCGACGGTTCACCTTTTTTACGCGAGGAAAGCAAGATGCAAGGCGAATTTCGTTTCTCGTTCGGCCCTTGGAACATTCACGAAGGCGCCGACCCGTTCGGCCCGGAAGTCCGCAAATCGATTCCGTTCAACAAAAAACTGGAAACGTACAAAAAAATGGGCTTCGACGGCGTCCAATTCCACGACGACGACGCCGTTCCGAATATGAACGAAATGTCGCCGGACGCGATTATTAAGGAAGCGTCGGAACTGAAAAAGACGCTCGACGATCACGGGCTCGTCGCCGAGTTCGTCGCGCCGCGCCTTTGGTTCGACCCGCGCACCATCGACGGCGGTTTCACCTCGAACTGCGCCGAATGCCGCCAATACGCGATCGAGCGCGCCAAACGCACCGCCGATATCGCGACCGCGCTCGGCACGAAGAACGTCGTCTTCTGGCTCGCCCGCGAAGGCACCTACATCCGCGAAGCGAAAGACCCGGTCGTCGCGACCGAACGGATCGCCGAAGCGCTCCAAATCCTCCTCGATTACAACAAAGATATCCGCGTGATGATCGAGTCGAAGCCGAACGAACCGGTCGACCACGCTTACATTCCGACGATCGGGCACGCCATCGCGCTCGGTTTGATGACGAACGCTCCGGAACGCGTCGGTTGCCTCATCGAGTCGGCGCACTCGATTCTCGCCAACTTGGCGCCGTCCGACGAAATGGGCTTCGCGCTCGCGCACAAGAAACTTTGGAGCGTTCACCTCAACGACCAAAACGGTCTTAAATTCGACCAAGACTTGACTTTCGGTGCCGTCGACCCGCGTCGCGCGCTGAACCAAGTTCGCGTTTTGGACCAACACGGCTTCGGTCGCAACGGCGAATGGGTCGGTCTCGACGTCAAGGTGATGCGCACCCAAAAAGACGACGTCGCGCTCAAACACCTCGACTACAGCCGCAAAATTTTCCTCCGTTTGCTCGAAATCAGCCGTTCGCTCGACGACGCGAAGATCGCCGAACTCCAAGCGGCGCGCGACTACGAGGAACTCAACTGGTACATTCTCGACGCGATGCTGAAGTAAGTCGCGTTTACAACCGACGTAATCCGGCGACTTGCGGCGTTTAGCAACGTTCGCGAGCCGCCGGTTTCGCGGTTCCGTTTCGACTTCCCGCTCCCGTCGGCGCGTTTCTCGTTCGAGCAAATCGCCGACGTTGGGAATTTTACGCCCTCGTTGGCGCGTCGTTCCTTCGAGCAAGCGCGCCGACGCCGGGAGTTTTGCGCCCTCGTCGAACGTCGTTTCGCCGGAAGTTTCGTCGGAAACCGGTCGCTCGTTTACCCCGCAAACGTTTGAGCGTTTCCGTTCGTTTCCCGTCGACGCGCCGACGACGTTCCGCTTTTCCTTCTTTTAACGCTTTTAACGGCGTTTTGTCGTTTATTTCTTGCGTTCGTTCCGACGACCGAGTTCGCCGCGACGTTTTCGAAGCGCCCGGTCGCCGCCGGACGCGTTTTCCGTTCCTAAAGTCCCTCGACCGCGTCGCCTATTTAGCGTTCGTTATTTCCAATAGACGCTAAACCCGCCGTCCTTCGTTCCCGGAGTCCCTTTCGATGCGCCGTTCCCTCCGCCGTCCTTTACCGTCGCGCCGACTTGCGACGCTCGCTCTTTTGCTCGCGCCCGGTTTCCTCGCCGCGCCGATCGCTTTCGACCTTCCCGCTTTCGCCGACGAAGCGTCCGCCGCCGCGTCCGCCTCCGAACTCGGTTACCCGAACGACCCGCCGCTCGACGTCGTTCCGCGCGAAATCGCCGAATACCGTTCCTTCGTCGTTTTTGACTTTTCGCGCCCCGACGCGACCGCCGACGGTTGGGCGTCGGGCCCCTCGGCCAAGATCGTCGGAGTCGCCGACGGCGTTCTCAAAGTCCGCGCGACCGGCGACGACCCTTATTTCTTCACCCCGATGTTAAACGGGATAAAGTTTAACGCCGACGGTTCCCCGCGAACGGTCGCCGGAACGACGCTCGTCCGCCTCCGAATGCGAACGACGACGACCGGCGGCGGCCAATTCTTCACCGCCGAAACCGCCTTCCCGGAATACGACGAGAGCCGCGCGCCTCGTTTCCCGTTGGCGACCGACGGCGAGTTTAACGATTATCTCGTTCCGGTCGAAACGGTTAGTCCGCTTTTGCGCCTCCGCCTCGACCCCGGGAACGACGCGGGCGAAATTGAAATCGCGCGGCTCGAACTGATCGAAGTCGTTTACAAACCGGTCAAGTTCGGCGTTTCGACGGTCGCGGACGGCAAGCTGACGTTCGAGCTGAAGAACTCCGCGCCGACGCCGACGCGGTTGAAACTCCAATATCTCGGCGTCGACCCGGCCCAATCGCCGGCGGACGCGACGCTCGAAATCGCCGACGACGCCCAAATCGACCTCCGTTACCCGAAAAAAGCGCCGTTTGAAACGGTCGAAGTCGTCGGAACGCAAGTCGGCTCCGACGAACGAATTACGCGCCGATTTTTCGCGTTTCACGAAGACGTCGCCGACGCGCAAGCCGCCGACGCCGCTTACGTCGCGTCCGCTCCGACGATCAAACACGACCGCCTCGAAGTCCGCTTCGCCCCGGACGCGTCGGGCGCCGAAATCTTCCGCGCAGGTAAGCGGGTCGCCGTTTTGACGCCCCTTCTCGTCGAGGACGGCGACGGCGCGAAGCTCGTCCCGCCGGAACACTCCGACGCGGTTCTCGACGCCGCGCTCGCCGCTTCCGACGCCGCGCTCGCCGCTTCCGACGCCGAAAAAGCCGCGCTCCGAGCGAACGCGCCGAGCCGTTTGCGCCCGGTCTTCCGCTCGCTCGACGCCGAGAAAGCGGAAGTCGAATTTGCGCTAACCGACGCAACCGACGCGGTTTGCGGCTCGCTCCGATTCCGACTCGACGGCGACGTTTTAGCGTTCGACGCCGACGCGCCGCGCTCGGTTCACTCGCCGGTTGTTCGCGTTCTCGGCCCGATGAAGCAGGCGATTCTCTCCGGCGTCGAACACCTCGAAGCGGGCGAACATTCCTCGTCGACCGCCGACTTGGAGACGCCGGAACACGTTCGTTTCGCGCCCCCCGCCCTTTGGTTGACGTCCCCCTTTATGTCGGTCGTTTCGGAGCGTTGCGCGGCGGCGATTCTCTTCGACGACCCGAACGCCCGAGCGATTTTCGCCGTCCCGAACTTCCTCGACGGCGACGCGTCCTCTTCCCGCTTCAACGTTTGCGCTCCAAAAGTTTCCGGAAAAATCCGGTTCGCGGCTCCGGACGAAACGATCGAAGAGTCCGTTCTTTGGTCGGTTCTCGAACGCGGCGGCCTCCCCGAACTTCCCAAGCGCCCGCGCTCGACGGCGGAGCAAGAGGCGCTTCATTTGGCCGGTTTTGAAAAATCGCGTCTCAAGATGGAGGGCGGTTGGGCGCACGCGGTCGGCTCGGGCCTTCCTCCGTTCCCGTTCGACCCGCATTACGGAAGCGATTTCGTCTCGACGATTTGGGAACTGACCGGCGCCCTTCCCGAAACGCCGCGTCTCGACGTCGGCGGCGGGCATATCCGCAATTACGTTTCGTTCCTCCTTTCCGGAAAAGCCGACCTATTTTTACGTTGGATTAACGGCGAAGCGGCGGGAATCCGCGCGGCGCAACGCCCGGACGGTTCGTTCCGCTACTCCGGCAAGTTTTTGCGCGGGCATTGGGTCGATTACGCGTCCGGCGACTGCGGCAACTACCTCTTCCGTCTCCTCGAACATTGGCGACTGACCGGCGACAAGGAATCGCTAAACGCCGCGTTGAAAGGCCTTGCGTTCGTCAACGAGTTGAAAACGCCCCGCGGCGCGCAAGTTTGGGAACTTTCGCTTCACACGCCGGACATTATGGGCGCGTCCCGATGCGTTCTCGCGAACGTTTGGGCGTTCGAGGCGACCGGCGACCGCCAATATCTCGACGCGGCGCGGCGTTGGGCGCTCTCCGGCGTCCCTTACGTTTACCTTTGGGAGCGTCGACCGCTCGCCGGAAACGACGACCCGGTAATGCTTTACGCGACGACGCCGGTCTTCGGCGCGACCGGTTGGATCGCCCCGAACTGGATCGGTCTCCCGGTGCAATGGTGCGGGCTCGACTACGCTTACGCGCTTTTGCTCCTCGCGCCGCGCGACAAGACGCTCGACTGGCGCAAGTTGGCCGAAGGAATCGTTATCTCCGCCGAAGAGCAGGTTTACCCGGACGGCCCGTTCGTCGGCCTCCTCCCGGACTCCTTCAATTTGGCGGCGCAACTCCGCAATCCTTACAACATTAACCCTTGCGTCGTTCATATGTTGCGACGTTTGCTCGACGGGCGTCCGACGAACGTTTCGGTCGTCGACGTCGCCGGTCGCCGCGTCGTTTCGCCGTTCCCGGCTCGCGCCGAAGGCTCGACGCTGAAAATCGACGCGGTCGCCGGAACGACGTATCAAATCGTTATCGACGGCAAGGAAATCCGCGAAATTAAGTCGCAAGGCGCCGACGTCGTTTCGTTCGACTGACGAAAACGCGGCGCCGTTTTTCCCGACGGCGCCGCAAAAGCGCCCCGTCGCCGCCCGTTTAAATCGTTTTACGTCGACGCGTTAGCCTTCGCGGCGCGTCGACGTTTCAATCGTTTCGCCCTTATTTATTTCATCGCAAAATTTTGTCGCGAATCCAACTTTTTACCGCAAAGGAATTACGATGACGTTATTCAATTCGTCGCGGCGACGTTTCCTGCAAACGGGCGTCGCGTCCGCCGGTCTCGTCTCCGCTAATTTACTCTTCGGCGCCGAGTTACGCCAAGACGACTCGACGCCGCAAACCCCGAAAGATATCGCCGGTTTCGACGAAACGCAAACGAATATCGACGAAGCCCGCGCTTGGGAACCGTTCACCGACCGCAAAATCCGCGTTGGAATCGCCGGTTTCGGCTTGTGCCAATTCGGCGCCGCGTTCAGTTTCGAAAATCACCCGAACGTCGAAGTCGTCGCCGTAACCGATTTGATTCCGGAACGTTGCGCCGGACTCGCGAAGGCTTGCCGTTGCGAAAAAACCTATCCGTCGCTCGAAGAAATGCTGAAAGACGACTCGATCGAAGCCGTTTTTCTCGCGACCGACGCCGCGTCGCACGCCGAACATACGCTCGCTTCGCTCAAAGCCGGCAAACACGTCGCCTGCGCCGTCCCCGCCGTCTTGGGAAGCCTCGAAGACGCCGACCGTCTCTTCGAAGCTGTTAAAGAAACCGGACTTACGTATATGATGTTCGAAACGAGCGCCTACCGAGACGACGCCTACGCGACGCGCCAACTTTACAAAGCGGGCGTTTTCGGCAAAATGGTCTACTCCGAAGGCGAGTACAACCACTACTACGGAACGCCCCTTCCGAGCTTCCGCGAATGGCGAACAGGCCTTCCGCCGCTCTTTTACCCGACGCACGCGACCGGCTATTACACCTGCGTTACAGGACATAGTTTCACGGAGGTTTCGGCGCTCGGCAACCGCGGAATCGTCCCGCAATACCAAGCGAAAAACAACCGTTACAAAAATCCGTTCGGCACCGAAGTCGCTCTCTTCCGAACGAGCGAAGGCGGAATGGCGCGTATGACGGTTAGCCGCGACACTCCCGGCGCCGGAAGCGAATCGGGGCGCAACCGCGGTCAAAAGGGCGTTTACACCGACGCGTTCTACACGGAAATCCCGGAAGTCGAAGAACTTGCTAAAACGGTCGATATTCTCAAACCGGGTTTGCCGCCGGGCGTCGACGCGGGCGGACACGGCGGGTCGCACGGTTACCTGACGACCGAATTTATCGACGCGCTCCTTCGCGAACGGAAACCGTTGGTCGACATTGCGACGGCGCTAAACACAACGGTTTGCGGTATCGTCGCGCACCAATCGGCGCTTCGCGACGGCGAAACGCTAAAAATCCCGCAATATAAATTTTAACTAAAAACTCGCGCCTCTTTAATCAACAACGGATTACGCAATGCGAAAATCAAAGCATTTATTGGGAGCGCTCGCGGCGACGCTCTTCGGAACCGCCGCGTTCGCCGCCGACGGCGATATTCTCGTCGCGGATTTTAACGGCAAGGATTACGGCGCTTGGCGCGTCGAGGGCGAAGCGTTCGGCGACGCTCCGGCGCCCGGAACGCTCCCGGGTCAAATGGACGTTTCCGGCTTTCGCGGCGCGGGCCTTGTCAACTCCTTCGTCGGCGGCGACCGAACGGTCGGAACGTTGACGTCGCCGGAAGTCGTTTTGATCCAACCGTTTGTCAACTTCCTTATCGGAGGCGGCGGACACGACGGAACGCGCTTCGAACTCCTCGTCGACGGCGAAATCGTCCGCGTCGCTCGAGGGCCGAACGTCGTTCCGGGCGGTTCCGAAAAGCTCGATTGGGCGACTTGGGACGTTTCCGAGTTCCTCGGCAAGAAGGCGATTTTCCGCGTCGTCGACGAAGGAACCGGCGGTTGGGGGCACATTAACGTCGACGAAATCACTTTAAGCGACAAAAAACGCGCCTCCTCGGACCGCGTCGTCGAAATTTCGGTCGACCGCCGCCATCTCCTCGTTCCGATCAAGGCCGGGTCGCCGCAACGTTGGGTTCGCATCGAAGTCGACGGCAAAATCGAGCGCGAGTTCGAAGCGGAACTCGCCGGCGCCTCCGAGACGCCCGACTTTTACGCGAACGTCGACGCTAAAGATTGGCAAGGCAAGAAGATAAACGTCGTTCTCGAAAAGACGTATCCGGAAGAAACGTTCGCCGAATTTCAACTTTCCGACGAATTTTACGGCGGCGCTCCGTCGTACAACGAAAAGTACCGTCCGCAATTCCACTTCTCGCCGCGACGCGGTTGGACGAACGACCCGAACGGTCTCGTTTATTATAAAGGCCGTTATCACTTGTTTTACCAACACAACCCATTCGGCGTCAAATGGGGCAATATGACTTGGGGACACGCGACGAGCCCCGACCTCCTCCATTGGACGGAAGCGCCCGACGCCCTGACGCCGGACCCGCTCGGGACGATCTTCTCCGGCTCCGGAGCCGTCGACTGGAACAACGCGACCGGCTTCCAAACCGACCCGCAAGGCGAGCCGCCGCTTGTCTTTATGTTCACGTACAACGGGCCGAATATGCGTTACGGAAATAAAGCGTCGCAGGCGCTCGCGTACTCGCTCGACGGCGGCGAAACGTTAATCAAATACGACGGCAACCCGACGATTCCGCATATCGTCGGCGGCAACCGCGACCCGAAAATCTTTTGGTTTGAGCCGACGAAACGTTGGGTAACGCCCCTTTATATGGACGGCGAAGATTACGCGATTTTCACGTCCCCCGATTTGAAAACTTGGACGAAAACCTGCGACGTCAAAAAACTCGGTTGTTCGGAGTGCCCGGATATGTTCGCGCTTCCGGTCGACGGCGACGAGTCGAAAACGCTTTGGGTCTTTTGGGGCGGAAACGGCAAGTACGTCCTCGGCGACTTCGACGGCGAAACGTTTACGCCGCGAACGGCTCCGCTCGACGCGAAATGGGGCGGGAACGATTACGCGGCGCAAACCTACTCCGACGTCCCGGGCCGCCGGATTCAATTCTCTTGGATGCAGGGCGGCTCCTATCCCGGAATGCCGTTCACGCAACAGTTTACCGTCCCGCGCGAACTGACGCTCCGCTCGACGCCGGACGGCGTTCGCCTTTGCATTAATCCGGTCGAAGAGCTGAAAACGCTCCGCGACAAGCGCCTTTCGTTGGAGTTGAAGGCGCGAAAAGACGGAAGCTGCGCGTTCGTTCCGGTTCCGAAATTAGGCGACTCCGCGTCGTTCGACTTGCTCGACGTCGAAATCGTCTTCGAAGTCGAAAACGTCGCGGCGCAAACTCTTGCGATTCGGGGACGCAAGATCGAGCTGAATTTCGCCGAAAAAACAATCAAACACGACGGCGTCGTCGCGCCCCTCGCGGTTATCGACGGCAAAGTTTCGCTCCGCGTCGTTCTCGACCGAACGTCGCTCGAGATTTTCGCGAACGACGGTTTATCGCAAATCGCGAAGTGTTTCGTTCCGGCCGACAAGAACGACGCGCCGATCGCCGAACTCTCCCCCGCGGTCGCGACAAATGGCGCCACGAACGTTCGCAGCGACGTCAAGCTCGAAGTTTACCCGCTGCGGAGCGTTTGGAACGTCGAAAAATAATCGCCGCAAGTTCCGTCGTCGCAACGCTTAACGCCGTCCGCGACGTTCGTTAAGCGCCGAGTAAAAAACCGCGCCGCGACCGTTGAAACTCGATCGGTCGCGGCGCGGTTTCTTTTTTCGCCGTTCGTTAAGCGCGAAAAGCGCCGTCAATTTTCCGCCGCGTCGCTCGACTCGGCGCTCGGCGTTTCCGTTTCCGACGTTTCCGCGTCGCCGTTTTCGTTTTCCGACGTTTCAACGTCTTCGCTCGCTTCGCCGTTTTCGCTCGACGGAACCGAATCGGCGATTCCGAGCAAGAGCCGCAGGACGCCGCCGTCGAGTTTTTCCGACAAAAAGCGCGTCGAACCGTCGAACATAAGAACGTTGGCGCCGCGCCCGTGCCAACAGCCGAAGTCGACGCGCTCCCGAACCGGCTTCCCGTTTTCCTCCAAGACTCGGGCCGCCGTCGGTTCGGCGTCCGGCGCCATCCAGCAAACCGGCGACTTCCGCTCGACGCAAAGGATCGTATTCGCCGCCCCGTCGCGCAAATCCTCCGGCGCGACGCTCGTTCCGTCCGCGCGAAACGCCGTTTCGACGCCGTCTTCTCCGCCTTCCTCGCCTTCCCCGCTTTCTTTATTTCCCCCGTCTTTTCCTTTTTTCCCCTTTTCTCCGCCGTCGCTCAATACGACCGAAAACGCGCAACGGCAAGTTTTATCGTCAAACGTTTCCGGCGTCGACGCGCACTTGAAAACGTTCGGCGTTTGCGAATGAAATTGCGAATTCCAGTCGCTATCCCAAGGTTCGTCGAGTCGAATTTGCGCGAAAAGCGCCTCGTCGTCCAAATAAGGCAGGAGCAGAACCCGCCAAGAATGCAGTTTGCGCCCTTCCGCGTCGACGGTAAACGCCGGCGGATACGCGCCGTTTACGTCGGCGTACTCGGCGAACGCTCGGTAAATTCGTTGCAAATTCTGTTCGCAACGCTCTTGGCGCGTCGCTTCCCGCAAGCGCAACGCGAACGCCGAAAGCAAACCGAAAAGAACCGCCGCCCCTAAAACGGCGACCGCGCCCAAGATTCCCCAATACGCTCGACGCCGCCGCGCCGCGTTTTTCTCCGTCGTTTCCATTATCGCAACTCTTAAAGCGCCGCCGTTTCGCCGACTTTTCCCAGTTTGCCGACTCGTTCTATTCCGTTAATTTTACCGACTTGCCGCGTTTCGCCGACGTTCGAGCGTCAACGCGCCGCCGCTTTTTCGCGCTCGGCCAGCTCGACGTCGTTTTTCAACATATCGTCGATCAGCGTTTCAAACGTGTAACGCGGCGTCCAACCGAGTTTTTCCCGAGCTTTCGTCGCGTCGCCGCAAAGGTAATTCACCTCCGTCGGGCGGAAGAAGATCGGGTCGATCTCGACGAGCGTTTTCCCGGTTTTGCGGTCGAATCCGATTTCGTCGACGCCGGAACCGCGCCAAACCAAGTCGAAACCAAGTCGCGAAAAGACGATTTCGAGGAACTCGCGCGCCGAATGTTGCTCGCCGGTCGCCAAGACGTAATCGTCCGGCGCGTCCTGTTGCAACATCAGATACATTCCGTCGACGTAATCGGCGGCGTGTCCCCAGTCGCGGCGCGAGTCGATATTCCCCATCCGGAGCGTTTCTTGGAGACCGGCGCGAATCCGAGCGGCGCCGCGCGTTATCTTTCTTGTAACGAAATTCTCGCCGCGCAACGGGCTCTCGTGATTGAATAAAATTCCGTTGCAAGCGAAAATCCCGTAAGCCTCGCGGTAATTAACGGTAATCCAATAAGCGTACAATTTCGCGACGGCGTAAGGGCTGCGCGGCGCGAACGGCGTCGATTCCCGTTGCGGCTTTTCGCGAACGTCGCCGAAGAGTTCCGACGTCGACGCTTGATAGAAGCGCGTTTTTTCGGTCAAGCCGAGTCGGCGGATTCCCTCCAAAATGCGGAGCGTTCCGAGCGCGTCGACGTCGGCGGTTTGCTCCGGAACGTCGAACGAGACGCGAACGTCCGACTGCGCCGCCAAGTTGTACACCTCGTCCGGCTCGAACTCGGCCAAAATACGCGTCAAACTCGACGAGTCGGTCAGGTCGCCGGTTCGGAAAAAGAGTTCGGAACCGTTCGCTTGGACGCCCGGCGTCAGGTCGGCGATTCGGCTCGTGTTCGGCGTCGACGAGCGGCGAACGATTCCGCAAACGCGACGCCCTTCCGCCAAGAGCTTGCGAATCAAGTAAGAGCCGTCTTGCCCGGTCGCGCCGGTTACCAACGCCGTTTTCATCGTCAAATCCTTCTTCTTTTCTTTGCTCGACGCAAACCGCGCCGCTTTCCTTAACGCCGTCGACGTTAAAAACGTTATTTTCCCAAACGACGCGCCTCGTTTTCCCGGTCGTTTAGTTCCCCCAAACGACGCGCCTCGTTTTCCCGGTCGCTTAATCGCTCTAAACGGCGCAAACCGTTTTTAGGTCGCCCTTAAAACGCGAAAATTCGGCGGTCTTCGAACGTTTTACCCCAAACGCTTCGACCGCCGAATTCTCCCAAAGCGCCGCGACGTTCGCCGACGCCTATTTTTCCCAAATCCCCCGCGTTACCAAACGAGGTAGTTCCCGCCGTAAGTGAGCCCGGCGCCGAACCCGGCGAGGAGCAGTTTGTCGCCGCGTTTCAGCAAACCGCCGCGATTCATTTCGTCGAGAGCGATCGGAATCGACGCCGACGCGGTGTTCGCGACGCGCTCGACGTTGATGTAAAACTTCTCTTCCGGCAACTTCAAGCGGTCGGCCGCCGAGCAAATGATCCGATAATTCGCTTGGTGCGGAATAATCCGGGTTACGTCGTCGAACGTCAAACCGTTGCGCGCCGCCAATTCGGTCGCGACCTCCGCCAACGCCTTCACCGCGAAAGAGTAAACCTGTTGCCCGCCCATTTGCAGGACGTGCGCCAACGGGTGCCGAAGCGAATCGTTCGAGCGACAACCGCCTTCGAGCTTCAGGTGTTTGCCGCCCGCGCCGTCCGCTTTCATTATCGAGTCGACGATTCCGCTTTCGTCGTCGCTCGCCGTCAAGACCGCCGCGCCGGCGCCGTCGCCGAAGAGGATGCAGGTTTTATGATCGTTCCAGTCGACTTTCCGCGACATCACCTCGGAGCCGATCAACAAGATCGGACGGCGAAAATTCGGGTTCGAGAAGAAGTTTTTCGCGATTTCCAGGTTGTAAATGAACCCGCAACAGGCGGCGCTCATATCGAACGCGGCGGCGTTTTTCGCGCCGAGTTGGTCTTGAACGACGCAGGAGGTCAACGGCGTCGGCGCGTAGTCCGGGGTCGACGTGCTGACGATGATCATCCCCAAATCTTCCGGGCCGATCCCCGCCGACTCCATCGCCCGACGCGCCGCGATCAGCCCCATCGAGGAAGCCGATTCGTCGTCGGCGGCGATGTGCCGCGCGTGAATGCCGGTGTGCGAAAAAATCCAATCGTCCGACGTTTTCGGCAAACGTTCCGCGAGTTCGTCGTTGGTAACGACGCGCTCGGGTAGGTAAGACCCCGTTCCCGCTATTTTAACCCGGATCATCAAAAAACTCGTTATACTTTATAAAGGCGTTGCGGCGGCAAGAACGACGGATTAATCGCGTCGTATCAATAAGGGCAATTATATGCATTACGACGGCTTCCGTCAAGGGAAAAATAACGCCCTTCCCGGTCAAACGACCGATTTCGCGCTTTTTTTCCAAAAAAATCCCCAAACGCTCGATGTTAAGCGTCCGACGTTCGACGATTCTCCGCCGGTAATTTTATCGTCGTCGCGCCGAACCGACTTTAACGTTTTTTCCGAACGCGACGCTTTTCCGGAATTTACGCGCTCAAACGGCGATCATTCCGCAACGAACGCAAACTTTTCAACCGTTAAATTCCCCGCGTTTCTCCCAAACCGTCTTTCCTTCCCCCGCCTTTTCCCCTTTTTGTTCGTTGACTCTAACTTTCGTTCGTTTCGCCCCCTTCCGTTTCGTCCGGCTCGACGACGAACGCGTCGCGGACGGTCGCCAAGAACTCCTCTTCGGTCGCGACGCGGGCGATTTTGTCGCGGAAGTTGCGTCCGCCGGGCCGCCCTTTAGAATAATGGCAAGCGATTTTGCGCATCATAACGACGGCGCGTTCTCTACCGAAACGGTCGACGACGAGCGAATAATGTTTCAAGAGGAGGTCGCGCTGTTGGCGGAGCGTCGGGTCGGGCTCGGGCGTTTCGCCGTTAAGGATTTGCGCTATCTGCCGGAAAATCCAAGGTTTGTCGAGTCCGGCGCGCCCGATCATAATCCCGTCGACCGGGTAATTTTGGAGCCGTTCGACCGCTTCGCTCGGCGTTTTAATATCGCCGTTCCCGATCAGCGGAATCTTGCGGAGGACGCCCTTAATCTTTGCGATTTCTTCCCAATCGGCAAAACCGGAATACATTTGCTTCGCGGTGCGTCCGTGAACGGTCAGCGCGGCGGCGCCCGCCTCCTCGATCGCTTGCGCGACGTCGACGGCGTTGATCGAGTCGGCGGTCAGCCCGAGCCGAATCTTCGCGGTTACCGGAGTCGGCGCGCAAATTCGAGCGACCCGACCGACCAACTCGCCGACTTTCGCCGGGTCGCGGAGCAAATAAGACCCGCTCGCCGACCGTTTCGCGATCGCCGGCGCCGGACAGCCGAAATTCAAGTCGACGACGCTGACGTTCAGCTCTTTCGCGAGTCGGCGCGCCAATTCTTCGAGCGTTTCCGGGGTATTGTCCCAAATCTGCACCGCCAACGGTCGCGGCTCCTCGGCGACGCCCCAAAGTCGCGGCGGCTCCCCGTCTCCGCGCGCCTCCATGCAGACGAACGCCCGGGCGCTGACCATCTCCGTCGCGATCAGCCCGACCCCGCCGAGATACCGCAACAGCTCCCGATGCGCGAAGTTCGTGTACCCGGCCATCGGCGCCGACAAAACCGGCGGCGAAACGACGACGTTCCCGATCGTTAGCGACGTTTTCAAGATTTTTCCCCTTATTAATATATAGGCGTATTATTGAAAGTCGACGTACTATCGCGCCTTCCGCTCTCGCAACCGAACGCGTCGACCGCCCGCCCCGCTTCCCGTTCGAACGTCGATCGCTCGGAGCAACCGTTAATATTATAAAAGTTTCCGCGTTTTCCGCAAGCGGCGCCCGTTTAACCCGGCCAAACTTACGCGACTTTAACGGTTTTGCGGAAAAAAGCTCGCGTCGGGAAGAAGATTGCGAACAAATTTCGGGGGAAACGCGTTTTCGTGGAGGTAAAAACTTGACAACGGCAAAAAATTCGGTTAAATTAACAAGTAAGAGGCGCGCTTTGTCGAAAATTCAACGAAAAACGGTCGTCTCCGACGAAGCGCGACGCCGCGCCTCGTCGCCGCATTGGTCCATTCGGTCAACACTCGAACAAAAAGGAGCCGAAGAGTGAGCGCGCTTTGGGGTATCGACAATCCGAATATCAAAATTCTCGACTGTTCCGTTCGCGACGGCGGGCTCGTCAACGATCACCGCTTCGACTTGGAGTTCGTCCAAGCGGTTTATCGCGCTTGCGCCGCCGCCGGCGTCGACTATATGGAAGTCGGGTACAAGAATTCGGATCGCATCTTCCCCCGCGACGCAAACGGCGCTTGGAAATATTGCGACGAAGACGACCTCCGCGCCGTCGTCGGCGAAAATCCGGCGCCCGGCTTGAAGCTCAGCTGTATGATCGACGCGGAAAAATCGGACTGGCGAACCGCCGTCCTTCCGAAGGAAAAAAGCCCGCTCGATTTGATTCGCGTCGCGTTTTACGATTACCAAGTCGACGAAGCGGTCGCGATGATCGACGACGCCGCGCAAAAAGGATACGAAGTTTGCGCCAACCTGATGGCCGTTACCGCCGTCGACGAAAGCGTCATCGACCGCGTCTTGGAACGTCTCGTCGAAACGCCGACCGGCACGATCGTCATCGTCGACAGTTTCGGCTCGCTGACGCCCGCGCAAACGGAATATTTGACGCAAAAGTATTTCCGTTTCGCCAACGAAGCGGGAAAAGAAGTCGGGATGCACGCGCACAACAACATGCAGCTGGCGTTCTCGAACACTTTAACGTCGGCTCGTTGCGGCGCGACGCGCTTGGACGCGTCGATCGGCGGGCTCGGTCGCGGCGCCGGAAATTGCCCGATGGAGCTGCTCTTGTCGGTCGTCAACGCGAAAAATTACAAGTTGCGCCCGATTATCGAATGTTTGGAAAACGCGCTCGTTCCGCTGCGCCGCGAAATCGAGTGGGGCCCGCTCCCGGAATATATGTTGACCGGTCAATTCAACCAACACCCGCGCGCCGCCATCGCCGCTCGCAAAGAGCCGGAAACCCGCGACCGCTTCCTCGCGCTTTACGACCGTTTGCGCGAAAAATGCGAAGAGGCGAAATAATCGCGTCTTCCAACCGTTAAAATCGGCGTCGTTTAACGCCGTCGACGTTCGCTCGGCGGCGCTTGTTTCGACGTTTTCCCCGATTTTGCCCTTATTAATTAATAAGCGTTTTGCCGTCGAGCGCGAGTTCGAGCCGTTCGACCGTCAAAACCGCCCCGTTCCCCCTATTTCCCCCGTTATCAACCGAGCGAGAGCAACGTCGTGTCCCAATCGTCTCCCGAACAGAAGAAAAAGTTGATCGAGCCGCGCACCCTGAAAGGTTTCCGCGATTTCCTCCCCGAAGCGATGATTCCGCGCGAAC
>JAFSDX010000123.1 GCA_017436025.1 Thermoguttaceae bacterium
ACTATCGTGTATTTGACCGTCGAGCGCGGCTCTTTCTTGCCGTGTTCGAGGCAGACGGTGCGAACCGCTTCTTTTTGCGTTTTGTTCGGCGCGATCGAGAACATACCGCCGCCGCGACGACCGCCCATGCCGCCCATGCCGCCCATACGACCGCCGCCCATGCCGCCGCCGATCGATTGGTTGCCGCCGGAGTTGTTGTTGCCGCCGCGACCGGAGTCCATACCGCCGCGACCGCCGCGTCCGCCGCGACCCATGTCGTCGCCGCCGAACGCGCCGCCGCCGAAGCCGCCTCCGCCCGGGCCGCCGCCGAAACCGCCGCCCCCGAAACCGCCCATCGGCGGTTGCGCGAGAACCGGAACGCCCGCGAACGCCGACGGCATATCGACGACGATCGGACGGTTCGTTTTGTTCGTAACGCTCAGGCTGCTTTCGAGCGAGTTTTTCGGGACGAGCTTCACTTCGACGAGGCCTTCTTCCATCGCTTGGAAGAGTTCGACCGCTTGCGATTCGTCGACGGGTTCCGCCGCCTTAACTTGAACGACGGCCAACGGAAGAACCGCCGCCAACGACAACACTAAATGGAACATTCCCAATTTCATTCGAATTCCTCCGAGACGCGTTCGTAAAGTTTCGACGATTGTTTGTTTCTATTCGCGTAAAGTCCGCGACGCGGCTCCCGACTGCCGAGCGCCGCGGTCGACGACGAAAGCCGCCCGCTTCAAACGGAGGCGACCTTCGACGCGCCGCCTCCGGGAAATTTTGCGGAAACGGCGAAAATTTTATGTCGTACCATTATAAATGATAATCCGGGGAGGGCGCGGCGTCGAGCGTGAAACGCCCTAAATTTGAAATTTTTTCTAAATTTTCTCAAGAAACTGCCGTTTAGGTAAAATTTCCCGATTAGCCCGGCTCGCGTCGCGGCGATTTTTCGGGGAAAGCGTCGGGTTTGAGGCGGCGTCGGGTCCGGTTTCAGCGTCGAACGGCGCGTCGGCGGTCGGGTAAAGAAGTCGGGTTGGAAATCGATGGAGAACGCGAAACGGGCGATCGGTTAGGAACGTCGAGAGCGGAAACTTTTAGGAAAATCTTTAAATATGCTTTACGCACTCTTGAAACAATGGTATAATAGTAGACGTAGCGAGAAGGCGAACGTTTCGTTCTCCTGGGCTACCTTGAAATTCCTTTTTGGGGAGTTAAAAAATGAAAGAATGTCTTTTTTTCTGGTTTGAGGTCTTCGACGCGGATATGCGCCCCGTCGGGACTTCCAACGACAAAGAAACCGCGATGCTGATTTGTCCTTCCGGAGGATTAGTTTTCGCCTGTTCGAAAAAAGTCGGGCGAAACGCCGACGGCTTGAGAACGGTTGAAATTTCTATGGTCGAAATCCGAAGCCGACTTTTTTCGTCAAGCGTCGCCGCTTGTCTATGCGGGCGGCGGCGCGCAATTCAATTTTAGGAGTCGTGAAGATGGCCGTTAAAGAATTACGCGAAGCCTATGGAAACGCCAAGACTTGGCAAGCGATGAATCGAGCGATTCGCGCGGAAGTTCCCGGCGGCGACGAACTTTTGGACGCTATCGGTTTGGCGGCGCCGTTGCGCGACCGTTCGCCGCAATGCGCGAAGCTCTTCGAGAAGTTGCAGCAAGCGCGGGAAGCGATGAACGCTTTTATCGCGCAAAAATACGAGTTTAAATCCGCGACGGAGGGCGCGAAAGATGAGTAACGTCGACGAAAAAGTGATCGCCCTGCTTCGCCAAGATTACGAGCGTTTCGACGCCGGGACGCAAGCGCGGATCGACGCCGAATGCGACCGTTATTTGGCGAGCGTCGGCGCGGCGGCGCGGTTCGCGTCGACCGGACGAAAGCCGCTTCCGCCGGAACAGGTGCGCAACAAACGCGTTATCGTTAGTTATAACGAAGACGAGTACGCGCGCATTTTGGCGGCGGTCGACGGCGGCGCGTTGGCGGCGCAAGTTCGCGAACTGTCGTTAAAAGCGGCGGACGCGGCGCTTGCCGAGCGTCGGCGGAGCGAATGACCGCGAACGTTCGCGGCGAACGGAAGACGGCTCGAACGAGAGCCGTCTTTCTTTTTTCTTGCGGTCGCGGAAAGGGAACGGCGCGACGTCGGCGGGCGGCGTTTTGTCCTTATTATTAATAGGGGGCGTTTTTTCGACGGTCGGACGCCGCTAAAGTTCCTCGTCCGACGCGGCGTTTTGCAGGAGCGCGAGGTAACTCGTCGGAATCGGTTCCGCGAGCCCCAAGCGTTCGGCGAGCGCGAACGTCGTTCGGCGGGCGGTTTCGAGTTCTTCCGGCGGCGCGAGCGTCTCGATCTCGGTGAAGAAACCGAGCGGCGGAACCTCGTCCAAAACGATTTCGAACGCGCGACCTTCGAACGTCAACCGAGCGGTTCGGCGGCGCTTCGAGACGGTCGGGCCCGGTTCGAACCCGAGGCGTTCGAAGAAGCGAATCCAGTCGGCGCGGACTCGCTCGACGCTCGCTTCGTCGGCGTCGGCGGGAAGCGCGGGGCCGAGCGGAAGCTCGATTTCTTCGCGGATTTTCGCTTTCGGGTCGAGGCGCGGGCCCTTGAACGTCGCGACTAAGCGGCGGTCTTGACGGCGGATTCGCAGCGCTTTCCCTTCGGTCGGGAACCCGGCGGCTTCGTTGCGGAAAAAGAGGTCGATTTCGGAGCGCGGCGCGTCGAAAACGAGCGCGAAATCGTCCCGCAGGCGACGCTCGTAAGCGTCGGCGTCCGGAACGCGGAACTTCATTTCGATTTCAAGCATATTGGACGGGAAAAAGGGGGAAAGGAGGAAATAGGGGGAACGGGAAATTGGGAAGCGGGAAGCGCGACGCCGCCCGAGTTGGGAAACGGCGTCGCGTTTGGGGACTAAAAATCTTTAACGTTTTTCAAAATGAAACGGTTTTGGGAAAAACGTTGGAAAAGGTTCGCTCGACCGGCGTTATTGGAGGACGTCGACGCGTCGAACTTCGCCGCCGCCGTCGCCGCCGCGCGGCCCTTCCTTCGGGAATTTCGGGTTGCGGCTGAGTTTGACCGGACGAACGAGCTTTTCCGGGTTCGGAACCGGCGTTCCGTCTTCGAACCGGAGGTTTTTGAACTCGATATTCTCGACGACGCAGGTCGCGTCGCTCATAAAGACGTCGATCGGGCGGCGGTTTTCGCCGGAGCCGACCCAAAATTGCATACATTCCGGGCCGACGTAAACCAAGCAAGCGTCCCCTTCCGGCTTTTTAATCGTCAAATTTTCGAACGTCAAGTTGCGCGAGTTCGAGAGAATACTGATCGGCGCGATCGGGTTGACTTTGTTGTTCGGCCCGACTCCGTAAAAGTCGGCGTCCCAACCGGCGGTCGGCGTACAGGCGAGCGCGCCTTTGAGATTGTCGACGTAAATATTGTCGAGCGTTCCGACTTGGC
>JAFSDX010000012.1 GCA_017436025.1 Thermoguttaceae bacterium
ACGCCGGAAACGTTCGACAAAATTTGCGATCACGTCATTAACGACTATTTCAAGCAGCCGAACTATTGGAAAATCAACGGCGCGCCGTACTTCTCGATTTACGACCTGACGCAATTCGGGAACAGCTTCGGTTCCTTTGAAGCGACGAAAGCGGCGATCGAGCGGTTCCGCGAAAAAACGAAGGCCGCCGGTTTCCCCGACCTGCACCTGAACGCCGTTTATTGGGGCTATCCGAACATTCCGGGAGAGAAAAAGTTGACCGATCCGGTTAAGATTGTCGAAGCGTTGGGGTTCGATTCGGCGACGTCTTACGTTTGGATTCACCACGTCCCGTTGAATCAACGCGAAGTCGATTTTAATTGGGTGCGCGACGAATATTTGAAACATTGGGATCGCGCCCGCGACGGTTTTTCGATTCCGTACATCCCGAACGTCTCGATGGGGTGGGACTCGAGCCCGCGCGCGCACCAAGACGACCCCTTCGGCAATTACGGTTACCCGTTCACGAACATCATCGTCAACAACACGCCGGAAAACTTTAAGCAAGCGCTCCAAATTACCAAAGATCGCATCCTCGCCGACCCGAAAGCGCCGCGTATTATGAATATCAACTGCTGGAACGAGTGGACGGAGGGAAGTTACCTCGAACCGGATACGACCGACGGCTTCAAATACCTCGAAGCGGTGCGCGACGTATTCGGCGATTGACGCGACTCAACGCTTGCGCAATCGTTAAAATCGACTTACCTTGCCTTGGAAACCTCGACGGCGAACGAAAACCGTCGAGGTTTTCTCGTTTTCTCGTTTTCTCGTTTTCTCGTTTTCTCGTTTTCTCGGTTTCTCGGTTTCTCGGTTTCTCGGTTTCTCGTTTTCTCGGTTTCTCGGTTTCTCGGTTTCTCGGTTTCTCGGTTTCTCGTTTTCTCGTTTTCTCGTTTTCTCGGTTTCTCGGTTTCTCGGTTTCTCGGTTTCTCGGTTTCTCGGTTTCTCGGTTTCTCGGTTTCTCGGTTCTTTCTTGCGTTTTTTTCTTAATCGTTAAAATTCCTCTAGCTCCAATGCGAAAAATTCGTTATACTGCAGACGAACGCTCTTTCGCGCGTTGACAACGCGGCAAAATTCGAACGACGTAAAATTAAAAAAGAACGAAAATATGAAAAATTTTTGGCGAGCGCTTAAAGTAACGTTTAAGTATAAATGGAACATTATCGGTATCGTTCTGTCGTCGCTCTGTCTCGCGCTTTGTTGGGGAGGGAACATCGCGACCGTTTATCCGCTCGTTCAGGTTTCCTTTCAAGGAGACACGGTTTCAAGCTGGCTTGAAAAAGAAGTTGTTAATCAAAAAGAGCGACTGGCGAAGTTGCGAGCCGAGCGCGACGCGATGAACGACGAAAGCGACGCCGCGCCAAACACGGCGGCTGACGCGCTGGAAAAATCGTCGCAAACGGAAAATGTGGAAAACTCGAGCGTCGAAACGGGGCAAATCGAGCGCGTTCCGTTCAATCCGCGTCGGGCGTCGCTTCTCGATTCGCAAATCGTCGAAGCGGAAAAGGCGCTCAAACGTTGCGAAACGGCGCTTCCTTACGCGCGCCGTTGGACGCCGAACGATCCGTTTATAACGGTTGTCGCGTTGATGATATTTGTGATGATTGGAACGGCGGTGAAAGGGGGATGCACCTACGCGCACTCTCTTCTTTCAGCGCGAATTGGGCAACTCGGCGCTTTTGAATTACGCGCGCTTTTCTTCCGCAAGTTGCTCGGATACGAAGTGAACCATTTTAGCCAACGCGGCGTTGCCGACGCGACGAGTCGATTTACGTCCGATATGGGAGCGTTGACTAGCGGAATTGAATTGGTTTACGGAAAAACGATTCGCGAACCGTTAAAAATGCTCGTTTGCCTTGTCGGCGCGGCGTTGGTTAGTTGGCAACTGTTGCTTTTTACGTTCCTTTTTGTTCCGTTGGCGGCGGTTTCGATCCGTTGGTTGGCGAAGTCGCTCAAGCGCGTCGTTCGGAACGCGATGCTGGAAATGGCGCAACTTTACGGTCGGGTCGAGGAAACGTTTCGCGCCGTTCGCGTTGTTAAGTCTTTTAACCGCGAAGGTTACGAGATGGCGAAGTTTCGCCGAACGAACAAACAGTATTTCAAGCGCGGAATGAAAACGGCGAAATACGGCGCGATGACGAGTCCGATTACGGAATGTTTAGGGATTATGATGCTTGTGCTGACGATTTTGGCCGGCGCGTATCTCGTCATTCACCAGCAAACGACGCTGTTCGGGATTCCTATGTCGTCGCGTCCGCTCGATCTCGGCTCGTTGATTTTGTTTTACGGCTTTTTGATCGGCGCTTCCGACCCGGCGCGTCGTTTGTCCGATATTTTCGCCAACCTGCAAGGCGGGTGCGCCGCCGCCGACCGAGTTTTTGAAATTATCGATCGCGAACCGGCGATTAAGGATTGCGAAAAGCCGAAACGGTTGCAAAAATTTGAAAAATCGCTCGTTTTTGACGGCGTTTTTTACGAGTATCCGGTCGCCGAGGCTTGGGCTCCGGCGCCGCAACGAAAAAAGGTCAAGCCGCGCGACGCGATCAAGGCCGCCTGGAACGCTTGGAAGGAAAAAAGGAAGAGCGCCGGTAAAGACGTTGCGACCGTTAACGTCGACGCGGACGATAAAATCGGCGCAAACTCGCTGATTTCGGAAAAGGAACGCGAAAATCGAACGGTTTTGAAAAACGTTTCGCTTGAAATTAAATACGGCGAAACGGTCGCGATCGTCGGTCGCAGCGGATGCGGGAAAAGCACGCTCTTGAGTCTTATTCCGCGTTTTACCGACCCGACGCAAGGACGCGTCCTCGTCGACGGAATACCGATGACGGAAATCAAAATCGCCGACGTTCGCGATCAAATCGGCCTCGTCGCGCAAGACTCCGTCCTTTTCAACGACACCGTTTTTGAGAATATCCGTTACGGAAAACCGGGCGCGTCGCGAGAAGAGGCGATCGAAGCCGCGAAAAAGGCTTACGCCGACGAGTTCATCCGCGAAGAACTCGCCGACGGATACGACACGAACGTCGGCCCGGGCGGGGCGCTCCTCAGCGGCGGGCAACGGCAACGCATCGCGTTGGCGCGAGCGATTTTGAAGAACCCGCGCATCCTTTTGCTCGACGAAGCGACGAGTCAAATCGACCTGCAGAGCGAGCGTTATATCCACAAAGCGCTGAAAAATTACGTCGGTTCCCGCACGACGATTTTGGTAACGCATCGTTTGAGCGCGATCAAGTTGGCCGACCGCGTCGTCGTTATGCAAGACGGCGTCGCGCAGTTCGTCGGAACGCACGAAGAAGCGTTGAAAAATTCGCCGTTTTACGCGAATCTTTGGGCGACCGAGTCGGCCGACGACGATTTTGAGGACTGAAAACGTCGGATTTAACGCCGAATTTGCCGATTAAAACGATTAAAACGTTTATGAATTTTGGAAAAACGACGCGGTTTTAGAACGCCGCGACGAAAAATAAGGAGAAACGTAATGAAAGCGAACGAAACCGCGATTATCTTTATCGAGTTTCAAAACGATTTTTGTAAAGAAGGCGGAAAACTGAACGGGTTGGTCCGCGACGAAATTGCCCGCAACCAAACGATCGAAAACGCCGTTCGACTCCTGAACGGAGCGCGCGAAAAGGGCGTCAAGATTATTCACTGCCCGTTCGTTCTCGATCGCAACTGGACGCTCGACAAGAACTTCGAAGGGATTTTGAAGGGCGTCGTCGACGGCGACGTCTTCGCGCCGGACAGCTGGGGCGGGGCGATCATCGACGAGTTGGCGCCGCAAGCCGGGGAAACGGTTCTCGTCGGCAAACGCGCGCTCAACGGCTTCGTTCATACGAACCTTGCCGAAATTCTCGCCGAAGCGGGCGTTAAAAACGTCGGCGTCGTCGGTTTCTTGACGAACGTTTGCGCGCAAGCGACCGCTTGGGGCGCTTACGACTTGGGGTATCGGACGCGATTGATTCCGAGCGCTTGCGGCGCCGCGACCCAAGCGATTCAAGAATACGTTGAAAACGAAGTTTGCCCGCTCTTCGGCGGCGCGCCGACGGTCGACGAATTTTTGGCGGAAATCGAATAAACGCGAAAAAAACGAGCCGTTTTTTAGCGTCGACGCCGGATTTTCCTTCTTTATTTAGCGCGAGGAACGTTCGGCGTCTTTTTTAAGTTTCGCTTTTTCGTCTTTGACGGCGCGTTGCTTTTTTCGATTGTCGTCTTGTTTTTTCGAAATTGTTGGATTCGGCGTTTTTCCGACGCGGAAAACTTGCGAATCAAACGTCGATTTGTCTTGGTTTCGAACGCCGAGGGAGTCCAAAACGTCTTTAGGGCCCCGCGTGGTCGGGCGTTTTGTTAAAATTGTTAAAATATTCCGATTTTATCGATTTTTTGGATTATTTTGTAAAAGTTTGACGGTTCGCGGTCGAAAAGAATAGTAACGACGCCTCGAGCTTTCGCTTCCGCCCGACGTAAAACGAAAAAAGGGCAAACGCGAGCGACTCGACGGCTTCCGAAAAACGGTCGCCGAACATACGGCGCGGCCCGACGTTTTGAGCGTCGCGGCGAAAACTTATCCAACATTTGCGCCCCGTTCGCGGACGTCTTGTCGAAAAACGTTGAGGATGATTATGAGCGATTTGAGAAATTGGGAAAAGAATAACGGTGATAATGGGAATAACGGCGTTAAGGCGGCGCGTCGCGGCGCTTTGGAACTTTTGTCGAACCTTCTGAAGACGAAAAAAGCGGGCGCGGTCGGCGCTTGCGCGGCGCTCTTGCTCGCCGCCGGTTCGAGTTTCGCCGCCGAAAACGGGCGTTCCCGTTCGTCGAACAATCTCGATTCGATTCCAGTCGCTTCGTCGTCTTGGACGAGCCCGAGCGGTCGCGCCATCGTCGATTTGAAAGCGAAATCGGCGGCCAAGGTCGGCAAGCGCGCTCAATATCCGATTCGTCAAACGCAAGCGTTGACCCCGGCGCCGGTTTCCTCGCCGGAATTTTCGGAACCGCTCCTCGACAACGGCGATTTGCTCGCGCCTCCCGCCGACCCGGAACCGCTCGCCGACCCGTCGACGCTCGACGCGGGACTCGTCGACGCCGGGACGCTTGGCGAACCGCTCGCCCCTCCGGCTTCCCTTGACGCGCCGAACCTTGCGGAAGAAATTCCCGCGCCCGCGCCGTCGCCCGCCGAGCTTTCTTCCGGTACGATCGAAGAAATCCCGACCGCTCCGACGCGTCTCGGCGTTCCGAGCGAAACGTTGGTCGAAGAAACGATTCCGGCGCCGACGAAACAAGAAACCGGGCTCGTTCCCGAACCGCTCGCTCCGGTCGCGCCTGTCGCGCCGTCTCCGGAACCGCGCGAAACCCCGTCGATCGTCGCCGAAGACGTTCCGAAAGCGCCGGTCGCGACGCCGGGGCAAACGAGCCAAAACGGTTCGCAAAACGCGTTTTACGGCGGCGTTTCGGAACCGGCGCGCCCGTCGAACAATCCTTACGCTCGCATCGGGCAAGCGGAATATCATCCGAGCCAATTTTACGGCGGATACGCTCCGGTCGCCGGAAACGCCGCGCCGCCGACCGTCGCTTACGGGCAAAACCTTTGGGGCGAGCCGACGCCGAACGTCGATTGCCCGGGATACTGGGGTTGCTGCGGTTTCCTGCAAAACGTTCAGCTCGAAGCGGGCGCGTTTGCGATGCGCAATCCGCTCGACTTTGAAGACTCCGGCAACTTCGGCGCGCAATTCGCGCTCAACTGGGCGAGCGTTCGACCGCTCTTCTGCGGGCTGAACGTTCAAGCGGGCGCCCGGGCGACGCAACTCGACTTCAACGGAACGGAAGCGAACGGTTTCGTTACCGACGACGCGCGAACGCAAGTCTTTTGGACGGCGGGCGTTTTCTTCCGGGCTCCGGTCGGTTGCAACGGTTGGTCGGCGGGCGTCGTTTACGACTCGCTGATCGAAGATTACTATCGTCAATACGAGTTGAGCCAACTCCGCGCGGAACTGTCGTATTCGTTTGGCGGGCTCTTCGATCTCGGGTTCCGCGGCGCGTTCGCGCTCAACGAAGACGACTTCGACTTCCTGCGCCTCGACGACGAACTGACCGTCGAAGGGCAAGCGACCGCGACCTCCTATTATACGATGTTCCTGCGAACGAACTTCGACCAAGGCGCGCAAGCGACCGTTTTCGGCGGCGTTACCGAATGGAGCGAAGCGATCGTCGGCGCGACGTTGGAGTCTCCGTTGACCGAATCCTTAGCGATCAAAGGCGGCGCGACGTACATTATTCCGACCGAACGCGGTTTGGGCAACCTCCGCGACGAAGAAACTTGGAACGTTTCGGCCGGCGTCGTTTGGTACCTCGGCGGCGGGGCCCGCGCCAACGCTTGCGGCGAAACGCGTCCGCTCTTCGACGTCGCCGACAACGGAACGTTCCTGCAAAACTTCCTCCGCTAATCGGAGCGGAACCGGCGGCGGTTTAACGAGTTAGCGTCGAACCGCCGCGAAACGAAACCGCCTCGCCGCGCCGACGAGAAACCGAAATCGGCGCGCTTTCTCGAATCGAACTCAACGAAACGACAATCCTTCCGGAACCCCGCGACGCTTGCGAACGAGCGTCGCGGGGTTTCGGCGTTTCTTGACGGCGCGACGGGGAGGTCGCGACGGTCGAAGTTTCGGCGGAGGAGCGGTCGCGGCGTTTGCCGGGCGTTAGGAAGAGGCGGGGCGGATTAAGAAAACGGAAAGAGACGGTTGCGACGCAAGAAAAACGGCGCGAAAGGACGGCGGCAAGAAAGGGAAAACGGCGGCTTCCGGGAAGGGAACCGCCGTTTTTTATTGGCGTTTCGGCAAAAAGGTTAAGACGGTTTGGCCGATTCTAACGGAGGGCGGGACGAAACGTTAAAACCGACAAACCGATGTTGACGGCGGCGCCGGTTTTAACGCTTCAACCGACGCGCCGTCAGTCGACGTCGAACGGGACGTCGTTCGGGTCGAACGCGAAGTCTTCCGGTTTCAAGCGTTCCGGGACGGCGACCGACTTTTTCGTCGTCTTTTTCGCGGCGGTTTTCTTCGTCGCGGTCTTTTTGACGGTTTTCTTGGCGGCGGTCGTTTTCTTCGCGGCGCTCGTCGCGGTCGGCGCTTCGTCCGACGCGGCGGCTTTCGTCGCTTTTTTCGCGGTCGTTTTCTTGGCGGCGGTTTTCTTCGTCGCGGTTTTTTTGACGGCGGTTTTGCGCGTCGTCTTCTTGACCGGCGCTTCGTCCGAGTCGGCGTCGGTCGCGTCGGCTTTCGACGCGGCGGCCTTCTTCGTCGCTTTTTTGGTCGTCGTTTTCTTGGCGGCGGCCTTTTTCGTCGTCTTTTTCGCCGCTTTCTTTTTGCGCGACGTCGTCCCCTTCGCGGCGCGGTCGGCGAGAAGCTCGAGCGCCCGTTCGAACGTCAGCTCGTCCGTCGGCAGGTCGCGCGGGAGCGAAGCGTTCGTTTCGCCGTCGGTAACGTAAGGGCCGAAACGACCCGGCATTAGACGCACTTCGTTTCCGGTAACCGGCGATTTTTCGAAGAGACGAAGCGGCTCCGTCTTCTTCGCCGCGCCGCCGCGACCGCCGTATTTCGGCTTCGCAAGCAACTCGAGCGCTTGTTCGAGCGTTACCTCCAACGGCGAAACGTCCGCCGGGAGCGAACGCGACTCCGTCCCGCGCTTGACGTAAGGTCCGAAACGACCGTTGCTAACGACGACCAGCTCGTCGCCGTTTTCCGCGTCGACGCCGAGCGTTTTCGGCAAGCTCAACAACGCCAACGCCGTTTCAAGGTTGACGTCGCCGACTTGCATTCCGCGAAGCAAAGACGCGTTTTGCGGTTTCTCGTCGTCGTCCGCGTCGCCGCGTTGAACGTAAGGGCCGAAACGACCGATTTTAAGGTAAACCGGTTTGCCGGTGTCGGGGCAAATTCCGAGCGGGTCGTCCGTCTTTTCGGCGTTCGCCAACATTTCGAGCGCTTTGGCGAGCGTCAGTTCGTCCGGCGGCAGGTCTTCCGGGACGCTCGCTTGACGTTCGCCCTGTTGGAGGAACGGGCCGTATCGACCGACGCGCAAAACGACCGGGTCGGCGGGCGTTCCGTCGGCGTTCGCTTCCGGCGTTCCGATTTCAAATTGGCTGACGGCGCGAGCGTCGATTTCGTCGACCTTGCTTTGAATCAAGTTCTTTAATCCGAGCGCGAACGACGCCGGGAAGGGGAACGACGCGTCGACTTGCGCGACGCCGTTCGCGTCCGTCGTCGCCGCCGGGTCGCCGAAGTAGAACGCCTTCAAATAAGGGAGGCGCTCCCGTTCGCCGCGGCTGATCGCGTCGAGTTCGTTCTCCATATCGGCGGTGAAGCCGTAGTCGATCAGCTCCGGAAAATGCGTTTCGAGGAGACGGCAAACCGCGAACGCCGTCCAAGTCGGAACAAGCGCGCTCCCCTTCTTGAAGACGTATTTGCGGTTCAAAATGACGTCGATGATCGACGCGTAAGTACTCGGGCGACCGATCCCTTTTTCTTCGAGGGCGCGAGTCAGCGCCGCTTCCGAGTAACGCGGCGGCGGAGCGGTCGAGTGTCCTTGCGGCGTCAGCTCGTCGCAACGGAGCGACTCGCCGACTTTAACGTCCGGCAAAATCGTTTCTTGGTCGGCAAGCTCGGCGCTCGGGTCGTCTTTTCCTTCGACGTAAGCGCGGAGATAGCCCGGGAATTCGATCGTTTTCCCGCCGACTTGGAAGCGCGCGTCGTCGACCGCCGCGACGATCGTTTTGCGCTTGCCGCGAGCGTCCGTCATTTGGCTCGCGACGGCGCGCTTCCAGATGAGATCGTAAAGTTTGTATTCGTCGCTAGTTAAGACGCCGCGCAACTCTTCCGGCAACGCGAAGCGCGACCCGGCGGGACGGATCGCTTCGTGCGCTTCCTGCGCGTTTTTGACTTTCGTTTGATAATAACGCGGTTTGTCCGGCAAATACTCCGGGCCGTAATGTTCGGCGACGAGGGCGCGCGCCGCTCTCAACGCCTCCTGCGAAAGGTTCGTCGAGTCGGTGCGCATATAGGTGATGCGCCCGTTTTCGTAAAGGCTTTGCGCGACGCTCATCGTGCGGCGCGCCGTAAAGTTCAGCTTGCGGTTCGCTTCCTGTTGGAGCGCGCTCGTCGTGAACGGCGCGTAAGGCCGCGTAACGTAAGGCTTTTCTTCGACCGACTCGACGACCGCGTCGCGATCTCGGAGCCGTTCGACGAGGGCGCGGGCCGCCGCTTCGTCGAGAAGCGCGAATTTCTCCGGCTTCGCGAGCTTCCCGGTCGCCGGGTTGAAGTCTTTTCCGACCGGAATCGCTTTGCCGCCGAGCGACGTTAACGTCGCGTTAAACGGACGCTTGCCCTGCGGCGAAAAGACGCCGAGAACGTCCCAATAGTCGGCGCTGTTGAAGGCGACGCGCTCGCGTTCGCGGTCGACGACCAACCGCACCGCGACGCTCTGAACGCGACCGGCCGACAGATTATTTCGAATTTTGTACCAAAGCAGCGGCGACGCTTCGTAACCGTAAAGACGGTCGAGAACGCGGCGCGTTTCCTGAGCGTCGACGAGG
The DNA here is from genome assembly GCA_017436025.1 of Thermoguttaceae bacterium. Lineage (GTDB taxonomy): Bacteria > Planctomycetota > Planctomycetia > Pirellulales > Thermoguttaceae > RUG369. Next base: position 9,620 of record JAFSDX010000012.1, read on the forward strand.
CGTTCGTCGACGTCGCGGGGGTTCTCTAAAGCGTTCAAAATAGCCGTTTTCGTGATTTCGTGAAAAACGAGCCGCCGCACCGGAACGCGCGGTTTCAACGTTTCGAGCAAATGCCAACTGATCGCCTCTCCCTCGCGGTCTTCGTCCGTCGCGAGATAAAGCGACGACGCCGTTTTGAGGAGGCTTTTCAGCTTCTTAATCTGTTTCGACTTTTCGTCCGGAACGACGTAAATCGGTTCGAAATTCGAATCGACGTTGACGCCGAGACGCGCCCAAGTCTCCTTTTTGTATTCGTCCGGAATTTCCTTCGCGCCTTTGGGAAGGTCGCGGACGTGCCCGACGCTCGCCTCGACGACGTAACGGTCGCCGAGGTATTTTCCGATCGTTTTCGCTTTCGCCGGGGACTCGACGATCACCAGCGCGATTCCGTCTTCGTCTTTTTTACTCTGAATCATTGTGTCGAAAAGTTTCCGTTGTCGGTAAAATGGATAAACTGGTAAAATTAGGAAAACGGGGCGGGCGGGAAAAAGCCGAACGTCGAGACGACCGAAAAAGTCGCGTCGAACGGGGCCGTTTGGCTCGCGCGGCGCTCTTTGCGTATTTTTTCATACCCCGGGGCGCAAATTTTGTCAAGAGCCCTCCGCAAGATTTCGTTAAAAAAAACGGAATTTGCCCAAAACGCGCGTCGTCGACGTTGCGAACGGCGAACGCGGCGACAATAAATAAGCGGAAAAAAGAGAAAATAATCGAATCGATAAATAATTTCCGGATAAAATTCTGAAATAAGGGACGATAAATCGGTATTGAACTTTGTCGGTTGCGTAAAATAGGGGAAATATGACGAGGGGGGACGGCGACGCGACGGCGGGCGTTTCGACGTTTTTCGCAAAAATGACGCAAGAAAGCGAACGCGGCCCTTTGAAATCGGGCGCGTTTCGATATACTTAATAAAAAGGGCGTCGAACGGAGAGCGTTTCCGACGTCGGCGGGCGTTTGAGCGCGACGCGTTTTCCGGCGTCGAGCGGGGCGTTGAAATCGACGATCGTTAAATGGGGAAAATTCGATAAAAACGGAGAGAGCGGAAGCCGATGAACGAAACGACGACGAAACCCGAATCTTGGACGGCGGCGCTTGCCCGCGACGGCGCGACGATCGCTCCGTCGCTGTTGGCCGCCGACTTTGCGAATCTCGAACGCGAGGTTCGCCGTTTGGAAGCGGGGGGCGCGAAGGTTCTGCACGTCGACGTAATGGACGGGCGGCTCGTTCCGAACATCAGCGTCGGCGTTCCGGTCGTCGCGTCGTTGCGGAAAGTTACCGACCTCAAACTCGACGTTCACCTGATGATCGTCGAACCGGAAAAATATTTGGAGGCGTTCCGAAACGCGGGCGCCGACTCGCTGTCGATTCATATCGAGGCCGCGCCGAATCCGACGCCGCTCCTGCGCCGCGTTCGCGAACTCGGCGCCGCGCCGGGGCTCGTTCTCGACTTGGGAACGCCGGTCGAGCGGGTTCTGCCGTTCGTCGACGAAGCCGATATTCTGCTGACGATGAGCGTTCAAGCCGGGTTTGGCGGGCAAAAGTTTTGTCCGCAAGCGCTCGACGTCGTTCGGAAGTTGCGCTCGGTCGCTCGTCCGGACGCGCTGATCGAGATCGACGGCGGAATCGACCCGACGACGATCGCCGCCGCCGCGGAAGCCGGAGCGAACCTCTTCGTCGCCGGAACCGGGGTCTTCAAGGCCGACGATTACGGCGAACGGCTCGCGCTCTTGAAACGGCTCGCGCTCGAAGCTCGCGGCGGGAACTCCTAACGACGCGGCGTTAAAACCGGCGTTAAAATCGGCAAGTTTTCGTCGACGCGATTCGTTAAAAGCGTTAAAAACGTTAAAATTGCGGCGACGGCGGAACGTCGGCGCGCCAAAAGCGTTAGAATCGCGGCGCGGGAAGGCGCGGGATAAAACGACGCCGAAAAAGAAAAACGCGGACAAATTTTTAAAAACGAAACGTAATTTAGGAAAACGAACGGATGAGTTGGCAAGATTCCAACGATACGAAAGATAAACGCGGCGTTCCCCAAGGTCTTTGGGTGCGGTGCCCCGGCTGTCAAGCGACGATCTTCCGCAAAGAGGCGCAGCGTCGGTTGGGAACGTGCCCCGAATGCGATTATCACTGGGCGATCACCGCGCAGGAACGGATCGCGCAAACGCTCGACGAAGGGACGTTCGAAGAGTGGGACGCCGATATGATCGCCTCCGACCCGTTGAATTTCCGCGATAGAAAAGCGTATAAAGACCGTCTCGTCGACGACCGCAAGGCGACCGGGCTTCGCGACGCGATCGTCTCCGGGTGCGGACGAGTGCGAGCGCGAAAAGTGGCGTTCGCCGTTACCGACTCCCGCTTCATTATGGGGAGTATGGGTTCCGTCGTCGGCGAAAAACTGACGCGGGCGATCGAACGGGCGCAAGAGCAAAACTTGCCGCTGATCGTCGTTTCCGGCTCCGGCGGCGGCGCGCGGATGCACGAGGGGATTCTGTCGCTGATGCAGATGGCGAAAACGTCGGCGGCGCTGGCGCGCTTTCATAAAGCGGGCGGTCTCTTCATTTCCGTCTTGACGAACCCGACGATGGGGGGCGTCGCCGCGAGTTTCGCCGCCTTGGGCGACCTTGTCTTCGCCGAGCCGCGAGCGCTGATCGGGTTCGCCGGGCCGCGAACGATTAAAGCGACGATTCGAGCGGAACTTCCGGCCGGGTTCCAAACGAGCGAGTTTTTGCTCGAACACGGCTTCGTCGACCGCATCGTGCCGCGTCGCGATATGAAGAGCGAACTGGCCCGCGCCGTCGACTATTGCTGTAAATGACGCCGGTTTTGACGATTTTGCCGCCTTGGAGCGAAGGAAAACGCAAACGAAACAAGGCGGAAAATGGAAATAATCCTAAGGCGGAACGCGGCGAACGTTTGCGCGTTGATAAACGACGCCGGTTTTAGCGGCGCTAACGATGAACGGCGTTGGTTCGCGATTTGCGCGTTGGTAAATAACGCCGGTTTTGACGATAATAACGGGACGTCCGAACGACGAAACGACGGAGAGTTTGATTTGAGCGCGAAAAAACGAAAGGGCGGCGGGTCGGCGAAAATTCGCGTCGATTTCAAACGGAACCGCAACGACCGAACGCGGGTTGTCGACTGGACGCGGCGTTATAACGAAAATCGCGACGCCGCCGAAACGTCGGGGGGCGACGTCGACGACGATTATAACGATTCCGCGCGTTTTAACGGCTCCGCGAACGCCGTCGACGACGCGTCGAGCGGAGAGCGCGTCGTCGGGAAGAGCGAAGCGACGCGGCGGCGAACCGTCGTCGGAACGTTCGTCGGGGCGGAGAACCCGTCCGGCGAGGTCGGCGACTTCGCGGTGCTGCCCGACGTCGACTTGAGCGTTTGCCGCAAGGGGCGCGTCCTCCGGGTGCACGGGCTCGTTTCTTATGTCGAGGACGAGGAGGGGCGCGTTTATTCTTGCGCGACGCGGCGGATTTTGAAGACGCTCTCGACGAATCAACGGCAAGTCGTCGTCGCCGGCGACCGCGTTTATTTCCGAGACGCGCAACTCCCGGACGGGCGCTTGGAGGGCGTCGTCGAACGGGTCGAACCGCGTCGGGGAACGTTGAGCCGAACGAGTTGGAAGCGCAAACACGTCGTCGTCGCGAACGTCGAACAGGCGCTGATCGTAACGAGCGCCGCCGAACCGCGTTTGAAACCGAACCTGATCGACCGCTTGCTCGTTACTTGCGAGCGTTCCGGGATAAAACCGGTAATCTGTATCAATAAAATCGACTTGGTCGACCCGGCGTCCTTGCAGCCGTTGGTCGGCGTATACGCGAAAACCGGGTGCAAAACCGTTCTGTTCAGCGCGAAGACCGGGTTTAATCTCGACCGTTTGCGTCGCCTTTTGGTCGGGAAAGAAAGCGTCGTCGTCGGGCAAAGCGGGGTCGGGAAGTCGTCGGCGCTGAACGCGATCGACCCGAGCCTGAACCTGCGCGTCGGCGAGGTCAGCCGCGAAAATCATAAAGGGAAACATACGACGACGACCGCTCGGCTCTTGAAGTTGTCGTTCGGCGGTTACGTCGTCGACACTCCCGGTATTCGCCAGTTTATGCTCTGGGACTTCGACCCGGACGAGGTGGTCGGCTATTACCGCGACTTGCGCCCGTATGAAAATCTGTGCAAATTTCCCGATTGCGCGCATATTTGCGAAGCGTCGTGCGCCGTCAAGGACGCCGTCGCCGACGGTCGGCTCGACGCGCGCCGGTACGAGAGCTATTTGGCGTTGCGTTCCGGCGAAATGGAAAAAATGGATAAATTGGAATAGGCGCGGAAGGCGTTTTGACCGACTTTCGGCGGACGGCGGCGTTTGACGGCGGGCGGGAAAGCGTTGCAAAATCGGGGCGTTTGATTTGTTTGATATTTGGTTTTGAAATAAAGAAATCAAACGCGCGGTCGCAAAGAACGGCGGAGGACGGCGGCGCTAAAACGAACAAAAATCGAAAACGACGCGGAGTAAACGCCGAGTCCTTCGCCTTTTATTGGTCTTTTTGAAAATAAAATTAAACGCAACGGGAGCGAGAAAATGAACCGAAATTCGACGCGACGCGCTTTTTTAGGGACTTTAACCGGGGGAATCGGGGCCGCCGCGTTGGGCGTTTCGACCGTTTCCGGAACGGCGACGGCGCAAGAAACCGCTTCGACGAACGCGGAAAAAGCGAACGCGCCGAAATTGGACGCGAGCAAAGTTCGTTTCTGTCTGAATACCGGAACGATTTTGTCGTATAATCTGCCGCTAATGGAAGAGCTGAAAATCGCCCGCGACGCCGGGTACCGCTCGGTCGAAATTTGGCTAATGCGCCTCCAAGCGTATTCCGACAATTACTCGCCGGCGAAGTTGGCGGAGTTGCGCAAATGGTTGGACGGCGAGGGGATGCGCGTCGAGGGCGGAATCGGGTTCGCGTCTTGGATCGTCGACGACGCCGACCGTCGCGCCGCCGGTTTGGAGCAATTGAAGCGCGAAGCGGAGGCGTTGGCGGCGATCGGATGCGCTTGCGTCGCGGCGCCCGCGTCCGGAGCGAACGAAAAAATCCCGGTCGAAGCGGTCGCCGAACGGTACCGCGCCGTTTTAGAACTTTGCGAGCCGATCGGGGTGAAGCCGCTCCTCGAAACTTGGGGCGCCTCCGCGACGCTCGGGAAACTCTCCGACGCGTTGGCGATTTGCGCCGAAACGGGGCGTTCCGACGCCGCGCTTCTCCTCGACGCCTATCACCTGTACCGCGGCGGCAACTCCTTCGCGGGCTTGAACTTAATCGACGGCAAAGCGCTCCCGATCTTCCATCTGAACGACTACCCGGGAACGCCGGAGCGCGAAAAGTTGAACGACTCCGACCGCGTTTTCCCGGGCGACGGCGTCGCGCCGCTTCGCGACATTTTGGCGACGCTCTTGGCGAACGGGTTCGACGGCGCGGCGTCGCTCGAACTCTTTAACCCGAATTACCGCAAGGAGATGAGTCCGCTCGAACAAGCGAAGGTCGGCTTGGAGAAGATGCGGGCGCTCTTTGCTTGATTGGAACGCGAAAACGGTTGAGTCGAGCGAAACTGGGCGCGTCGCGAGTCGGCGCGGTAAAACGGCGGCGTCTTGATTCGACGACTTGGCGAGCGTTGGAAGTAATTGGGAAAACGTCGTTTCGGGTTGCGGAACGGCGTTTTTTTCGTCGACTTTTCGCCCCGATTCGCTTCGCGTCGAAACGGGGCTTTTGATTTTTGACGTTTTGTTGCAAAAATGTTTTCTCGAACGATAAGACGGCGCGTCGTAAAGACGCCGCGAACCGGCGAATTGAGAACGATAATTAAAAAAAACGGCGAAAAGTGCGGGCGACAAGCGCGAGCGGCGGCGCCGGGTCTTGACAATTAAAATTTGAAACCTAAAATATTTTTTGTCGAGCGGTTGCGTTTGAAGGTCGACGTGAATAACGGCGACGAATAATATTAAAGTGGCGCCGCCGGAAAAACAAACGTTAAACGCTTGGAAAAAACGGAGGTTCCGATGAGCGACGACGGCGCGCCGCGCAAAGTGGCGCTGGAAGAAAATGGGAAAAAGAGGATTATTTCGCTTGCGGAACTCCGAAAGGCGGCGGCAAACGCTTCGATTTCTTCGGACGCGAAAGTTTGGATGGACGGTCGCGCCTATCCTTGGGCGGAGGCGAAAAAAATGTTGTCGCTCGCCGCCGCCGAGGACGCGAACGTTTCGCCGTCGAAAACGAACGGGCCGAACGCCGCCGTTTCGACGAGCGACGACGGCGCGCCGCGCAAGGTGGTGTTGGAAGAAAATGGGAAAAAGAGGATTATTCCGCTCGAGGAACTCCGGAAGTCGGCGGTAAGCGCGTCGATTTCTCCGGACGCGAAAATTTGGATGGACGGTCGCGCCTATCCTTGGGCGGAGGCGAAAAAAATGTTGTCGCTCGCCGCCGCCGAGGACGCGAACGTTTCGCCGTCGAAAACGAACGGGCCGAACGTCGCCGTTCCTTGGCCGTCGCAAGCGATTGAAAACGCGAAAAAAAAGGCGAGCGTCGACGCGAAGAAACGGAAAACGCTCCTTTGGGGCGGCGTCGGAGCGAGCGCGTTTCTTTTGGTTCTTCTCGTCGCGTCGGCGTTGCTCGTTGTCGGGAGCGGCAAGAAAAAAGGAAGCGAGACGCGAGAAACGTCCCGAACGGAGCAAAACGCCGCCGAGGCGAATCGGGCGTCGGAAGTCGACGCGTCGATCGCAACCTCTGAAAAATCGGAAGACGGAGACGCCGGTTCGACCGACAAAGCGGGGAAAGATTCGGAAAACGGCCCTTCGGAACAAACGTTAGGGGCGGAAACGTCGAACGAAACGGACAAGACGAACGAAGAGAATGGGAAAGCTCGGGAAGCCGAGGACGCCGGAGAGCAAAACTTTGCGCTCGACCTGTTTGAGCCTGAAACGACGGAGGGCGCGCCGAATTATCCCGGGCACGACGACGGCGAAACTGGAGAAATTTTTGGAAAGTCCGACGTCTCCGAGGAACCGTCGCTCGACTCTGAGTTCGCTTCGGAGGAAAACGTTTCAAGCGGCGCGTTCGAAACGAACGTCGAGGAGCCGCAAATCGAGTACGAAAGCGGAATTGAGCGCGAAGAAATATGGCGAAATTTGGACGCGATGCAAAACCTGAAGGGACGAGCGTCGGAGGATTGACGCGCCGACGTTAAGTTTTGGCGAGGGCGACGAGCGTCGAAAGATTGACGCGCCGACGTTAAGCCTTTGCGAACGGCGAATAGAAGGATAAGGCGGAAGGCGGAAGGCGCCGTCGCGACGCGTTGAAACGTCGCGACGGCAAAGAAAGCGCGCGTCAAAACCGCCGCCGACGTTTCGGACGAACGCCGTTTAGCGCAACGGAAGCGTCGCGATTTTGGCGTTTAGCGTCGCGAGATACGCCGGAACGTCTTCGACCGGCTTGCGCGTGTGCCAGCCCGGCAGGAGGTAAGCGTCGATCGTCGGCGTGAAAATCGCGTTCTTTTCGGTCAAATTGAGCGTAACGAAACCCATATCGCCCCAGTGCCCGATCGACGGAAAACAAACGGTCGGAACGTTTTCTTGCGTCTCAATCGTCCACCAATGCCAATGCCCGAACAGGTAGCCGGAGAATTTCGGGCAAGCGAGGAGCGTTTCGGCCAACCGCGTTTCGGAGATCGGGTGATGGCAGCCGACGAAAACCGGTTTGTCGACGTATTTTTTCAGCGTTTCGGCGAGCCATTCGCGTTGCGCCGGGTCGATTTCGCCGCGTACTTCGCCCTTGAGGTACGAGTCGAGCAAAATGAAGTCGGCGCGCGGCGTTTCGACGATATTAATGTAGCGGTTTTCGAGAATCGGCGCCTTTTCGAAACGCTCCGGAAAAACGGCGCGATAATTTTCGAGGCGGTCGTGATTCCCCATCGCGACTTCCCAGCGGATTCCGGCCTTTTCGAGCGGCTCGACCATTCGGCGGAAAATCTTGTAATCTTCGGGTTTGCCGGCGTCGTAAGCGACGTCGCCGTAAATCAGGAGAGTCGCCGGACGCGGGTTCATCGCTAAAACTTGCGCGACGCTTTTAATAAAACGCGACGATTGTTGCGACGAGTCCGGCTCCCGAACGTGAATGTCGGAGAAAATCGCGACAAGATTCGGATCGAGCGGCGTCGGTTCTTCGGCGGCGAGCGCGAGCGCGGCGAACGGGTCGCGCGCCGAACCGGCAAAAACGGCGGAGAGCGCGGCGAAGGCGGTCGTTTGCAGGAAATCGCGGCGGTTCATCGAACGAAATTTCATTTTGATAAATCTCCTAAAATAACGGGTTGCGTCGTTTGCGGTCGAGCTTCGCCGACCTAACGGCGTTCGCAAACGCGGGCGAGCGTCGCGACGTTAAACGGCGACGTCGACCGTTAGTGTTGAAACGCGAAACCGGGTCGACGTCGGGAATAAAAGGAAAGTTCGCCCGCCGGTTCGCAAGCGCGAAACGGAATATCGGGCGATTTTCAAAAAATCAAACGTTCGGGAGTTCCCAACCTTCGCGGCGCGGACGCGACAACATCGCGTTCCCTTCCGGCAGGTTGCCAAATTCCTCTTTTTCGGCGTCCCAGAAGATCGGTTTGCCGACCGGCGCCGTCGCGCGGACGATGTTGATCAACTCGCAAATCGTCGTCGAGCGTTGCCCGATTTCGACGTCGGCGTTGCATTTCGCGCCGGTCTTGACGCACTCGGCCCAGTTTTCGACGTGGTAAATCGTTTCGTCGCGCTTGTTTTTCGCTTCTTCCGGCAACGACGCGGCCAACTCTTTCGGGTTCGACGCAATCTTGTGACGGTTGATTTCGAGCTTGCCCTTTTCGCCGACGACGATGCAGCCGAGACCCGGCCCGCGGTCGCCGTCGAGTTCGAAACGAGCTTCGACGCCGTTCGGGAAGAGCGCCTTCACCCGAGCGCGCGGGCCGACGACCTTCGCCATATGGTAGTAAGCGGCGCCGGTTTCTTCTTCGGAGTAGGGGCGGTTCGTGAATTTGCCGGAGTCGCGGATTTCGCAGGGCTCTTCCAAAATGAGTTGCGTCGGGCCCGTAAGACTCGTGCCGATCGCCATTTGCATTTGGTCGAAGGAGTGCGTGCCCCAACCGGAAACGCCGAAGCAGAGGCCGCCGGCGTCGTAGTCGCCCCAGTTGCTCCATTGGTATTGGATTTCCGGAATGCAAGCGCGGAGTTTCGCTTGGTTCGTCCAAATATCCCACCAAGGTTCGCAGTCTTTCGGGTCGAGTTGGAAACGCGGGTCGTGATCCGGGACGACGTTCGGCCCGACGAAGTTCGGAACGAGAACCGTCTTAACTTTCCCGATCGCGCCGTTTGCGATTTGGTCGCAAGCCCAGCGGCAGAGCGGGAGCGAACGTTGTTGCGTCCCGACTTGCGTTACTTTCTTGAGCTTTTTCGCGGCGTCGGCCATCGCGCGCCCTTCTTTAATCGTCAGCGCCATCGGCTTTTCGATGTAAACGTGCGCCCCGCAAAGCATCGAGTGGATCGCGACCCAAGCGCGTTGGTGCGTCGCCGTTTGGCAGCAGACGCCGTCGAGTTTTTCCGCTTCGATCATCTTGCGGAAGTCGTCGTAAGCCTTGAGTTGCGGGCGGTTCTTCGTGTAATTGTCGAGGCGCGGCTTGAAAATGTCGCAGACGGCGACGAGTTCGCAGTCTTTCGCTTGGGAAACGACGTTCGCGATGTACGTCCCGCGACCGCCGAGCCCGACGACGCCGATTCTAACGCGTTCGCTCGGGGCGGTTTGCGCGTCGAGACCAAGGACGCGTCCGGCGACGAGCAGAGGGGCGGCGACGGCGGTCGATTTCAACAAAGTTCTTCGAGTCAGTTGCATAGTAACCTCGATTCAATAATAACGGAAGGGAAAGGAATTAAACGAAACGATAATATTGGGTTTCAAACGCGACGTTTTTTGAAATCGGCGCGTTTTTTAAGTTTTCAAAAGTCGCGAACGAACGGACGAAAGCTCCCGACGACGCGAACAAAGTTAAAAACGACTAACACCTCGCGCCGTCGAGCGATTAAAATCGACTTTAAAGTTTTTTCAAATAAATGTTTTTGTATTCGAAATGGGAGGGCGGGCCCGGATGGATTTGGAGCCCGAAAACGCCCGCTTTCGGCGCGTTCGGACGTTCGTCGACCAGCTCCGACGTTCTGACGCCGTTGATGTATTGGACGAAGCGATTCCCGCGCGCTTCAATTTTGTACGTGTTCCAACCGTTCATCTTGATCGACTTGGCGATTTCGGCGGCGTTCCCGAATTGTTCGATCGTCTTTTTGCCGTCCGGCGCGAAGCGGGCCGACTGGCCGCGCCAAGCGATGATTTCGCCGAGCGCTTCGCCGTAAAGAATCCCCATAATGTCGCCCGGGTTAATGTCCGCTTGATAACCGTTCAGCCCGAAATTCCGTTTCGGGTCGGCCCAAGCGCGGTACTCGATCCCGCTGTTCCCGGCGTGAACGCGGAAGTCGGCGTAAAGGTCGAAGTCGCCGACCGGCTCCCCTTGCCAAACGAGGTATTCGCTGTACGGAACCGGCGTTTCCGGCGTCGAACGTCCGACGATGGAACCGTTTTCGACCGTCCAAAACTTGGAGTCGCCCTTCCAACCGTTCAGCGTTTCGCCGTCGAAGAGCGCGACGCAACCTTCCGGCGGCGTCGTTTGAGCGGCGGTTTGCGGCTCGTCGGCGAGGCAATTTCCGGCGGCGACAAGCGCGGCGCAACCGACGGTTAAGTTGAAAAGCGTTCGAGAAACGTTCGTCGACGCGGCGCGAAGGGCGTCGGCGAGTCGAGCAAAGGCGTTGCGACGGGGGAACGAGGGGCGCGAAAAACGCTTCATCGCGAAATTCTCCTTCGGGTAAAACGACGTCGTTTTTGAAAAAATGAATTTGAACGGAAATCGAAACGCCGCGTTGCGAACGGCGTTTGATTGTTCGATTATCGTTTGATAACAGCGCGCCGCTTGTCGAACGTCGCGGTTGGGGGCGTTCGCAAGCGTCGTCGACTTTGCGATCTATTTTCCCGATTTTCAAGCGAAATGCAAGGAAAATCTTGATCGGCGCGCTCATTATATTAAAAATTTTTAAAAAGGTCTTGTATTTTTTTCGCAAATTTTGGTAAAATATCGGCGTCAAATGAAGCGAACGGCGCGGCGCGTCGACGGCGAAAGCGAAGGAGGAGATTTGATGGGGGGGAACGTTAAGATCGAAACGTTCAAAACGGCGGCGTTTATGAGCGAGTTGGCGGCGGGGTTTCCGTTCGAGGCGCTTTTCGGGACGACGCCGAACGTCTGCTTGTTTGTTAAAAATCGGGCCGGGCGTTTTCTTTGGGGGAACGCGTTTTTTGTCGAGTTGTGCGGGGCGGCGTCGCTCGACGAGATTGTCGGCAAGACCGATTTCGACTTTTTTCCGCGCGATTTGGCGCTCGATTACCGCCGCGAAGACGAAACGGTCGTCGCGACGGGGGCTCCGATCGTCGACCGACCTTGGCTCGTTTGCAACGCGAATAAAACGATCGATTGGTTTTTGTCGAATAAATGGCCTTTGCGGGGGCGAGCGCGGCGCGGCGAGGCGGTCGAAGCGGCGCCGATTCTCGGAGTCGTCGGCGCGATGCGGAATTATCGCCGTTTCGATAAAACGACGCCGGAACAAAATAACGATTTAAGCGACGTCGTCGATTTTATGTTGAGTAATTACGAGCGCAAAATCGAGACGCGGGAGCTGGCGGACTTGGCGTTTTTGTCGACGAGTCAGTTCGAGCGTCGGTTTCGCGCGATTTTTCGGATGACGCCGAGCCGTTTTTTGGCGGAAATTCGCTTGCGAGCGTCGGCGCGGCTTTTGACGTCGACTGATTTGACGTTGGCGCAGGTGGCGAGTCGAACCGGCTTCTTTGACCAAAGTCATTTCGGGAAAGCGTTTAGGGCGGAATACGGGACGACGCCGAAAAGGTATCGAGCCGAATACGGGACGCCGCGTTGCGAGTCGGACGACGACGGCGCTAAAGAATAACGAGAAAATTCGGCGGCGCGACTTGCAATTTGAACGCCGACGTCGATAATAGAGAGGGTTCGCGGGCGTCGGCGCGTCGAGGGTCGAGGTCGGCGGACGAAAAAAGTTGGGTTTTATTCGGTTTAAGGAGGAAGAGAAATGCGATTTTTGACGCAAACGCGATTATTGTTGGCGTTGGCGACGGCGTTGGTCGCGTCGTCGGCGTTCGGGTTCGAAACGTTGAACGTTTGGCCGTCGACGCCGCCGGGGGATAAAGCGGAACAATATAAGGAAAACGGCGGCCCGTATTACACGCCGACGCTCGAATTTTGGGCGCCGAAAGCTCCGAAAACGGACGCCTGCTTAATTATTTGTTGCGGCGGCGCTTACAACGGCGTCGCTTACGACTACGAAGGCGTTATGCCGCGCGATTTCTTCGTCGAAAACGGCGTCGCGGTCGTGATGTTGCGCTATCGGACGCCGCGTCGCCCGGGCGTCGAGAAACACCGCGCCGCTTGGCAGGACGTCCAGCGAACGATCCGAATCGTTCGTTCGAAAGCCGAAGAATGGGGCGTTAACCCGGAAAAAATCGGCGTTATGGGCTTCTCGGCGGGAGGACACCTGACGCTGATGGCCGCGACGACGAGTCAAACGCCGGCTTACGAACCGGTCGACGATCTCGATAAAACGCCGTGCCATCTGAACTTCGCGGTTCCGATTTACCCGGCTTACGCGCTGAGCGACGGCGTCGACGGCGAAAACAAAAATCGCGGAAACGACGCGACGCTCGTCGCCGACTTCGCGTTCGACGACAAAACGCCGCCGATGTGCTTCATTCACGGCGACGGCGACGGGTACTCGCCCGCAGGCTCGGTCGCGGTTTATTTGAAACTTCGCAAGATGAATATTCCGGCGGAGTTGCATATTTTCGCCTTGGCCGATCACGCCTTCCGCAACCAACCGCAAGACGCGCCGATTCGCAAATATCCGAGCCGCGTTCTCGAATGGCTGCAGTCGATGAAAATCGTCGAAAAACCGGCGAAATAAGGAGTAAGGCGCGGAGCGAGGGCGAAGCGCGAATCCAAAACGAGCGACGACGAACGTCGAACGGGCGGCGTCGCGACGCGGGCGAACAAGCCGAGCGTCGCGGCGCCGTTTTGGTTTTCTTGCGCGGTTTCGTTGAAGTAAAAAGACTGTTTTTGAAAAGTTTGAAAATCGAGCGGTTTTGTCGAGGCGCGATGTTTGAAAAGTTTGAAAAGTGTTTGAAATTAACGCCGGGCGTTCGCGTTGAGAACGACGGCAAATTCGACCGATTCGACGGAGCGCGACGCTTGAAAGTTAGCGCTTTCTAATAAAAACGGCGAAAAATTTGAAAAAAGCGAGGAAAATCGGGGAAAAGAGGCTTGTTTTTGCCGTCGCGTTCCTTTATAATAGACGTATTCAACGGAACGCTGTTTTGGGCGAAAACTGTGCGGCGTCGCTTGTCGTCGGCGAACGCGCAAAACGCCGCGGCGTTCCGACAACGTTTATTCGGTTTTTTAACGCCTTGTCGCGTTGGGATTTGCGCGTTTGGGTCGAGCGGTTCGAACGAACGGTTTGGGCGGCGACGAACGAGCGAGCGCGGTTTCGACGCGAGGCGGCAAAGGTTTTGACGATGAAAAACAAGCAAACGAAACTCAATCGCCGCAAGTTCTTAGCGGCGTCGGCGAGCGCGATTTCGGCTCCGCTCTTCCTGCCGGGTTCCATCTTCGGTTATAACGGCGGCGTCGCCCCGAGCAACAAACTGACGACGGCGTTCGTCGGGATCGGGAACCGCGGGGGCGAGTTGCTCGGCGGTTTCCTGCACAACTCGAACTACCAAATCGTCGCGGTTTGCGATTGTTGGAAAGAACGCGTCGACCGCGCCGCCAATCGCGTCAACGACCGTTACAAGAACGACGCCGTCGCTAAATTCCATCGTTACGAAGACCTTCTCGCCGACCGCGACGACGTCGACGTGATCGTTTGCGCGACGCCGGACCACTGGCACACGAAGATCGCGATCGAAACCTGTATGGCGGGCAAAGATATTTATTGCGAAAAGCCGCTGACGTTAACGATTGAAGAATCGCGACTTATCGTTAAAGCCGCCCGCAAATACAACCGCGTCTGCACCGGCGGCAGCCAACGCGTGATGGAAGACTACGGCTATATGGCGCCGATCCTCCAAAGCGGCGCGATCGGGGAAGTTAAGGAAGTTTACTGCGGTCTCGGCAACCCGCCGAAATACTGCTACTTGCCGGAACAACCGATTCCGGAAGGTCTCGACTGGGACCGTTGGCAAGGTCAAGCGCCGGTCGCGCCGTTCAACAGCGAACGTTGCTCGGGCAATTACGGCGGCGGTTGGCGCAATTACGGCGAGTATTGCACCGGTTTCCTTGCCGACTGGGGCGCTCACAAGTTCGGCGGCGCGATGTACTGCCTCGGCGTCGACAAAGAAGAGCCGGTCGAACTTTACCCGGCCGGTTACGAAGGTTGCGAATACGTTTGCGCCGTCTACAAGAACGGCGTCCGTTTCTATCACGCGTGGAACGGCCCGCACGACGTTACGTTCAAGGGAACGGAAGGCGAATATCGCCATCACCAAACGAAGATGAACCCGCTCAAAGCGGTCGACGTTCGTCGCTACTCCGGCGGCGCGCGCAATATCGCCGACGATTTCGCGTTCTGCGTCCGCAACCGTTTGCGTCCGTTCCAAGATTTCGAGTACGCCGCCGCGACCGCGACGCTCTGTCAAATGATGGCGATTTGTCACAAAGTGAAGCGCCCGCTCAAATGGGACGCCGAAAAGATGGTCTTCGTCGGCGACCAAGAAGCGACCCGTATGGTTTCGCGCGTGCAACGCTATCCGTATACGATTCCGGAAGTTTGAAACGTCGGTTCGCGACGTTCGCCGGTCGACTCCGCCCTTTATTAATAAGCGCGGTTTTCGGCGACGCGGCGGTTTTCGGAATATTAAGTAAACGCAACTCGCTTAAAAAAGCGATTTAGAGAATATTGGAAACGGTAAAATGAAATTGAATTGGAAAAAGTACGCGCTCTTGGCGGCGGCTCTCGTCGCTACTCCGGCGTTCGCTTCGACGTCGTTCGCGCAAGAAGCCGCCGCGAAATTGGCGGAATTCGCGCCGAAAATGACGGCTCAAAATATGGCCGACGGCGGTCAAGTCGGCGAAATGGAAAAGGCGCAACAAGGCTGGATGAATTACGTCCTCGAAACGGCGTCCGACAAACCGGAAACCCGCGCCGAAGCGAACAAAGCCGCGTTGGAAGCGTTGGCCGGCGACTATCCGGTCGTTACTAAAGCCTGGTTGCTGCACGTCTTGCAATGGACGGCGGACGAAACCTGCGTCGACGCGATCGCGCCGTTCCTGACGAACGAAGACGCTCGCCTCGTCGACGCCGCCTGCCGCGCGCTGGCGGAAATTCCGGGCGACGCGGCCCTGAAAGCGCTCGAAAAAGCCCGCGACGCCGCCGACGGCGACAAAAAAGCGGCGTTCGAATATTTCATCCGAACGCGCTCCGTCGACTGCTCGCCCGCCGTCGAAACCGAGACGATTCAAGCGCTTCCGTATGTTTCGGACGCGAAATTCGCCGAGTTTATGAACGGTTTCGACAAGTTGTCGACCGACGATAAAGCTCGCGCGCTCGGCGCTTTGCGCGTTCGCAAGGCGAAAGATTTTACCGCCGTCGCGGTGAAGGCGCTCGAGTCGGATTCGGTCGAAGTCAAGCGCGCGGCGATTCTTGCGCTCGAAAAAATCGCGACCGGCAAAGAGTTCGGCGTTCTTTACGAACAAATGAAAACGTTCGACCGCGGCCTCGTCGCCGACGCGATGAAGCGGATTCCGGGCGCCGATTTCGACGCCGCCGTCGCCTCCGCGTTGAAGAAGGAAACGAACGGCGAAAACGCGGCGACTCTCGCCGATGTCGTTAGCGGTCGTTACTTGGTTTCCGAAGTTTCGTCGCTTCTCGATTCGGCGAAGAAAGGCGACTGCCCGATTCGTCTGCAACTCCTGACCGCGGCGGAACGTCTTGCGACGAAAGAACATATTGGCGATTTCGTCGACGCGTTCGTCGCGATTCCGGCGGGCGGCGACCGCGACCGCGCCGAGCAAATTATCGCTCGTCTTTGCGAAGGCGACGCGACTCCGGTTATCGCGAAGATGAACAACGCCAACGGCGCGACGATCTTCCCCTTGCTTGGTCGTATCGGCGGCGACGCGGCGTTCGAGCAAATCGAACGCGGTTTGAAATCCGGAAACGCCGCGATGATCGCGCTTGCCGTTCGTTCGCTCTGCAACTGGCCGAACGCGAAAGTCGCGCCGCAACTTCTCGACGCGGCGAAGAACGAAGCGTATCCGGAAAATATGCGGATTCAAGCGTTGCGCGCTTATATTCGCGTCGTTTCGCTTCCGGACGACCAAGACGCCGTCGATATGTCCGGCGCCGACAAGTTGGCCGCGTTGAAAGACGCGTTTAAACTGGCGAACCGCGACGACGAACGCAACTTGGCGCTCGAACGCGTCGGCGCCGTTCGCGAGTTGGACTCGGTGAAGTTCGCGCTCGAACACGTCGACAATAAAGCGTTGCAAAATAAAGCGTTGAACGCCGTTCTCGACCTCGCGCACCAAGACTTCCTGCGCAAGAAGGACAAAGAGCTTTTCACTAAGGCGCTCGACGTCGTTCTCGAAAAGGGCGACCAAGGCCAAAAAGACCGCGCCGGTCGTTATAAGGCCGCGATGAAGTAAGTCGTTAAATAACGCCGCTTAAGACGGCGGCGTTTGACCGCGCTCGACGGTACGCGTCGGGCGCCGATTGAAACGTTTTTCGCGTTGGAGCGTCGATTTCGCTTCCGACGCGGGAAACGTTTTTTTTTGTTTTTTTTCGATTTTACTCCTTGCGACGCTTGAATTTGCGGCGTTCGAGCGATATAATTAAGGGCGAAAAGAAACCGTCGACGTCGAGGCGGTTGCGAACGAACGCGCGTCGAGCGAACAACTTGCGCCAAAAGGAGCGGGCGATGAGGGGAAAAAAACAAATCGGGAAAAGGGACAAAATGGTCGCGGCGTTGGGGGGCGCGGCGCTTTCGACCGCGTTGTTCGGCGGCGTCTTCGTTGCGGCGCAAGAGTCGCAACCGCTTGCGAAGTCGGGAGTTGCGGCGACGGCGCGAGCGGCGGGCGGCGGCGAGTCGGTTCGAAACGGCGACGCGCCGTCGAGGCCGGTTCCGGTCGTCGGCAAGATCGCGTCGCTCGGCGTTTTCAAGAACGGGATCGCGGTCGTCGAGGAGCGTTTCGAAGTCTCGGGGCCCGGGCGATACGCGACGTCGATGCCGCCGAGTCCGTTGCACGGGACGTTTTTCATCGAGAGCGACGGCGTCGTCGAGACGACTTCGACCGTCGACGACGTCGAGATTCCGATAGCCGAAGCGGCGGAAATCGATTGGACGCAAGATTTTAGCGGTTGCAAGGTGCGCGTCGTTTTGCCCGGCGAGTCGGAGCCGCGCGAGTTGCGAATCGTTCCGACGGGGCGTTCCGACGACGGCGAAACGGAGAGCGACGGCGCGAGCGCTTACGCGGCGTCGCGTTGGAACGGCGCGTTTTCGAGCCCTCTTTCGACGCAAGTCGTCGGCGTCGCTCGGTCGAACGTCGGCGGCGTTCTTTTCGCAACCGACGACGGCGAAACGATTTGGGTGAACGACGCGGCGGAGATTAAAGTTGTTTCGACCGCGCCCGGCGAAGGCCCGACGACCGTTTGGCGGAAGCGTCCGCGGCTGATTTTCGACGTCAAACCGAGCGGCGACGGCGCGGAAAAAGGGGAAACGGGAAAAAACGGCCCGACGACGATTCGACTCTTTTACTTGACGCGCGGGGCGACTTGGGCGCCGCAGTACCGCGTTCGTTTGCTCGACTCAAAAACGCTCGAACTCGAACAAAATGCGATACTTGCGAACGAATGGCGCTCGTTCGAAGGAACGCCGGTCGCGCTCTTTAGCGGGTTTCCGCAAATCGCGACTCGCGACGCGCTTTCGCCGATGGCGCCGAGCGTCGACTTAAACGGCTTTTTTACGTCGCTTACGTCGGGCGCGAACGGCGCGGCGGGCCTTTACGCTCGCGGAGGCGGCGCTTCGATTTTAACGCAGCAGGCGCTGACGCTAAACGCCGTCGCTCCAACGGGTTCCGGAACGGGCGGCGGTCTTGGCGCGGCGTCGGGCGACGAGGCGTCGTTCGGCGAAGGCGTCGACGTGTTCGCGCAAGCGGTCGGGCGCAAAACGTTGGCGAAAAACGACCGAACGCTCTTTTCGGTCGCCCGCAAAACGACGCCTTATCGCCGCGTCGTCTGTTGGGATATCGCCGATATTTGGGATGAAAACGGACGGCGACGCGACCCGAGCGCTTTTTTAAACGGCGGCGCGTCAAGCGTTTACGGTCGAACGACTTCCGGCGAAAACTTGGTCGCGAACGGAAGCCGCTTCTCGGAACCTTGGGACGCGCTGCAGTTTGCGAATCCGTTCGACTTTCCGACGACGACCGGCCCGGCGACCGTCGTCGACGGCGCGCGGTTCTTGGGGCAAAATCCGATTTATTGGACGAATCCCGGCGAAACGACCTTACTGCCGATAACGAAAGCGCTTAGCGTTCGCGTTCGCTCCGTCGAAAACGAGCGTTCCGAATACGACGCGGCGTCGACGAACGAGGTCGAACCGCGCTCGAACGAACCGGAAAACCTCGACGGTTTGGTCGCGGAAATCGCCGCGCAAAGGGCCGCCGGAAACGTCGCGAACGGCGCAAACGCCGCGTCTAAACCCGGGAATAGCGGCGAGTTGCGTTGGAAGGACGTTCAAGAAATTCGGCGCGATCTTTGGGGCCGGGACGTCCGAGTCCTGCCTTGGGGAAACTGTTTTCGCGTCGCGGTGATCGACGCGGAAATCGAAATCGCCAACAATCGCGACGAGGAAACGACCGTTTTATTGAGTCGGCAATTCTCCGGCGTCGCGCTTCCGGAGTCGTTCGAGGGGTTCGACGAACCGCCGAAGACGACGGTAATCGGCGACGGCGCAAGCGGTTACGCGGCGAATCGCGTCAATCGACGGCAAGAAATGCGTTGGACGACGACGCTCAAACCGGGCGAAAAGCGGACGTTGAAATTCTCGTTTCAAACGTTGATTTGGATTTAAAACGCAAGGAAACGATATGATGAAGCGTCGCCAAAAAAGCGACGGCGCGTCGTTAAAAAGCTGAAATCGAAAGGGAGAAACGTTGTCAAACGGCGCGTTAGGACGGTTGTTGCGAGGCGCGGGATTCTCGGGCGGCGCGCTTCTTGTCGGGATTTTTTTCGGAATCTTTTTGACGCCGTATATGCTTGCGACGTTGGGCGAGCGCGCTTACGGGATTTACGTTTGCGCGTCGCTCTTCGCCGGGTGGTGCGGCTTGCTTGATTTCGGATTGACGACATCGACAAGTCGTTTTGTAACAAAGTATTACGCGCTTGACGATTGGGACGGACTCAACGAAATCGGCTCGACGACGCTCGTTCTTTTCGGCGCGCTTTCGGCGGCGGTCGTGTTAACGGCGCTCGTCGCTTGCGGCGTCGCGTCGCTTTTCGCGACCGGGCCGGACGCCGCGACGTTGGCGACCGCGCTTTTTTGTTCCGGCGTATCGTTTGCGATTTCAAAGGTTTCGGACGGCGTTTGCGGCGTGTTGCGCGGCGCGTTGCGACAAGAGTTAACCGGAGCGACCGTCTTTGTTTTTCGAGTGTTATTCGGCGTCGTCAACTTTGTTATTCTCTTTTTCGGAGGACGCGTTGTCGCGCTCGTCGTTGGAAACGCCGTTTTAACCCTTTTGCAACTCGGCGTTTACGTCGCGTTGACGCGGGCGGCGGTTCCGCGTTTTCGTTTTTCGCTTCGTTCGTTTCGACGCGGTCGGGTTCGCGAGTTGTTCGAATACGGCGTTTTCGCGTTTTTGGCGCAAGTCGGCGAAACGGCGGTCGACCGAAGCGACCTGTTGCTGATTTCGGCGTTTATGTCGCTAAACGACGTCGCGCGGTATAATTTGGTCGTTGTAACGCTTTGCAGTTACTTGGCTTCCTTTATTCGCGAAACCTCGACTTGGCAAACGAATTGGTTCGCGAAACTTGCCGCGTCGACGGAGAAAACGTCGAGAAACGACGCGCCGTCGACGTTTAAAAACGACGCGGCGTCAACTTCGGAAAAAACGGAAAACGGCGACGCGCCGTCGTTGGATGCGATTGAAAAGAGAAAACGTTGTAAAAACAACGGTTGCGGCGTCGCGTTGAGCGCCGAATTTTTCGCGTCGCGAGCGGCGATTCACCGCGCGTCGATTTATTGGACGCTTTTTCTCTCCGGAGGCGTTTTGGCGTTCGGGCGAGCGTTTGTCGAGCGTTGGATTGGCGCGGCGTATTTGGACGTTTACCCGGCGCTTGCGCTTTGCGTTGTCGCAACCGCTTGGTATCGCGGGAGTTCCGAAACGAACGCGCGAGCGTTGCAGGGCGTCGCTCGACACCGCGTCTTGGCCGTCGGATCGATTTTACACGGCGTCGCTAACGTCGCGTTGAGCGTCGTTTTCATTTGTTGCGGGCTGGGGTTATACGGCGTCGCGCTCGGAACCGTTTTACCCGGCGTCGCGATTCATTTCGGTTGGCTTCCAAACGCGACGTGTCGGCTTCTCGGCGAGCGGCGGCGGACGTATTGGGCGCGTTGGACGAAGGCGACGGCGCTGGGCGTCGCGGCGTTGGCGGGGCCGTTCGCGGTCGTTTGGTGTTGCGTTAAACCGAATCATTACTCGATTTGCGCTTGGGGCGTTTTTTACGTCGTCTTGGGCGCGGCGGCTTTGTTCGCGTTGGGAACGACCGGCGAAGAGAAACGAGCGTTTGGGCGTTGGATTCGAAAGCATTGCGGCTTGGCGTCGCATAACGGGGAAGAAAACGGGATAAAGCGCGACGTCGGGTAACAAGACAACGAAGAAGCTCGAATTCAAAAAATTCGAAATTTTTGAAAATTTGCTTGCGTTTGACGCGTCGCGGCGCTAAAATGAGAGAAAGGCGACGCGGCTTTCGTCGGTAAAACGAAAACGCGTTTGCTTGTAAGCGATGTTTTTTAAAGGAGTTGCCGAAATGAAACGCCGAGATTTTTTGCGCGCGACCGCCGCCGGGGCCCTCGCCGCTCCGTTTTTGCCTAATTTGTTAAACGACGTCGCGAAGGCCGCCGAGCCGACCGCGCGTTGGTACAAGGGGAATTTACACGCGCATTCGCAGTGGAGCGACGGACAGGATTTGCCGGAGGTCGCGCTCGCCGAATACAAGAAACGCGGGTATAATTTCTTCGCGTTCACCGAACATAACGTTTTGCAGCGTAACGATTTCAAGTTCGACGGCAAAGACGCGAAACCGTTCGAGGGGGAAACGTCGTATTGGAAACGGTTGGCGACGCCGGGCGTTCGCTCTAATTTGACGGAAGATCGAGTTCGGAAAGCGCGCGAACTTTTCGGCGAAGACTCCGTCGTTTTGAAGGAAACCGCCGAGGGAACCTTTGTTCGTTTAAAGACTTGCGAAGAATTGCGACAACAATTTGGCGATAAGGAGAATTTCCTTCTTATGTCCGCGTTCGAGATGACGACGCCTTGGTCGCACCTCAACTTGATCAACGTCGACGAGAATTTTTACCTCGGCGACGAAAAAATCGGCGGCGTTATTTCGAAGTCTTACGACAAAGCGCGCGAAATGTACGACGGAACCGGCAAGCCTTGGCTCTTTATGGTCAATCATCCGCTTTGGCAATATTACAACGTGCAGGCGAGCGATCTCATTGCGCGACCGGAGGTTAGGTTCCTCGAATTTACCAACAACTGCACGTCGTATCCCTTTATTCCGGGCGCTTGGACGCCGGAGTCGCTTTGGGACGCGGTCAACGCTTACAGGGCGTCGCACGATCAAGATTTCCTTTACGGAACCGGAACGGACGACTCGCACGGCGTTTTTAACACTAGCTTTGTCGCGTTTTACGGTTGGACCGGCGTCCGCGCGACGGAACTGACGCCGAAAGCGATTCTCGACGCGATGAATCGGGGCGACTCGTATATTTCGACCGGGCTTGAGTTGGACGACGTAACGTTCGACGGGAAAACGCTTTGCGTTAAAGCCAAACCGGAGAAAGAAGGGAAGTGGCGCGTCGAATTTTTCGGAACGAAAAAGGATTACGATCCGACGCCGAAGTACTTTGACGCGGAAGCGGGGCCGAAAATGAACCGGCGCATCGAAGGATACTCGGAGAAAATCGGCGAAAAATTGGCGACGTTCGACGGCGTCGAAGGTTCGTATACCTTGAAATCGGACGATTTATACGTTAGGGCGAGAGTAACGCGAGTCGACGCCGAACCGGTTTATTTGGGAACCGGAAAAGACAAGTCGCCGCTTCCGACCGACGCCGCTTGGACGCAGCCGTATCGCGGTTAATGTAAGCGACGCAATGTCGTTTCCGCGAGAGGCGCCGATAAAAAACGCTCGTCGTTTGTTAAAAAACGGCGAGCGGAGCGAGGATTCGGAGCCGGTTAAGCGCAATGTAAAAGAAGTTAACCGGCGATTTTAAATGAGTTAAGCGGTTGAAAAAAAACGATCAACCGGCGATTTTGAGCGCGGGACGGAGCGTCGCGCTTCTGGCGGCGACGTCGCGAATGATCGCGTCGGCGACGGCGACGGCTTGCGCGGCGCGTTCGCCCGGGACGGTCGACGGCGTTCCGCGTAAAATCGACGAAACAAAGTCTTGCATCTCAAGCGACAAGGCGTCGAACGGGTCGCGAACGAGTTCCTCCGTTTCGTATTCCTCCGACATAAAGGTCGGAACGCGCGACGCCATTTCGCCGAAGGTAACGCGGTTCGGGGAATAATCGCCGTTAAGGATCGATTTTTTCGGAGTTAAACGCTTAGCCGAGCGAGCCGCGAAGTCGATTTCGAGCGTTTGCGACGCGGAACGAATCGTCGTTTTGCGAATCGGCGCCTGTTCGACGCGAGAAGCGGAAAGTCTTGCGACGGAACCGTTTGCAAACTCCAACGTCGCAAACGCGGCGTCTTCGCAACCGCCGAATTGCGAATAACCGAACGCCGAAACGCGTTCGACCGACGACGGAATCAGCGACAAAACAAGTTCTAAGTCGTGAATCATCAAGTCGTAAACGGCGCCGACGTCGGTCGAGCGGAACGTGTATCCGCTGCAACGCGTCGCGTCGATAAAGGCCGATTCGCGACCGGCTCGAACGTCGGTCAAAAACGTTTGCGCCGCTTGCCAAGCCGGATTGTATTGCTCGACGTGCCCGACTTGGAAAACGAGATTGCGCGACGCGGCGAGGCGAGCGAGTTCGAGCGCGGACTTGCCGGACGTCGTCGCCGGTTTCTCCATCAGGAGGTGCTTGCCGGCGTTCAGAACTTCGCGACCGATTTCCGCGTGTAAAACCGACGGCGCCGCGACGACGACCGCGTCGACTCGGGGAAGGAGTTCGGCGACCGTCGCAAAGTCTTCAATATTCAGCTTTTCCGCGACGCGGCGGCGGTTCGATTCCGAAACGTCGGCGACGCCGATCAGTTCGACTTCCGGGTTGGCCGCGGCTTTGTCCGCGTGAAAACCGCCGAGACGACCCGTCCCGACGACGCCTAAACGCAATTTTTTCATTGGTTCGCCTTTGGGTTGACGTCGACGATTTCTCCTTGCCTTAAAACGACTTAACGCGGAACGGCGCAAGTCGACGGCGCGGGAGAAACGTCGTTGATAACGCGAAAACGACCGCCGACGCGGACGGATTCGCCGAGTCGCGACGCGTCGCTAAAAGGCGCGTCGCCGTTTCGCTCTATTATAACAAAGTTTCCAATTTTGGGAATGTGGAAAATTCTGTGGATTGAAAGAAAAATGCGGATTTTAGCGATTTTTCTTAAAGTTTGGCGTTTTTACCGCTTGCGCAACGGGTAAACGGGAAAAAAGCGACGGCGTCAACGAGCGATTTCAAGCGCTTTCGCCAACGCGTCGGCGTTTTGTTGGTGTCCGGTTTTGCAGGCTCGGAACTCGCCGTCCCAATCGACCGGCGCGAGCGCGAAATCGCCGAACATATCGAGGATTTTATGGCGGGCGCACTCGTTTTCAAAACGGAGACGGTTTTCAATCGGGCCGTCGGCGCCGTAAACGAGAACGTCGCGCGGGCCGACTCGACCGCAAATCCCTTGTTCGCGGAGGTAATTCGCCTCTTCGAAGGTTAAGAAGGTGCGCGCCGGAGCGATTTCGCGGCGGAACGTTTCGGGAGTGAATTCAAATCGCGCCATTTGGTTGGGAATTGAACGCGGAACGTCGTAAATTAATCGATATTCGTAACAGGGCGACCCGAAATCATAAGCGCTTTTTTCGGCGGAATCGTTGGAAGCGTTAAAATCGGCGTTTTCGTTTGACACGTCGGTTTCCGGCGCGCTTGGAAGAACGTCGATATAGGCGGAATCGTCGCCGAAACGACCGGGGAAAACGACTTTAAGTCGAGTCCGTTCGCGGGTTTGCTCGACGACGCCGGCTTCGAGGAACGCTTCTAAAAACGGGGCGGCGGAACCGTCGAGGCCGGGCGCTTCGGGCGCGTCGACCAAGACGTCGCAGTTGTCGATTCCGGCGCCGCGAAGGGCGGAGAGAACGTGTTCGATCATATCGACTTGCGCGTCGCCGACGGCGAGGCTCGTTTGGCGCGGTTTCCGGATTCGATTGGCGACGAGGGCCGGAATCGGCGCGGAGTTCGGGAGGTCGACGCGGAAAAACCGGACGCCGGAATCGTCGTCGGCGGGAAGGAAGGAAAAGACGACGTCGCGACTCGTCCAAAAGCCGAAACCGGCGACGTCGACGCGGCGCGCTAACGTTCGTTGGCGGCGCGTCGATTCGACGCGAACGATTTCGGGAAGCGAAAAGGTCAAGGGATGTCTCCGGCGGCGGTTCGCTCGGTCGAGCGCTCTTGCGAGGGGCGGAAAAAGGGCAAACGCGGAATCGTCGCGTTGCGAACGCTCCGTCGGCTTGGCGAGACGCGAGGCGACCGGAGCGGAGGAAAAGGGGCGAAAATCAGCTTGAACGAGCGTTAAATTGGTAAGGCGGCGCCGGTCGAAGCGATTTTAACGCCGTTTTATTAAGGGCGCGAAAAAAGCCGTCGATCGAAACCGGCGGCTTTTACAAGAGCCCGAGGCGAAAAACTTAGCGGCGCGGCGCGGCGGTCGGAGCGGAGGCGGCGCGAGTCGCGTTCGGAGCGGCGGCGCGAGGAGCGACCGGAGCGGCGGCGGCTTGCATCGCTTGTTGACCGACGTTCGAAAGGGCGGTTTGCGCCGGAGCGGCTTTCGTTTGCGGTTCGCCGACTTTCGAGGCAAGTTGTTTGATAACCGCGTCGGTAATGTCGCATTCCGGACGGTTCCAAACGATCGGGTTTTGGTCGGCTTCTTGGAGCGCGACAACTTCTTCCGGAACCTTGCCCGCGGCGTCGAACTTGATCTTCGAGTGAACGATCAAAATGCCGTATTGTTGCGCGACGGTCTTGATGGCGTCTTGGACGTCGGTATACGCTTGGTAAAGGATTTTGGTGCGTTCGGCGACGATCGCTTCTTGCGCTTCTTGCGCTTCGAAACCGGCGGCGGTGAATTTTTCGCGAGCGGCGCGAGTACGGTCGGTATATTCTTGCGAACCGACTTCAAATTCCGCTTGGATTCCGGCGATTTCTTTGTCGGCGCTTTGACGCGCTTGCATCAGTTTGGCTTCTTCGGCTTGGAGCTTTTTGACAAGTTCCGGCATTTTGTCGGCGACGCCCGGATGGCGTTCGAGGACGGAGCGCATATCGATGACGCCGACGAGGAGCGCGGTTTGGCGAGCCGGTTGAGCGGTCGCTTGAGCGGCGGCGCGCGGAGCGGCTTGACGAGCGGCGGGTTGTTGAGCTTCGGCCAAACCGCAAACCAAGCAGAGCGAGGCGCAAAGAAGCGAGCGGGTAAGCGTGCGAACGTTTTTCACTTTGAGTTCTCCTTGATACGTCGATAATCGAGGCGGGCCGCGGTCGGAGACAAAAACGTCCGACGGACGAGGGCGCCGAAATTTGTTCGTTAAGAAACGCGGGTCGCGCCGATTTTGACGAACGTCGACGGCGAAGCGTCGGCGAAGCGTCGGCAAAAAAGGGACGCGAAATTGGCGAACGCGACCGAACGGGGCGCGACGCGTTTCATCGTTGGGCGGATATTGACGATTTTTCCGGTTTATGTAAAGAGCATTTTGGCGTTTTTAGGGAGTCTTGGGCGTTTTTTTTAAGAAAATTTTTCTCAAAATCGAAAATTTTGCGCGACGGGGGAAAGCGCGAGAG
>JAFSDX010000124.1 GCA_017436025.1 Thermoguttaceae bacterium
AGCCCGATCATCGGCGCTAAGTTGCCGATCAACGCGAGATAGCCGATTTGGTGTTCGAGCCGCATCGTCTCTTCTTCTTGAACGTCGCGCATCGCTTGCTCCGCTTTCGCGTATCCGGCGGACGTCTTCGAAAGGCCGATCGCGAGCGTTTTGCCGAGAATCGACTCGTCGTCTTTCGCGAGTTGGTAAGCGTCTTGGAAGCGGTTCTCGTCGAGGAGCGCGCCAAACTTCGTCGCCAACTCTTCCGGAGCCACGACGTCGCGTCGCAACGCGAGAACGTTGACGACGACCAGCGCGACCATCGAGAGCGAAAGGAGCGAGAAAACGACCGTAAAGAAGAGGCCGAGCGAGCGGAACATCCAAACGAGGTAGTTTTCGCCTTTGGGCGCCTCTTCGCCGTCGGCGGATTCGGTTCCGGAAGCGGCGGCGTCGACGGCGGCTCCTTCGACCGGAGCGGCGGGAACGGCGGCGTCGGGCGCCGGAGCGGCGGGCGCGGAACCGGCGTCGGCGAGCGTCGCGTCCGGGCTCAAATCGCCGAAGAGGTCGTCGTCTTGCGCGACGGCGGCGGGGGACGCGGCGAACGCGGCGACGAGGAAAACGGCGCAAAGCGTCGCGAAAAGAACGCCGAGTCGGCTCGGGCGGTCGACGGCGAAAACGGGACGGGACGGGAACGCGAACATAATGGGCTCCTGCGCAAGGGGACGAACGGGCGGGCGACGAACGCTCGCGGCGAACGACGACGATTGGCGATTTAAGTCAAAAAGGAACGCGACTCCGCCGACGTAAAACGGCGAAAACGCGCCAATATTAATATAATAACCGATTTTGCGCGGCGCGTAAAGAACCGGCGGCGAAAATCGGCGGAAACGGCGGCGTCGGAAACGCGAACGGGAACGATTTTGCCGATTCGCGCTTTCGACGGCGTTAAGTTGGCGAGGTTGGGGAAGGCGGGAAAGGACGGCGTCGCGTCGAAAACGTCGAGAGCGGGAACCGGCGCGTCCGTTCGAGTCCGGCGGCGTTACTTTGACGCGGCGTCGAGGTCGATTTTAAACCGCTCTTTCAACGTTCGGCGAACGTCGTCGGCGCGGTCGGGACGGCCCGTTTGCGTCCAAAGAGGAACGAGGGCTTTCAACGCTTCGACGCGTCGCGCTCGGGCCGACGGGTAAAGGAGTTCGACGCGGACGTAAGAGACGATCGCGTCGCGAGGACGCCCGGCGGCGACGCGGATTTCGCCTTGCGCGACGTAAATCGCGGCGTTCGTCGCGATCGCGTCGCGCGGCGTCGCGGCGATCGCGTCGTCGAGCGTTTTTTCGGCGTCGTCGAAGCGTTTTTGCCCGGCGAGAACGCGAGCGGCGCCGATTTGCGCGAGGACGCGAACGGCGTTCGTTTCGGCTCCGGCGGCGGAGGCGGCGTCGAGTTCGGCGATCGCGTCGGCGAAGAGCTTTTCGGCGTCGGCGAGTCGGGCGGCGTCGGCGAGCGCGAGGGTTCCGCGAGCGATTTTTCCCCGAGCGCGAACGGTCGGCGAAGCGGCTTGTTCGAGCGCGGCGAATTGTTTTTCGGCGTCGGCGGGTTTGCCGGTTTTCGCGAAGATTTCGCCGAGAAGCTCGACCGCTTCATAATGTCGCCAATGCGTCGGCGACTTTTGAACGAACGCGAGGACGGCTCGGCCCCCGGTCGCGAGCTTTTCCGATCCGGCGAGCGCGAGACGCCCGGTCGCGAGCGCGCGGAGCGACTCGATTTCGGCGGCGACCGCGGCGCGCGCGGAGCGAACGTCGGCGGCGGAAATTTCGGCGAGTTTGGCGAGCGCGTCTTCGTACTTGCCGAGTTCGAGGTCGGCGCGGACGGCGGCGAGCGCGATCGGTTCGTCGTCGTATTGCGTTCCGAGAACGGACGCGGCGGCGAGCGTTCGCGTTTGACCGTCGACGTCGAGAACGATTTCGTCGGCGGAAACGGACGCGATTTTTCCTTCGAGCGTCGTTTCTTCCGGCGTTCCGTCGGCGTTCGGCGCGAGAACGCGAACGGCGTCGGCGCGGGCGGCGGGAACGGCGCAAACGGCGGCGAGGAGCGCGGCGCCGAAGCGGAGCGCGAGCGTTGTTTTGGGCATCGGCTTGGTTCCTTAATCGTTGTTTTCCGGCGTTTCGGGGGCGGTTTCGCCGGACGTTTCCGACGACGCGTTTTCGACCGGCGCGGCGTCGGCGGACGGCGTTTCGTCGGCTTGCGTCGGCGCGTTTTCGACCGGTTGGGCGACCGGCGGTTTCGACGTCGAATTCGGGGTTTCGGCGGCGACCGGTTTCCCGACGGCGCGCAAACTCGTCGGCTTTTTGACGCCGCGCAACTTTTGGAAGTTTTGGTAAGCGGCGTCAAATTTCGCGAACGTCGCCGCGCCGCCCAAGTCGGGACGGGTTTGGCGAAGGCGTTCGAGTTCCGTTTCGGCGGCGCGAGCCTTTTTTTCCCGTTCGGCGGGGTCGGTCGTTCGGCGAGCGTCGAGGTAACGACAGCGCGTCTTCTCGAAACAAGCGTCGTAAAACGCCGGAGCGAGGCGCGGATTCGACGCGAGCGAGCGGGCGAGCTTGTTGACGAGACCGTTCCAACCCCAAGCGCGGGAACGACCTTGCGCGTTCGGAATCCCGCCGACGATCGCTTGCGCGAAGTACGTCGGGTTTTTGCGACCGGCCGCCTGCAACGTTCGCGCCGCTTCAAACTGAAGGTCGACGTTCGTCGGGCGTTCGTCGAGGAGCTTGCCGAGTTGCGAAAACGCCTTCTCGTAAGCGCCGGCGCCGCGGAGACATTCGACGACTTTCATCGAGACCGCGAAACGAGCGTTCGGCGTCGGCGCGAAGTTCGGGTCGGCGGCGATTCGGCGCAAAATCGTTTGGTAAGCGCGGCCCGCTTCGGCGAAATACGCGACCGCTTCGGGGGGCGGGTCGCCGAGCGTTCCGGCCAACCCGCGACCGAGCGACAAATAGGAGTCGGCGACCCAACGCAACGCGGCGTAACCGTTCGCGTCGCCGCGTTGCGCGACGCGTTGTAAAAACGCTTCGAAGCTCTTCGTCGTCGCGGCGAGTTCCTCCGCTTTCGACGCGTCGCCGTCGTCCGCCGCTTCTTTCAGCTCGACGAGACGTTCTTCGACGCGGCGTCCGAGGCGGAGGTAAACGGAGGTCAGTTTCGACGCGTTTTCCGGGTTGCGCGCGGCGACCGTTTCGAGCCGCTCCATCGTCTTTTGCGCTTCGTCGAGCCGGGACGCGTCGGCGGTTCGGACGCGGAGCGCGAGCGCGAGCGTCGCCGTTTGGAAATTGTCGTCGAGGAAATTGGCGGCGTCGACGTTCGCGTCGGACGATTCGGCGGAAGTCGCGGCGGTTTCGGGGGTTGCGGCGGAAGTTTCGCCGTTTTCGCCGTCTTGCGAAGCGGTTTCGGACGCGGCGGACGCGGCGCCGTCGAGCGCGGCTTCGACGACGGCGAGCGGGCCGAAGTCCGGATGCGTCAACCATTTTTCGGCGTCGGCGACGTTTCCGGCGCGCTCGTAAATTTCGGCGAGCTGGAACGCGGAGTAAATCGCCAAATAATCGGTTTTGGAGCGGTTCGACTCGGCGATTTTCCGTTGCAAACCGGCGAGGAGCGTCTTTTCGGCGGCGTCGCGAAGTTCGGCGAGCGCGGCGTCGGCGGCTTCCGCTTCGAGCGCGGCGGTCGGATTGGCGGCGTCGGCGATTTCCGCTTGCGCGTCGGCGGCGACTTTGCGTTCGTTCCAAGTCTTCCAAAGGAGGGAGCCGAGGCGCAGTTCCGCGACGGCGCGTCGCGGGGAGTTTTCCGGGATTTGCTCCAAGAGCGTCCGAGCGCCGTCGAGATCGCCGGACGCGACCGCCGCGTCGGTTCGGACGAGCGCCGCTTCTTGAACGACCGAAACGCTTGCCGCGTCGGTCGCCGCGCTCCAGCGTTCGACGACGTAACCGGCGTATTCGGCGAGCTTTGCGGACGCGTCGGAGAGCGTTTCTTCGTCGGCGGCTTCGGCGCGAAGTTTCGCGTTCGACGCTTGGAGAGCGCGGAGCGCGACGGTCGCGGCTTGCGGCGCGTCGGCGAAGTCGGGGCGGTTTTTGACGAGTTCGTCGGCGGCGGCGAACGCTTCGTCGAAACGCTCGGTTGAGAAGCAAAGAACGGCGAAACGGAGCTTTAGCGCGTCGAGTTCGGATTGCGGCGTTTTGTCGTCGACGTATCCGAACGCGGTTTGGAACGCTTGATAGGCGTCCGCGGCGGCTTTTTCCGCTTGCGCGTTCGCTTCGGCGGCGAGTTCCGGGGCGGCGTTGCGGGCTTCGGCGCGAGTTTGCGCGAAAATCGACGCGGCGCGCGACGCGGCGTCGGCGGCGCTCGGGAAGTCGCTAACCTTTTGCGCGAACGAGAATTTCGAACGGTCGATTCCTTCGAAGAACGGGTGTTTGAGGAGTTCCTCCGCTTCGAGCGCGGCGCTTCCGCGACCGGAGGCGACGAACGAAAGCGTTTCGAGCGCGAAGACGACGACGGCGTTCGAACCGGTCGTTTTTTTCGGCGAATTGAGGAGTTTGTACGTCGGATCGTCGGCGTCGACGAACGTTTTGCGCCCGGCGGCGACGTAAGCGTCGCGGTCGGAGCGGCGCAACTCTTCGAGCTTGATCGTCGCTTGCGCGGTTAAGAGATGAAAACGCAAACCTTCGGCGCTTCCGTAAAACGCGTCGTCGAGCTTCGCGTCTTTCCAAGCGCGGAACTTTTGCAAGACGCTCATCCAACGCGTCGGGGCGTCGCCGGCGAGCGCGATTTCCGCTTCGAGGAGGGAAGCGCGCGTTTTCAGCGACGAGTAACGGTCTTCATAAGGCAAGACGGCGAGTTCCGAAAGGGCCGCGAGCGCCGCGTCGACGTCGCCGAGTTCCGCCGCGACTTGCGCTTCGTTGAAACGCGCTTCAAACGCCGCCGGGAACTGATGATACGTCTCGTAAAATTTCGCGAAATAACCGCGCGCCTTCGTCAAACCGTCGGTTCGCTCGGCGGCGCCTTCCGGGAACGTTCGCGCCGTTTGCGCCGTTAGTTTCGCCGTTTTGAGCGTTAAGTCGACGAACTCGGCTCGGGCCGCTTGCTTGTCGGTTTGTTTGGCTTTCGGGTCTTTTTGAACGGCTTGGACGCGGGCTCGGGCGGCTTGGAGCGCGGCGTCGAGCGGTTTTTTCGCGTCGGCGAACGCGACGCGAGCGGCCAGGAGCGCTTTCGACTTCGCGTCTTCCGAAACGCCTTTTTTCGCGGCGTCGGCGAGCGAGCGTTCCCCGGCGTCGATCAGCGTTTGCGCGAGCGCGGCGTTCGCGGCGGAAGCGTTCGGCGAATCGGGGTTCGCCGCCAAGTAACGTTCGAGCGAAGCGCGACCCTGCGCCGCCAAGTCGGCCCGAGCGGACGCCGGAGCGGTCGCGAGCGATTTTAACGTCGCGACGCCGAGCCGGAAATCGAGTTCGGCGGCGAGTTCCGGCGGCGCGTTCCCGGACTTTTCAAGCAAGCGCAAATAATCGAGCGCGACGTCGTCGTACCCGCGGTCGTCGAGCGCTTGCAGAAAACGCTCCCAATCTTCGTCGGCGCGGGCCGATTCGAGGGGCGAAATCGAGATTCCGAGAAAAAAAACGGAAGAAATCGCGGCGCCGAGGGCTGCGCGAAGCGGCTTTTCGGCGTATAATGGAAGGCGGGCCCCGTCGCGGCGAGCGTCGGAGCGTCGGAAAAGCGCGGAAAAAAGGAGCCGTCGGGACATTGGCTTTCGTCCTGTCGCGTCGACGCGTTGAACGTCGACGCCGTCGCAAGGGGGCGGTTTTCGGGAAATTTTGTCAATATTAATTAATAACGGTTAACGACAAGCGGGCGAGCGTCGCTCCAACCGGCGCGTTTCCGACCGCCGTTCGCCAAAACGGAAAAGGGCGAACGTTGGGAAGCGCGTCGAACGCAAGCGGAGCGCTCGTTTGTTAATGATACTCGATTTGCCGATGAAAATCAATCGAAATTTTTGGAAACGCGTCGCTCGAACGGCGGCGTCGGCGGCGGTCGTTCTCGTCGGAGCGATCGGGGAAAACGCGTCGAAAGCGCAAGACGGCGAAGTCGAACAAACTGGACAGACTGAGCAGGTTGGGCAAATTGAGCGGACGGCGGAGATAACGCTAACGACGCAAACAGAGCAAAACGGCGAAGTCGCGTCGACGGCGCCGACGGACGCTTGGGTTGCGGACGGTTTCCCGTTGATTTACCGCCGCGACGGCGCCGCGCTCGAAGCGATTTGGAACGCGTTGGAACCGAGCGGAACCGGAGGAAACGGGCAAGTTGGGAAGGTTGGCGAAGCGGGGCGAAACGAAGCGCCGGAACCGTTCGCCGACGCGGTCGACTTCCAGTTGCGCCGTCAAGGGGCGAAGTACAAAGGAAAGACGCTGGCGCTCCGCGGGCGGCTCCTCCGCGCCGTTTGGGTTCCGACGTCGAGGGGAACGGCGCAAAACGGCGAAGTCGCGCAAGTCGGCGAAGCGACGCAAAACGGCGAAATTGCGCAAGAAGGGAAGGCGGCGCAAAATCGCGAGGTTGCGGCAATCGGCGTTAGTAAAGAAAGCGGGGAAAGCGGCGGGTTTTACGACCTTTGGGTCTTGCTCCCCGATTCAAAACGCGACCCGGTTCGGCTCCTGACGCGGCGCGCTCCGCCCGGTTTTAACGTCGACGAGCGGCTCGAAAACGCGACGGCTTACCCGGAAACGGTCGAGTATCGGCGCGAAACGGTCGAGGCGACCGCCGTTTATTATCGAACGACGGCGTTCGACGGCGGGGACGATTTTTACGCGGCGCCGACCCTCGTCGCGGTCGATTTCCGTTGGAGCGGTTCGGCGGCGTCGGCGGACGACGGAAGCGGAACGAGCGAAAAATCGGCGAAAACGGGGAGCGCGCTCGGCGTTAAAATCGGCGTTTGCGTCGCGATCGTCGCCGTTTGGCTCTTGACGCGGCGTTTCGTCGGGCGCAAGTCGGGCGGAAAAACAGGTAGGCGGGGCAAACGGGGAAAGAACGCGCTCGACTTGCCCGACTCGATCGAACCGTTCGCGCTTTTTGCCGTCGCGACGGGAACGCTCGTCGGAGCGGTCCGCGCCGAGACGCCGGAAGTCGGGGGGATTGCGGAAAACGCGGGGACGGCGCAAAAAACGCAAATTGGCGAAATTGCGCAAATTGACGACGACGCGGCGTTTTGGAGCGTCGCGACCGGCGTCGACGTCGACGCTTGGCGGCGCGAAACGGCGGCGTCGGGGGAACTCCGCCCGAAACTCGACTCGACCGAGGCGGTCGAGCGGCGGCGAATCGCGGTCGCGACGTTCGAGCGGTTGGCGCGGCTCGTTTCGCCGTCGGTCTTGGCGGAGCGGTTCGGTGGAAGCGAGAATAGACAAAATAGCGAAAATAGGGAAGTTGCGGCGCTCGTCGGAACGCTCGGCGATTACGTCGCGGCGGCGCCGAACGTCCGTCCGAAAGCGGTTTCGGGAGCGAGCGTTCGTTATTTTTGCGGAACCGCGCTCCGAATCGAACGGCTCCCGACCGGAGCGGACGAAGCGGCTCGAATCGGCGGCGACGCGCTTTACCGGGTCGTCGTCGCGCTCGATTCGCCGGAAAATGGGAAAGCGGGGGGAAATGGAGAAAACGGCGAAACGTCCGCCGCGCCGGAAACGCTCGTCGTTTATTCGCCGAACGTCCCGAAGTTCGCCGCGCCGCCGAATTTTTTCGACGCGAACGCTAAACGGGGCGGAACAGAGGAAGCGGGTAAAGCAGGTAAAATGGGCGAGACGACGAAAAACGGCGATTTGACGAAGGCGGGCGAACTGGGCGCTTTGGAAAGCGTCGGCGTCGGCGAGCGCGTCGGCGGACTCGGCGTTTGTTTCGGGCGGGAAGCGGACGGCGCGGTCGCGTTGGCGGCGCGAGTCGGTTGGTTCCCGACGGACGCTCCGCTCGGTCGGCTCGGCGTCGATTTGTCGGCGTTCGAAGGGGCGCTCGTTTACCCGATTCGCGCGCTGACCGCCGAAAAAGACCCGACGCGGCGCCGGGAGATCGCCCGAACGCTCCGCTGGACGAGCGCCGACGTTCGCCCGTTTTACGAGACGCTCGCCGCCGTTCGCCGGGATTCGCTCCGCGACGAAAAATCGATTTTGACGCCGGATTCGAGTTTTTCGACGGAAGGAAGAGGAATCGTCGCGCTTTTCAATCGACCGGAGGAAAATCAAGGACGCGTCGCCAAACTGCGGGGGCGCGTCCGGCGGGCGAACCTTATTCTCGTCGACGACCCGGACGTCGTCGCGGCGACCGGAATCGACCGATATTACCAACTTTACCTATTCGCTAACGATTCGCAAGGTTGGCCGCTCGTCCTTTGCGTTCCGGAACTCCCCGACGGATTGAAAACGGGCGGCGGGAAAGAATATCGCCGCGAAATCGAGTTTGTTGGCGCGTTTACCAAAACTTGGGCGTACAGAACGACGGCGCCCCCGACGCAAACCGCCGAAAACGCTCAAAATGCCCAAAGTTCCGAAACAACGCAAAACGCGCAATTTGCCGAAGTTGTCGAGCCGACCGGGCCGGGGCCTTGGGGACGCGTTCCGGTTTTGGTCGGGCGAGTCGTTAACGTCGTTCCGGAAGAGCCGCCGACGCCGAAAGCGCCGCTCTCGCCGACCGCGATCGTCGTCGGATTCGCGCTTCTTTCCGCCGCTTGGGTTGCGTTGCGCCGTCGCGTCGCTCGAGCGCCGCGAACGAGACGACGTTAAAATGGGAAAGATGGGTAAAGTGTTAAAATTAAGGAGTTTGTTAAAACGGGGCGCGTCGCGTCGTTTGCGACGAAAAAAGGAAATTTTTGGCGAAAAATGGTAAAAAATCGCGTTATCTCGGCAAAAGTCGAGCGGGCGGTCGTTGACGCGACGCTATTCTTAAGGTAAATTATAAGTTGCGCCGACAGTTTGCGGCAAAACTTCCGTTTTGTCGTCGACGACGTTCGCGGGCCGTCCGAAACTTTCGTTGGAACTCTTAAGTTGGGAGCTTAAGAAATAAGGAAGAACGCAGGGACGGCGGCTCGAAACGGGACGGCGAGAAATTATCGTTACGTTTACGCTGTTTTGAAATCGTCGACGAAACGCGCCGGTCGCGAACGCTCGATTTTGAATCCGCGACGGATTACCCGCTTACCGCTAAGGAAAACGCTATGAAGCAAACGTTGCTTGCTTTGTTGCTCGCCTTGACCGCGACGGTCGGTTTTGCCGCCGACATTACGCCGGAAGGAATGAAGCAACTGGAAACCGAATGGTTGTTCCAATGCGATAACGAGCCGACCTTTGAAAAGGCCAAGCTCGAAATCGGATACGCTCGCGCCATCGCCGACCGTATCGTCGCCGACTACGAAGACGAAGTCGACTTTACCGCCGACCTCGCGGCTCTCGCCGAACTCGAAAAGAAAATCGACGCCGCCGAAGAAACCGAAGAAGCGGCCAAAGAACTCTATATCGCCGTTCGCAAAGTCAAACGCGATATCACGTTCAAAAACCCGTTGATCGACTTCGAAAAGATCGTCCTGATCGACAACCCGTACCCGAAAGGGAAACCGGGCGACGCCACCGACGAGTGGGGCCACGAAGCGCGCCACCGCAACGGCTTTATGGCGGAACCGGGCGGGCGTATGTTGATCGTCGGGCTGAACCCGGGCGGCGAAGTCTTCGACGTCTTGAAGGGACACGAAGGCAGCTTCTGGCGTCCGGACGTCTCCTACGACTGCTCGAAGATTCTCTTCAGCTTCCAACCGAAAGGCGAAAAGTCGTTCCACCTCTACGAAGTCAATATCGACGGTTCCGACCTGAAACAATTGACGTTCGGCGACTACGACGACCTCGACCCGGTTTACACGCCGGACGGTAAAATCACGTTCTGCTCGAGCCGTCAACACTCCTACGTCCGTTGCATGCCGATGACGCACTCCTTCGCCGTTTCGCGTTGCGACGCCGACGGCAAGAACATTTACGTTATCTCGGCCAACGGCGAACCGGAATACCTCCCGAGTATGCTCGAAGACGGTCGCGTCATCTTCACCCGTTGGGAATACACGGACAAAGCCCTCTGGCGCGTTCAATCCCTCTGGACGATGAACCCGGACGGCACAAACCAACAAACCTTCTACGGCAACCAATCGACTTGGCCGGACGTCCTTACCGAAGCCCGCGCCATCCCGGGCAGCAACAAGGTTATGTTCACCGGTCTCGGCCACCACGCTTGGTTCAACGGCTCGATCGGGATCATCGACCCGTCCGAAGGTTTGAACTACCCGAAAGGCCTCGACCGCGTTACCCGCGAAGTCGCTTGGGCCGAAGTCGGCAACGGTCCGCAAGACCCGGCCGCGAAGGTCGATTATCACCAATCCGGTAAAATTTACGCCTACAAGACCCCGTATCCGCTCAGCGAAGAAGTCTTCCTCGTCAGCGCTCGCGAAGGCGGCCACCTTTACAACGGGCCGCACAACGACTGGTACTTCCGTCTTTACCTGATGGACGTGTACGGCAACAAGGAACTTATCTACCGCGGTAAGTACAACGCCTACCACGCGATGCCGATCGTCAACCGCGAAGGCCTCTACCCGGTCAAACCGGACGTCGTCAAATGGCCGAAGATCGGCTCGGGCGAAAAACCGGCGCCGGGCGTCCTCTACAGCAACAACGTTTTCGAAGGCACGGAACAATTCCCGGAACTCAAGAAAAACGGGAAAGCGATCCGCATCATCCAAATGGACCCGAAAACGTACACCACTTGGAACAAGACCGTCCAACACGACGGCCCGGCCGTTTCGGTCTTCCAAGCGGAAGGCGTCAAACGCATCATCGGCACGGTTCCGATCGAAGAAGACGGCTCCATCCGTTTCGAAGTTCCCGCCGGCGAAGCGCTCTTCTTTGAAATGCTCGACGCCGAAGGCCGCGCGATTCACGTCATGCGCACGTTCACGAACGTGATGCCGGGCGAAGAACGCGGTTGCACCGGTTGCCACGAATCCTCGATGGCGACCCAACAAAACTTCGCGCAAGAAGGCGCGCAAGCCGGTATCGCCGCGACGAAAGCGCCGGTCAAACCGGTTCCGCCGTCTTGGGGTACGGAAGAATCGATCGGTTACAAACGCTTCGTCCAAGACCCGGTCATCGACAAGTACTGCATCAAGTGCCACGGCGACCCGGAAAACAAAGCGTATCAAACGATCAATATGACTTGGCGTCCGTCGACCAAAGGTTGGTGGGGCTGGGTTCACCACCGTCCGGACGACGTCAGCCCGTTCAACGAACCGTACATGACGTTCGTCGGCGGCGACACCCCGTGGGGCGGCGCGAAACCGCGCGACGAACGCAACGTTCCGAAGAACATCGCCGGTCTCTTCATCGTCGAAGCCTACGGCGCGAACGACCCGGACAACCTGAAAACCCTCCCGCCGTATTCGGCTTACTCGCCGGTTAGCCGCCTCTTCCACAACGCGACGAGCGGCGAACACCACGGCGTTAAGGTCGAAGGCGAAGCCCGCGAACGTCTCCTCGCTTGGATCGACTGCAACGGTCCGTACCTCGGCGACGAAGAAATTCGCCAAATGTACGACCCGGAAAGCGTCGCGGTCAGCACGATTCCGCCGATTCGTCCGCGTATCGCCACCGCTCCGCGCATCAACCGTTTCGACATTCGTCAAGACGGCGACACGAGCAAGCTCGGCGAATTCAAATGGCTGCCGAACCCGGACAAAACGTTCGACCCGAAC
>JAFSDX010000125.1 GCA_017436025.1 Thermoguttaceae bacterium
GCCTTTTCGCAAACCCCGCGTCGCCGCGACGTTTGAAGCAAGCGAGCAGCGCGAAGAACCCCTAACCGCCTTCGGAGCCTTGCGCGAAGAAATCCCAACCGATTTTGGAGTAACCCGGCGCCGTCGCGACGTTTTAGCAAAGCGGTTAACGCAGTGAAAATTTAACCGTTTTTGGGAACTTGGGCGTCAAAAACGACCGCGTTTTCGCAAACCCCGCGTCGCCGCGACGTTTGAAGCAAGCGAGCAGCGCGAAGAATCCCTAACCGCCTTCGGAGCCTTGCGCGAAGAAACCCCGACCGATTTTGGAGTAACCCGGCGCCGTCGCGACGTTTGAATCAAGCGATCAGCGCAAATCGTCCCCGACCGCCTTTCGGCAAACTTGCGCAGCGAAAACTACCGCCTTTTCGACGCCCCAGCGCGCCTCGCCGTTCAAGCCAAGCGATGAACGCCGAGGAACCTCGCCCACCTTTTGACGAACTTGCGCGGCGAACCCCACCGCCGCCCCAGCGTGCCTCGCCGTTCAAGCCAAGCGATGAACGCGACGGAACCCCGACCGCCTTTCAGCGATGCGCGGCGAAAACGAGCGTCTTTTCGCCGTCCCAGCGCGTCTTGCCGCTCAAGCCAAGCGATGAATGCGGCAAACCCCGCCCGCCTTTTTGCGAACTTGCGCGGCGAACCCCGACGCCGCCCCAGCGCGCCTCGCCGTTCAAGCCAAGCGATGAACGCGGCGTCCCCCGACCGCCGATTCGAAACGGTTCGAGGTCGGGACGTCGCCCTTTTTCCGCGTTTGGCCGACGTAATTCGACCGACGTTGTTTATTTTCGCGCGTCGACGTTTTGAATTTCGACGTTTTTACAATTTTGCGTCGATTTTGAAAAACGCGTTCGTTAAGAGGTTTCGCCGTCGTTCGTTTGGGAATCCGCGTCGTCGGAGCGTCGGGCGAAGGAGACATTTACGGAGCGAGACGTTGGAAGTCCTTTTTTTTAACGGTTGCGTTTGCTTTGAAAGGCCGTAAACTCTCGAACGTAAACGCGACGCGGCAATCTTGACCGCCCGCCGCTTTTGGATTTTTACCGATTTTGGAATTTTGGGCGCAAAATATTCTCGCGGCGTTCCTCTTTATTCTTGCAAAGGAGTCGTTTTCCGTTAAAATAGTGAGAAAATTGTCGCGGCGGAGCGTTTTTGCGGCGGCGTTTTGGGCGAACGTTCGGAGCGTTTTCGGGCGCCGGCGTTTTGGAGACGGGGTTTGAGTAAGATGCGCGATTTAAGAAATTGGGCGAAGTTGGCGAAACGTCGAGCGCAATTGGCGATTCTCGCGGCGGCGCTCGGGTTCGGCGCGACGACGGGCGTCGGAGGCGGCGCGAACGTTGCGTCGGCGCAAGATTCGGCGGGAACGGGGCGAGCGTTGGCGGTCGTCGCGAAAGACGTCGAGAGTTGCGGCGCGCTCCTCGTCGGCGTCGACCAATACGCTTCGAAGTCGGTAAGTCCTTTGCATTACGCTTGTTCCGACGTTCGCAAGATCGGCGACGCGTTGATCGAAATCGACTTTCCGGCGAAAAACATCCGAACGCTCGTCGGCGACGGTCCGGTCGGCGACCGCCCGACGCGCGCCGTTATCCTCGACGCGCTCGACGAATTGCTCGCGAAGTCGGGGCCGAATTCGACCGTTTTGGTTGTCTTTTCCGGACACGGCTTCGAGACGCCGGACGGTCGCTCGGCGTTCTGCCCGGAGGACGTCGCGGTCGAGTTGGCGGCGGACGGCAGGCCGACGGTGAAGGCGGAGTCGGCGATTCTGCTGGACGAGGTCGCGAAGCGTTTGCGACAAGACGACGCGCGCTTTAAGTTGTTGATCGTCGACGCTTGCCGCGAATCGGCGAGCGTTTCTCGGGACGCGTTGGCGACGCCGCGTTCGTTTTCGTCGGTCGACGCTTCGGGGTTGGCGTTTTTGCAAAGTTGCGGCTCGTCGGAGTTTAGCTGGGAGCATCCGGAGTTGGGCGGCGGCGTTTTTAGCGCGTTTTTTACGGAGGGGTTGCGCGGCGCGGCGGACTCGAACGGCGACGGCGGCGTTACGTTTTGGGAGGTTTGCGAACGCGCAAGTCGCGAAACGCAACGCTTTACGAAGCGAGAGTGCGCGACGGTTCAGACGCCGTTTTACACGTTTTCGGGCGTTTCGGACTTTTACCTGACGCCGCCGCGTCCGGGTCGAGGCGGTTCGGGGACGCCGCCGAGCGGTTCGGGTTGGCTTCCGTTCGCGCTCTTTGCGCTGACCGGCGGGGCGGTCTGTTTTGCGGTTTGGGCGGAACTCAAGCGAAGGCGGACGGCGGAAGCGTCGGCGCCGAGCGGAGCGAGCGTCGCGACGCCGGAGGCGGAACTTGCGCGTCAAATATTGGGGGAAGCCGAGGTTGCGAAACTTCGTCGAGAGAAAGGAGCGGCGCAAGCGGCGGCGAAGGCAACGTCGGAGGAAATCAAGGCGCAAGAGGCCGCGTCGCAGACGGAAGGGGCGGAGAAGATTCAAGAAAACGCGTTGAAGTCGGCGAAAGTCGGAGTGCAAGCGTCGGAAAAGGAAAAGGGCGAGTCGTCGACGAACGTTTCGAACGTCGAACCGAAGGCGGGAACGCGCAAAACGATTCTTGTTAACGGCGTCGAGTTTGCGTTTCGATATTGCCCGTCCGGGACGTTTTGGACGGGGAGCGCGGCGGGTGAAATTGGACGACGGAGCGACGAAACGCGACGCAAGGCGACGTTGACGCGCGGGTTTTGGACGCTCGAAACGCCGGTAACGCAAGCGATGTTCGAAACGATAACCGGAGAAAATCCGAGTTATTTTTCGTCAACGGGTTGGCAACGGCGAATTTTCCGGTCGAAAACGTTTCTTGGAACGATTGCGTCGCGTTTGTTAAGTCGTTGAACGACGGCGGTTATTTGCAGGACGGGTTCGAGTTTCGCCTACCGACCGAAACCGAGTGGGAATACGCCGCGCGCGCCGGAACGGAAACGCCGTTTCCTTGGGGCGAGGCGTTGAACGGCGAGCAAGCGAATTGCAACGGAACGCTTCCGTACGGAACAAACGCCAAGGGGCCGTATTGGCGAAGAACGACGGCGGTTCGTTCATATCCGCCGAACGCTTGGGGGCTTTGCGACGTCGTCGGCAACGTTTGGGAATGGGCCGCAAACGAAGGCGAGACGTTTGAAAACGGCGACGAGAAAAAGGCTCCGACCGGATATAAACGGGTTTTACGCGGCGGAAGTTGGCTTAATTATCCGCAAAATTGCCGAGTCGCTAGTCGGAAATGGGAGTTTGCGGCGACGGTGCAAGATTACGGAAACGGTTTTCGTATTATCGTCGCTCGTCGCGACGCGGAAGCGGAGCGTTTGCGTTGCGAGCGCGAGGCGGCGGAGCGCGCCGAAGCGGAGCGTCGAGCGAAGGAGGCGGAGCGCGCGGAAGCGGAACGTCGAGCGCAAGAGGCGGAGCGTCGAGCGCGGGAAGAGGTGGAACGTCGAGCGCAAGAGGTGGAACGTCGAGCGCGGGAAGCGGAGCGTCGAGCGCAGGAGGCGGAGCGTCGAGCGCAGAAGGCGGAACGTCGAGCGCAGGAGGCGGAGCGTCGAGCGCGTGAGGCGGCGGAACGTCGAGCGCGGGAGGCGAAGGCCGATTACCTCTTGGGGCGCGAGTTGGCGTTCGGGCTGAACGGGACGAAAGTCGACGGTTGGCGCGGGTTCGAGCTGTTGAAAAAGGCGGCGGACGCGGGCTCGGTCGACGCGAAAGCGGAGTTGGCGGAGCTGTATTTGGACGGTTGCGAAGGAACGCCGTCCGACGCGGCGCGGGCGTTCGCGGCGGCGTTCGAGGCGGCGCAAAGCGATAATCCGTTCGCGCTTTACGTCTTGGGACGGCGCTACGACGAAGGACGTCGCGTCTCGAAAGACGAAAAACTAGCGGCGGAGCGCAAGGCGCGAGCGTTTCGCGAGTTCGAAAAGCGCGCGAAGAGCGGCGACGTCCGCGCAAAAACGCGACTTGGCGTCATGTCGATTTACGAAGACGGACTTCCCGAAGACGAAAAGGTTGGTTTTGAGGCGATACGCGAAGCCGCCGAGGCGGGGAGCGCCGAAGCGATGAACTTTCTATCTTGGTGTTATCACGACGGAAAGGGCGTCGCGAAAGACGAAGGGCGGGCGCTTGGTTAAGCAAAGCGGCGGACGCGGGGAACGCGAACGCGATGTGTCGAGCGGGCGATTGTTACAAGGACGGAATCGGGGTTGGCAAAGATGCGAAGCAAGCGTTCGAATGGTATCGCAAAGCGGCGGACGCCGGATTCAGCGAGGCGACGTATCGGCTTGGCAAATGTTATGAAAAGGGGATAGGCGTCGAGAAAAACGTCGCCGAAGCGAAAATTGGGTATCGCAAGGCGGCGGAACAGGAGAGATACCTATTGTGGAAAACGGAAGCGGAGGAGGCGTTGCGTCGTTTGGAGAGCGAGGCGGAGGCGGGCGTCGCGAAGCCGACGTTGTTCGACGCGTCGCCGCTTTTCGCGGCGTCCGATTCGGCGTCGGGCGCTTGCGAGCCGGAACCGGCGGCGGGAGCGCGTAAAACGTTTTGCGTTCGCGACGTTGAGTTTGCGTTTCGGTATTGCCCGTCCGGGACGTTTTTGATGGGGAGTCCGGCGAGCGAAAAGGGACGGAAAGAGGACGAAACGCAACATAAGGTAACGCTAACTCGCGGGTTTTGGACGCTCGAAACGCCGG
Source organism: Thermoguttaceae bacterium (assembly GCA_017436025.1). GTDB lineage: Bacteria > Planctomycetota > Planctomycetia > Pirellulales > Thermoguttaceae > RUG369. The sequence continues at coordinate 4,738 of JAFSDX010000125.1, forward strand.
TAACGCAAAGGATGTACGAAGCGATTACCGGGAGGAATCCGAGTTGGTTCTCGCTGAACGGCGGCGGTTGGGAAAAAATTCTCGAACTCGACGATCGCGACACGTCCGAATTTCCGGTCGAGCGCGTCGGAATGCGCGCTTGCCAAGATTTTCTCGACCGCTTGAGCGCGATTTGCGAGGCGGAGCCCGGTTGCGGGCTGACGTCCGATTGGGAACTCGATTGGGAGCTTCGCCTGCCGACCGAAACCGAGTGGGAATACGCCGCGCGCGCCGGAACGTCGACGGCGTTTTATTGGGGCGACCGCTTCGGAACGAGACGCGTAAACTGCGCCGCTAACGCGTCTTACGGCGGCGTAAAATGGGAGAGGACGACGCCGGTCGGTTATTATCCACCGAACGCTTGGGGGCTTTTCGATATGCTTGGGAACGTTTACGAATGGTGCGGCGAGTATTACGACGCTTACCCGAGCGGCGCGACGACCGACCCGACGGGGCCTTTGCTCGGCGCAAAAGGCGTGTTGCGCGGCGGGCGCTGGAATAGCGACGAGAAACTTTGCCGGGTCGCGTCGCGCGGCGCCGCCGAGACGAAACGACGGCGTTATCGTTGCGGTTTTCGTTTTGGCGTCGCTCGACGTTAACGTCGGGAGGAGCGGCGGACGGTTAACGACGGTTGGGAACGGCGATCGACGGGGAAAGCGTTGGAGCGTCGGAGGACGAACGGCGAGCGACGGGGAAAGCGTCGGAGGACGAACGGGGACGTCGGCGGCGACGCGGGGAAAATTACGGCGGGCTTCTTGAAATCGGCGGCGTTTTCGGGTAAAATGGGAAGGAAAGTCGCGGCGAACGACCGGCGCGGGTAAACGAGCTCGGCGGGCGGCGCGGCGCGTTTTGTTTACTCTTCAATCGGAAAGGCCGAAATCAAATGAAAAAATCGACGATTTTTAGCGCGGCGCTCTGTTGCGTCGCCGCCCTTTGCGCCGTCGGAAACGCGTTCGCACAAGACGCCGACGCGAAAAAAACGTCCGGAAACCCCCTGTTTCCCGGTTGGTACGCCGACCCGGAAGTCGCGACGTTCGACGGTAAGTACTGGATTTTCCCGACTTACTCCGATCATTTCGATAAGCAAACCTTCTTCGACTGCTTCTCCTCGACCGACCTCGTCAATTGGACGAAACACGAACGCGTCCTGACCAACGAGAACGTCAAGTGGGCGAAGCGAGCGATGTGGGCGCCGTCCGTCGTCGAAAAAGACGGAAAATATTACTTCTTCTTCGGCGCCAACGACGTTCACGAGGGCGAAATCGGCGGAATCGGCGTCGCCGTCGCCGACAAACCGGAAGGGCCGTACAAAGATTACCTCGGCAAACCGCTCGTCAACGAGATCGTCAACGGCGCGCAACCGATCGACCAATTCGTTTTCCAAGACGACGACGGAACTTGGTACATGATTTACGGCGGGTGGCGACACTGCAATATCGTCAAACTCAAGGACGACTTCACCGGCCTCGTTCCGTACGAAGACGGGACGATCTACCGCGAAATCACCCCGAAAGGTTACGTCGAAGGGCCTTGGGTTAAGAAAATCGACGGCAAATATTACTTCATGTGGTCGGAAGGCGGATGGACCGGCCCGCATTACAAGGTCGCTTACGCGATCTCCGATTCGCTCTTCGGCCCGCACGAACGGATCGGCGAAATCATCTCGCCCGACCCGAAAGTCGGTATGGGCGCCGGACACCACAGCGTCCTGCAAACGCCGTCCGGGAATTGGTACGCGATTTACCACCGCCGCCCGATCACGGAAACGCACGGCAACCACCGCGCCACTTGTATCGATAAGTTGGAATTTAACGCCGACGGAACGCTCAAGCCGGTTACGCTGACTTACGAAGGCGTCGCGCCCGACCCGATCGACGCGAAATAGGCGCAAGGACGGCGGCGGATTTTGACGATTCGACCGATTTTGCGAATTTTAACGAATGGAAACGGCGTCGCGGCTTTGGTCGCGGCGTCGTTTTTTTGTCGGCGGCGTTAAAATAGGCGAGACGGGGAAAAGAAAACGCCGACGCGGGAAACGTCGGCGTTGTTAACGGACGCGTCGAAATGCGAAACGACGCGAAGTAGGCGGGAAAATACGGAACAAAAAAAGGCGAGGAAAAGGAAAGTGAAAAAAACGCCGCTCGGAGGTTGAGCGTTCCGAACGGCGCCGCTTACCGTCGCCGAGAGGCAAATATCGACGACGGGTCGCTTTTCGCGGTTGCGCCGACGCGCCAATTTTAACGGTTGAAACGATAAAACGGAAGTTGGCGGCGGTTGCAACGGTTTTGCGGATTAACGCGACGCCAATTCGGCTTCGCGACGTCGGCATTGTTCCCAATAACGACGTTCCCAAAGGTCGTACTGTGGGTCGCCGTATCGGAAAGTGAAGGACGCGTCCGGGAGTCGACGACCGTCGTCGCGCGGTTTCGAACGCATTCTAACGATTAAAACGGCTCGATTCGGACGTTCGACGACGTAAGATTCGGGATTCATTGGAGACGCTCCAAGGTTAAGGAAAAGAGCGAACCGCGTCGCTCTCGATATTGGTTAAACCGCGCGGCGACGGCGAGGTTCCGCGGAATCGCAAATTTTTTGCGGAATTTTCGAAAATTTTTGAAGACGCGATAGGGGACGGCGGGAACGGTTGGGCGGGATTTAGCGGCGACAAAGACGACCGACGGCGTGAACGGTTAACTCGACGGCGTAAAACGCGACGACGGCGGCGACCTCCGCGACGATCGAAACGAGTCGCTGAACCAACGCGACGATCGTCGCCAACGTTTCGGCGGACGTCGTAAAGGTCGCGTTTTCCGGCGTTTGCAGGAGCGTTTCGAAGAACGGAATCAGCAGAATCGTCAGCGCCGCCTCGCGAACGCCGAGTCCGCCCGGCGCGACGGCGACCGCGAAACCGAAAACGACCGCCAACGCCGACGCCGCGACGAGAAGGTGCGCCGACGGCCAAAACGAACCGACGGCGACGCCGATCGAGCCGATCGCCGCCCAAAGGGAAAGTCCGAAAAAGAGCCAAAGAACGCTCGTCAAGCCGACGCCGACGAACAACGAACGCCAAGTCAGCGCGCGGAACCGCTCTTGGAGCGTCGGATCGTTTTTTCCAACCCGTAAAATCGATAAAATCCGAACAAAAATCGGCGGAAGGAGCGGGAGACCGACGCAAGCCGCCGTCGACAGCGCCAACGCCGAGTAAAGCCAATGTTCGCGGAAATAAACGGCGACGATCAGCGCGGAGAGAAGGGCGCCGGTCGCCATCATCGTCAGCGTTTCGTAAAAGACGCAAACCGCCGCGACGCTCGCCTTAGTGTTAGCGTTCGCGACGAGCGCGGAACGGATAACGACGACGAGCGCCTTGCCGGGAACGTACTTGCCTAACTGACTGACGTAAAACGCTTTAAATGCCGAAAAAACGCCCGGCGCGCCGCCGAGCCAACGGATCGACAGTCGCCAAAAAAACGCTGACGGAACGTAAGCGGCAAGATAAAAAAGGCCCGAGGCGAGGAGCCAACCGGGACGCGGGCGCCAGTCGTAACGCGAAATTTCCGTCCAATCCTTCGCGAGGCGGTCGGCTATCCAAGCGACGATCAGCGCGAAGAGAAGGAATTTCGCCGTCGCGACGAGACGCTTTTTCCAAGGCGAGCGCGTTGGGGGAGCCGAAGAGGAGAACGGAGCCGAATTTGTTGATTTTGACGGATTGGCGGAAGGCGCGGGAGTGGCGGAGGAGGGAGAAACGGTCGTTTCGGCGTTAGCGGTCGCGCGGGTCATACGGATTTTTCCGATTCGTTGGGGCGTCGGGCGCCGGCGTCTTTCAGTTGAAGAACCTTATCGCGAGCGCGGGCGAGGAACTGTTCCTTGCTTTCGTTGCGCTCGTACCAAATCGGCGGGCCGAAAACGACGCGGGAAAGGAGGAAAACGGGTAAAATAACGCCTTTAGGCAAAATACGGTTCATGTTGGCGAGATAAACCGGAACCAATTCGAGGTCGGGACGCTTCTTCACCAAGTAAAAAACGCCGCTCTTGAACTCGCCGACGACGCCGGTCGTCGACCGTCCGCCCTCCGGAAAAATGATGATCGAGTATCGGTCGCCCATCTCGTCGAGCATATGATAGAGCGGATTGTTGCGTTTGGAAACGTTTTCGCGGTCGACCAAAATCGCGTTCATCACCGGGCCGCTAAGGAAACGGCGAATCGGGCCGCCGGTCCAGTAATCCTTGGCGGCGACGAGCCGGGTTTTCGCGCGAACGTTCGGCGGAAGCGCGGCCCAAATGACGAGACCGTCGAGATGGCTCGTATGATTCGCGATGTAAATCCGTTGGCCGCTTTCGTCCGGTTGGTTGTCGACCCAAAACGCCGAAGCGCCGCTAATGAACTTAGCGAGAAGAATCAAAAAGGCGCGAACCAAGGAAGTGAACATCGACGTTTCCTCATAACGCGTCGCGAACCGGCGACAAAGTCGGCAAGGTCGGTAAAGTCGACGCGTTTTTACTCTGTTGACGCGGCGGGCGTCGGCGTTTATAAAATCGACTCCATTAGGAGGCGCATTTTGCGCAATTCGCTCTCGGGGGAAAGGTTCGGGAGGGGCGCCAAGTCGACGCAAAGGGCGCGGTTGTACTCGTTTTTGCGGAGTTGCGCGACCAAGCGATTGTACTCCAAAACGCCTTGCCCGATCTGCACTTGAAAACTTTTGGCGGTCGTGTCGCGCAGACGAACGTGCGACGTTCGCGGAATCAACGCGTCGTAGTTGGCGGGCGTTTCGCGGTCGAAAATGAAGTGCGACGGGTCGAGCGCGACGGAAAGTTCCGGAACGCCTTTGCAGAGGCTGCCGAGCGAGTCGACGGAACCGGAAATCGCGTCCCGTTCGGTCAAAACGGCGACGGCGACGCCGGCGTTGACCGCGGATTGGGCGACGCGGCGCAAGCGTTCGAATTCCTCGTTGTACGGGGAGCCGAGCGGGGCCGATTTGACGACGAGCGTAACGGCGCGCAACGCTTTAGCGAGTCGCAGGCAAAGCTCGAACTTCGCGAAATAACGCGGGTCTTCCGGCGCGACGTCGAGGAAAAAAGCGACCGGCGCGATTTGGCGGTTGACGAGGCAAAGGCGCGCGACGGCGTTGAAATCTTGCGCGATCCACTCCGGCTTGAGATCGTTCGGGCCGTTGCCGACGGCGATTTCCGCGGCGCCGTATTCCAAGTCGGCGAGCTTATTTAGGCTCTTGACGAGCGAAAGGTTCGGAAAACAACGGGTCGAGGCGGCGACAAACAACGCGAAAACTCCAAAAAATACGGGGGGAAAACGACCGAACGTCGGCGGGAAAACGGGACGCGCAAACGCTCGAACGTTTTCATTATAACGGTTCGAGCGATTTTTTCAACGGGCCGTCGGCGATTTTTCGTTTTTTTCGGGAATCAAGTCGGCGTCGGTATTTCAACGGTTCGAGCGATTTTTTCAACGGGCCGTCGGCGATTTTTCGTTTTTTTCGGGAACAAAGTCGGCGTCGGTATTTCAACGGTTCGAGCGATTTTTTCAACGGGTCGTCGGCGATTTTTCGTTTTTTTCGGGAACAAAGTCGGCGTCGGTATTTCAACGGTTCGAGCGATTTTTTCAACGGGTCGTCGGCGATTTTTCGTTTTTTTCGGGAA
>JAFSDX010000126.1 GCA_017436025.1 Thermoguttaceae bacterium
AAATCTTGATCCCGGTCCCCCTCCGTTAGGGGGTATGAAGGAGAGATGAAAGATGCAAATTCAAGTTCAAGCGCGACATGGTTCTTTGGCGGACGCCACTCGCCAAAAGATTGCCGATAAAGTGGAGAAGCTGGGGCGTTTTATCGAACGCGTTTCGAGTATCGACGTAATGGTCGACCTCGAAAAAGCCGATCAGCCCGTCGTCGAAGTCGTCGTTGCGACGGAACTGAAGAAGGATTTTCGCGCCGATTACTCTTCCGGCGATCTCTGGGGATGTCTCGATCAAACGATCGACAAGATTGAACAGCAAATGCGCAAGTTTAAGGAAAAAATGACGGATCACCGTTGACGTTTTTCGGCGACGCTCCGAACGCGCGAAGCGAACGAAGCGTCGAAAAAAGAGAAAGAAAATAGAACGGATAGAACGGATAGATAAAATAGAGACGATAGCGAAGCGACGAATCCGACTTTCGACGCGTTGTTTTTAAGCGGCGCGTCCGAGACGTCGGGGTCGTTTGCGTCAAATTAGGAGCGCGCCCTCGACGATCGTTTTGCCTTTGCGCGAAACATTACGTTGTCGGCGCGTTTTTTTTCCGCGTCGGACGCGTTAAAACGGAAGGGTTTGAAGGGGCGTCTTGAATTTTCTTGACGTTTCTTTCCAACGAAACCGGTCGAAGCGCTATACAAACTTGGAATTTCCGTTAAAATGAACGTCGGCGCCTAAAATTTCGGCGGACGAATTTCGCGATTTCAACGTTTCGTCGATTTGGAAAGCGCGACGGAATTAAACGGACGGCGCCGCAAAAAAAATTTTTACCCCGAACCGCGTTGCTTCCCCTTGCTGATTTAGGAGTATTTTGAATGAAATTTTCCGATTTTATTCTCGTCGATTCGATCATTACCGACCTCAATGCGACGACGAAGGAAGGCGTTATTCGCGAAATGGTGCAATCCCTGCAAAACGCCGGCGGAATCCCCGAGGCGGAATACGAAGGAATCGTCAACGCCATTATGCGACGCGAAGAACTCGGCTCGACCGGCATCGGTCGCGGTATCGCCGTTCCGCACACCAAGCATATTAGCGTCGATCGTCTCGTCGGCACCGTCGCCATTAGCTCCGAAGGCGTCGATTTCGAATCTCTCGACTGCGAAAAAGTTAACCTCTTCTTCCTCCTCGTCTCTCCCCCCGACCGCCCGGGCGAACACCTTCGCGCTCTCGAGCATATCACCCGTCAACTCAAAGACGACGGATTCTGCCGTTTCCTCCAACAATCGCGCAATCGCGAAGACATTCTGAATCTGCTGGAAGAAGCGGACGCCAACGTTTACGGCAAATAGTTCGGCGACGTTATTTTGCGGGATTTCCCTCTGCGGGTTCCAAAGCGAACGCGTCGAGGCGAGTCCCGAAAACGTTTTTAACGACGTTCGACGTCGACGCGCGCTCTGTTGGTCGCGTCGCGCGCCGATATTTCGGCGTAAAACGACGGCGACCGCGCGACGCGACGCGGACGCGAGTCGCGATTTCGTTGAGACGACGCAACGAACGCGATAAAATAGGAGAGAACGCGAACGAATGAGCCTTTCCAAGGAATTGACCGTTAAAAACAAGGCCGGATTTCACGTGCGCGTCGCTTCGATGATTTGCAAAACGGCAATGCAATACGAAGCGAAAATTTCCCTCGCTAAGGGAACATACGCCGCCGACTGTAAAAGTTGTCTCGATTTATTGACTTTGATGGCGCCTTGCGGCGAGCGTTTGGTCTTGACCGTCGACGGCGACGATTCGGAAGACGCTTTGCGCGCGATCGAACTCCTTTTCGAACGTAAATTTTACGAAGACGAATTTGCGGACGCCGAAAGAAGCGAGTGAGAGGCGAGCGCGAGTTTGAGCGTCTTGACGCGGCGTTTGCGTCGAAAAGTTAGACCGCGAACGGTAATTTGGTTAAAAATCGAAGTCGCGAAATAAAAAGTTCGCGGTGCGAAGGCGTTTTTGCGTACTCTTAGCATAACGTTCGACGCTGAAATTGCGCGGGACGTTTGCGTCGCGGCGTCGAGCGTTTGGGCGCGCGACGGGCCCCTCTTCGTTTATCGTCCTTTATTTACGTCCTTCCGATTTACCCTAATGAAAATTTTCCAAGGCATTCCCGTTTCGCCCGGCGTCGCGATCGGCCCGCTGTCGATTGTCGATTCCGCTTTGCGCGTTCGACGGCGCAAAATCGAACCGGAACAAATCGAAAAAGAGCTTGAAAGTTTAGCGGCGGCGTTTCCGACCGCGCAAGAGAAATTAAAGGCGAATCGCGACGCCGTCGAACGTCAACTCGGGAAAGAGTACGCGCAAATTTTCGAAGCGCACCTCTTGATTTTGAGCGATTCGAAGTTGCGCGGCGAAATCGAGGCGAGCGTTCGCGACGAGTTGAATTCGGCGGAACGGGCGGTCGAAAAAGTTTTCGATCGTTACGCGGAACTATTGAGCGGCTTGCAAGACGCGGCTTACGCCGAGCGCGCGAACGATATTATCGACGTAAAAACGCGGCTTTTAGGCGAATTGCTCAAAGTTCGCGACGACGCAAACGCGGCGGGAGAACGTCCGTCGATTTTAGCGGCGTCGAATTTAACGCCGAGCGCCGCGTCGAATCTCGATCCTGCGAAAACCTTGGGAATCGTCGCGGAAACCGGCGGTTTGGGGAGTCATACGGCGATTATCGCGACCGCGCTTCAAATTCCGACCGTTTTGGGCCTCGGTTCGTTTGTCGCGGAGGCGAACGACGGCGCGACGGCGATCGTCGACGGCGATTTCGGGCGTTTGATTCTTGAGCCGACCGACGAAATGCTCCGCAAATACGAAGCGAAGCGAGACGCGTTGCGGCGCGAAAAAGAATTATTGGAGACGAATTACGCCTCCGCGCCGGCGAGAACGAAGGACGGCGTCGCGATAAAAATTAGCGGCAATATCGAATTTCCGTATGAAGCGGGCGAGTGCCGTAAAAACGGCGCGCACGGCGTCGGGCTTTATCGAACGGAATTCTTGTATTTGTCGCAAAACGACGGGAAACTTCCGGACGAAGAGACGCATTTTGAGGCTTATAAATCGGTCGCCGAGAAAATGGAGGGGCGCCCGGTCGTTATTCGCACGTTCGACTTAGGCGCCGATAAGTTGCCCGAAGGCTTGACCTTCGCGTCGGCGAAAGAGCCGAACCCGTTTATGGGGTTGCGGAGTATTCGGCTGTCGTTGCGCAACACCGAAATGTTTCGCGTTCAGTTGCGGGCGATTTTGCGCGCCAGCGTTTTTGGAAAAATCCGCGTGATGTTTCCGTTGGTGTCGACGATTACGGAATTTCGCCAAGCAAAGACGATTTTTAACGACGTTTGCGAGGAGTTGGCGGAGGAAAATATACCGTTTGACCCGGATATTCCGCTTGGGATTATGGTCGAAACTCCCGCGACCGCGCTTATGTTGGAGCTGTTTGTTCACGAAGTCGATTTCTTCAGTATCGGCACGAACGACTTGTTGCAGTACACGATGGCGGTCGACCGCAGCAACAAAGACGTTAACTTTTTGTACGCGCAGGAATGTCCGGCGTTGATTCGCCTAATCAAGCGCGTCGTCGACGTCGCGAATATGTACGGAAAACCCGTCTCCCTTTGCGGACAAATGGGGAGTTCGCCGGCGAACGCGTTGTTGTTGCTCGGTCTCGGTTTGCGGAGCTTAAGCGTCGCGCCGGGGATGATTCTGCAGATTAAAAAGGTTTGTGGGAACGTAACGATTAAAGAGTGCGAGGAAATTGCGCAAAACGCGCTGTTTAAGGAAACTACGATGTCGATGCGCGTTTACCTGCAGAGCGAATTTCGCCGCCGTTTTCCGAATTTGAACGAAAACGACGCTTGACGTCGCCGGAAAAATAGGGAAAATAAATAGAACGCGTCAAGTCGTCGAACGGCGACGGAGCGTTGAACATAAAATGAAGCAAGCGCGTCGATTTAACGCGACGCGTTTGAATATTAATAGAACAGAAGAATATTTGTTTTGTTTTTCGGGTCGCATTAACCTCGCCCAAGAGCGGCGTTTTTCGTCGAGGAAACTCGGCGCGGATTCGCTTTTGGAAAACAGGCGGCGGCGCTTTTCGGAGCGACGGCGTTGAAACGGGGAGCGTTCGGCGCGAAAACTAAGATCAATGAAAGGCGCTTCGACCAAAGACGGGTCGAGGCGATCGAACTTTATGGTTCGTCGGCGATACAGACTTCGATTCCGCAAAAAGGGCAACCTCTGTTTCATCGGGCATCGCGACCTATTGCGCGCGATGGAGCGGCTTTTGCGTCGCGCCGATTTGCCGGTCGCGAAGTCGCAGGGCTTCCATCCGAAACCGAAAGTCAGTTATATTTCGGCGCTTCCGCTTGGTTTCGCAAGCGACGACGAAGCGATGGAGCTGGTTCTCGACGAAGATTGGGCGCCGGAGACGCTCCTCGACCGAATGAACGCCGCGAGCGTTCCCGGGTTGGAGTTTTGGCAAGCGACGCCGCTCGACGACAAAGCGCCGAAAGCGCAGGCCGCCGCGTTTGAATACGAAATGGCGGTTCCGGAGTCGAAGCGAGAGGCGACGAGCGCCAAAATCGCCGAATTTTTAGCCGCGACGAGCGTCGAAGTTGTCAAATCGAACGGCAAAACGGTCGACGCGCGCCCGGCGGTTCTCGCAACGACGCTCGACGACGGGACGTTGCGGATGAAAATCGCCGCGCAAGACGGCCCCGAAGCCGGCGTCCGCGAGATTTTGAGCGTTCTCGAACTCGACGGCGAACTCTTTCGATCGATCTTTCCGAACCGAACCGCGACGTTGGTTAAATAGCGGCGCTTGACGGAGTCGCGGCGTTATTTAGCGTCGCGGCGTCAAACGGCGACGGCTTTAACGTCGGCGAGCGGAGCGGAAAATCGCCTTGTCGTCTTAAGAAAGCGAAAGTTTTATGTCTCAAAAAATGCTGGTGAACGCGCGGCAGCCGGAAGAATGCCGCATCGCGGTCGTCGAAGACGGCGTCCTCGAAGAGCTTTACGTCGAGCGAACGACGAACGACAATTACGTCGGGAACATTTACAAGGGCGTTATCGTCAACATCGAGCAAAGTATTCAAGCGGCGTTTGTCGATTTCGGCGTCGGGCGCAACGGATTTTTGCACATTAGCGACGTTGAACCGCACTATTTCAAACAAGCGCCGAATTTCGTTCCGAAAGAAAACGACGACCGTCGCCGTTTCGGCGGCAAACGTCGCGGCGACCGCTGCCTCGACGACGATTTCTGCGATTACGGCCGGCCGAAAGTGAAGCCGCCGATTCAAGACGTCTTCCAAAAGGGGGACGAAGTCGTCGTCCAAGTCATTAAAGAGGGGATCGGCACCAAGGGCCCGACCCTTTCGACGTACATCAGCATCCCGGGGCGTTACCTCGTCTTGATGCCGGCCCTCGGTCGCGTCGGCGTTTCCCGCAAGATCGAAGACGAGTCGACCCGTCGCAAGCTCCGCGCTTTGATGGACGAGCTGAACCCGCCGAAGGGGCTCGGCTTCATCGTCCGCACCGCCGGCGCCGACCGCACCCGCAAGGAACTGGCGCTCGACTTGGCGTACCTGATGCGCCTTTGGAAGTCGATCGTTCGCCGCATTAAGAACCTGCCGGGCCCGGTCGGGATTTACGAAGAAAGCGATATGATCATCCGAACGATTCGCGACGTCTTCACCGCCGACGTCGAGTCGATCGTCGTCGACGAAGAGTCGGCTTACGAACGCGCGAAAGAGTTCCTGCAAGTGATTATGCCGCGTTACGCCGACCGCATCAGCTATTACGACGGGCGCGAACCGCTCTTCGCCAAGTGCAAAGTCGACCGCGAAATCGCGAAGATTCACAGCCGCAAAGTCGCGCTGAAAGACGGCGGTTCGATCGTCATCGACCAAACGGAAGCGCTCGTCGCGATCGACGTCAACAGCGGCAACTTCCGCACGAACGACTCGCCGGAGGAAACCGCGTTCCAAATGAACTTGCGCGCCGCGAAGGAAATCGCTCGCCAAATTCGCCTCCGCGACCTCGGCGGCGTCATCGTCAACGACTTTATCGATATGACGAACGAAGCGCACCGCCGCGCCGTCGAACGCACCCTCCGCGACGCCGTCAAGCGCGACCGCTCGAAAACGAAAATTTTGCGCACCAGCCCGTTCGGCTTGATCGAAATGACCCGTCAACGCGTTCGTCCGGGGCTTAAGCGGAGCATTTACCGCGAATGCCCGTGTTGCCGAGGCGGCGGCGCGATCAAATCGGTCGAGAGTATGGCGCTCGAAATCATTCGCATGCTGACGTTGGCCGGGCAAGAGGCGAAAGCGTCGCAAATCGTCGTCGGCGTCGCGGACGAAGTCGCCGAATACTTGAACAATAAAAAGCGGCTTCAACTGGCGCAAATCGAAACCGAAGCGAACGTTTCGGTCGTCCTGCGCAGCGTTTCCGACGTTTGGCCGGAACACCTGGAAATCGAAATTTTTGACGAATCCGGGAAAAAAGTTCCCTTTACCCGCGAGGGGGCCCTTGGCGTCAACTTGGATTGACGTATAATAAAGACGTTTATTTTGTTCGTTCCCTTAATCCTCTTCCGCGCGTCGAACGTTTGAGTTCGGCGGCGAGCGTTGGAAGCGTCCGAAACGGGCGTCGAGCGACGAGTCGAGCGGAAGACGGAGCCGGGGTTCCCAAGATTGCGCGAAACAAGCGAATTTGACGGTTTTAACGCCTGTCCGCTCGTTTCGAACGTCGAAAGCCGACGAATGCCGCTTTGAAGAGGGCGTTTCGAAGCGATTTCGGTTGCGAAGTCGCGAAAACGCCGAGTGAAGCGACGTTCTTTGAATCCGTTTCGGTCTTGGTTCGCGTTTTAGCGAGCGGCGAAAACGGAATATAGCGCGCGCCCGAAAACTGGGAAAGAAAACGATATTCGGCGCAAAAACGAGACCGTTTCGTGTGAAAATACGCAAGCGGCGAAAAGTTTAACGAACAGTTTTAAGGGAAAAAGGATTTACCATGTACGCTATTTTCAAAGACGGCGGCCACCAATACAAAGCTGAAGTCGGCAAAAAAATGTATCTCGAACTTCGCGACGTCGAACCGGGTACCCCGATCGAACTGACCGAAGTCCTCGCGATCAGCAAAGACGGCGAAGTCAAAGTCGGCCAACCGACCGTTCCGGGCGCGAAAATCGTCGCCGAAGCGATGACGAAAGAAAAGGGCCCGAAACTCGTTATTCGTTGGTTCCGTCGTCGCAAGAACAGCCGTAAAAAGAACGGGCACCGTCAAACGTACATTAAGGTCGAAATCAAAGAAATTATCGAAGGCTGAATTTAATTCCAGCGTTCGCGCTTGATTTCGAACGAAAAACGGAGAAGTCGGGGAATTTTCCTTGCTTCTCCGTTTTTTATTGCGC
>JAFSDX010000013.1 GCA_017436025.1 Thermoguttaceae bacterium
AGCCCGGCGAACAAACGCAAATTGGAAATCATCGTCGTCGGCACCGGCCTCGGCGGAGCTTCCGCCGCCGCGACGCTCGGCGAATTGGGCTTCAACGTCAAGGTGTTCTGCATCTCCGACAGCCCGCGCCGCGCTCACTCCATCGCCGCGCAAGGCGGTATCAACGCCGCGAAGAACTACCAAAACGACAACGACTCCGTCTATCGTTTGTTCTACGACACGATCAAGGGCGGCGACTTCCGCGCTCGCGAAGCCAACGTTTACCGCTTGGCCGAAGTCAGCTCCGCGATCATCGACAAATGCGTCGCGCAAGGCGTTCCGTTCGCTCGCGACTACGGCGGGCTCCTCGACAACCGCTCCTTCGGCGGCGCGCAAGTCTCCCGTACTTTCTACGCTCGCGGCCAAACCGGGCAACAACTCCTCCTCGGCGCCTACGCCTCGCTGAACCGCCAAATCGCGGCCGGCACGGTGAAGTCGTACAACCGTCGCGAAATGCTCGACCTCGTCGTCATCGACGGCAAAGCGAAGGGGATCATCGTCCGCAACCTCGAAACCGGCGAAATCGAACGCCACGGCGCCCACGCGGTCGTCCTCGCGACCGGCGGTTACGGCAACGCTTACTTCCTGTCCACGAACGCGATGAACAGCAACGTTTCCGCCGCGATTCAATGCTACAAGAAGGGCGCGTTCTTCGCCAACCCGTGCTACGTCCAAATTCACCCGACGTGCATCCCGGTTCACGGCGACCAACAATCGAAGCTGACCCTGATGTCCGAATCGCTCCGCAACGACGGGCGCATTTGGGTTCCGAAAAAGCTCGAAGACGTCGAAAAACTCCGCAAAAAGCAAATCAAACCGTCGCAAATCGCCGAACAAGACCGCGACTACTACCTCGAACGTCGCTACCCGGCGTTCGGAAACCTCGTTCCTCGCGACGTCGCCTCGCGCGCCGCTAAAGAACGTTGCGACGCGGGCTTCGGCGTCAACGAAACCGGTCTCGCCGTCTTCCTCGACTTCTCGACCGCCATCGAACGCCTCGGCAAAAAAGTCATCGAAGAACGTTACGGCAACCTTTTCCAAATGTACGAAAAGATTACCGACGTCAACCCGTATGAAGAACCGATGCAAATCTACCCGGCCATCCACTACACGATGGGCGGTATTTGGGTCGACTACGAACTCATGACGACGATCCCGGGTCTGTACGCGATCGGCGAAGCGAACTTCAGCGACCACGGCGGCAACCGCTTGGGCGCCTCGGCCTTGATGCAAGGTCTCGCCGACGGTTACTACGTCCTGCCGTACACGATCGGCCAATACCTCTCGAAGGAAATTCAAACGCCGAAAACCGACGTCAACGCGCCGGAATTCGTCGCCGCCGAAAAAGCCGTCAAAGAAAAGATCGCCAAGCTCTTCAAAATCAAGGGTAAGCAACCGGTCGACGCGCTCCACAAGAAACTCTACAAGATCATGTGGAACAAAGTCGGGATGGCGCGCAACGAAGCCGGTTTGAAAGAAGCCCTCCAAGAAATCGAAGCGCTTCGCAAGGAATTCTGGAACGACGTCCTCGTCCCGGGCACGAACGAAGAGTTCAACCAAGAACTCGAAAAAGCCCTCCGCCTCATCGACTTTATGGAAGTCGGCAAGCTGATCGCGCTCGACGCGCTCAACCGCAAAGAATCCTGCGGCGGTCACTTCCGCGAAGAAAGCCAATCTGAAGGCGGCGAAACCAAACGCGACGACGAAAACTTTATGCACGTCGCCGCTTGGGAATACAAAGGCGAAAAGCAAGACCCGGTTCGCCACGAAGAACCGTTGGTTTACGAAACCGTCAAACTTGCGACGCGCAACTACAAAGACTAACAAACAATCAATTAGGGGCGGCGAGCGGGCGTTCGCGCTTCGCTCTCCGTTTCCCGTTGCCTAACATAAAGACGTAGCAATGAAATTCAAACTGCAAATTTGGCGTCAAAAGAACGCGAAAGCCAAGGGGCGTTTCGAAACCTACCGCGTCGACAACATTTCGCCGGACGCCTCCTTCCTCGAAATGTTGGACATTTTGAACGACCAACTCATCCGCGAAGGCAAAGAGCCGGTCGCGTTCGACCACGACTGCCGCGAAGGCATCTGCGGTATGTGTTCGCTTTACATCAACGGACACGCGCACGGCCCGGACGACGGAATCACCACTTGCCAACTCCATATGCGCAAGTTCAAGGACGGCGACACGATCACGATCGAACCGTGGCGCTCGGTCGGTTTCCCGGTCGTTAAAGACTTGGTCGTCAACCGCAACGCGTTCGACCAAATCCTTCAAGCCGGCGGTTTCGTCTCCTGCAACGGTATCGTTCCGGACGCGAACAACCTGCCGATCAGCAAGATCGACGCGGACGAATCGATGGACGCGTCGGCGTGCATCGGTTGCGGCGCCTGCGTCGCGACGTGCAAAAACGGCTCCGCGATGCTCTTCGTCGCCGCCCGCGTTTCCGCCCTCGCGAAGCTCCCGCAAGGGAAAGTCGAAGGCGCCCGCCGCGCGAAAGCGATGGTCGCGAAGATGGACGAACTCGGTTTCGGTTCCTGCACGAACACGCAAGCCTGCGAAGCCGAATGCCCGAAAGGCATCTCGATCGCGCACATCGCCCGCTTGAACCGCGAATTCCTCCTCGCGAAGATCAAAGACTAAGCGTTGAACCGTTAAAGTCGCCGTCGACCGCGCCGCGTTTTTGAACGTCGCGTCGGACTTTGGCGGCGACTTTCGACGTTTTAACGAACGACGACGCTTCAAAATTTGACGCGTCGTTGAGGAACGCGACGCTCCGGCGCGGCCGCTCGCAAGAAGCGCGTTCGCTCGGAGCGTTTTTTTACGCGTCGTCTCAAAACAATGTAAACCTTTGTCGCTAAACGTTTTAAGAAAAGACAAAAATGGATTGGTTAATTGAAGTTTTGATCGGAAGCAGTTTCGCGCACATGATGGCGGTTCTGGCTTTCGTTATCGCGGTCGGGATGTGGCTCGGTCGCTTCAAGATTTGCGGCGTTTCGCTCGGCGCGACGTTCGTTTTGCTCGTCGGGATCGCGGTCAGCCACTTCGGCATGAAGTATCAAGACAAGCTGTACGAAGAGTTTAAAGTCGAACTCCCGGTCGCCGCGCAAGCGGAAACCGCCGCCGCGCCCGCCGAAAACGCGACGGTCGCCGAAACGGAAGCCGCGACGGAAACGGTCGCCGCCGACGCTCAAACCGCCGAAAACGCGGAAGCGACCGCCGAAACGCAAGAAGAAAAAGCCAAAGCGAAAACGCTCACCGTTCGCTTCGACCGCACGAGCAAAGCGAAAGATCGCCAAGCGTATGTGGAAGCGTATCACGGCGACGCCGCTCCGAAGAGCGTGAAACACTTCTTCGACCCGGACGTTCTTTACTTCGTCCAAGAGTTCGGTTTGATTCTCTTCGTGTACGCGGTCGGTTTGGCGGCGGGCCCGAACTTCTTCTCGGCGTTCGCTAAGGGCGGCTTGAAACTGAACTTCCTCGCGGTCTGCATCGTTTTCGGCGGCGTCGCGACGGCGGCGGTTATTCACCTCGTTACCGGCATTAACATCGGCACGGTCGTCGGGATTCTCTCCGGCGCGGTGACAAACACCCCGGGGCTCGGCGCGGCGACGACGGTTTACGGCGAACTCGGCGGCGACGGCAGCCTCCTCGCGACGGCTTACGCGACGGCGTATCCGCTCGGCGTCATCGGGATCATCTTCTCGATCATCGCGGTTCGCGTCATTTTCGGCGTCAATATCGACAAAGAAAACGAAAAACTCCGCGCCGAACAAGCGGCGGCGAAGGCGGACGCGAAAACGGACGGCGCGAAGAAGGAAGCCGGGCATCACCCGCCGGTCATCGAAATTTTCGTCGGTATCTGCTTGGGGATGATTCTCGGCAGTTTCCCGATTTACGTTCCGGGTCTTTCGGTTCCGCTCAAGCTCGGTTTGGCGGGCGGCCCGTTGGTCGTCGCGATCCTGATGGGCGCGTTCGGCGAAAAGATCGGCTTCCCGACCCGCATTTCTCCGAGCGCGAACGCTCTGATGCGCGAGTTCGGCATCTGTATGTTCCTGGCGTGCGTCGGTTTGAAAGCGGGCGAAACGTTCGTCGACTCGATCATGAACGGCGGTTTGGTTTGGGTCGGTCTCGGCGTCATTATCACCGTGTTGCCGTTGATGATCGTCGGCCCGTTGGCGTATAAAGTCTTTAAAGTCGACTACTTCACGCTGATGGGCGTTATGTCCGGCTCGATGACGGACCCGCCGGCGCTGGCGTACTCGTCGAACGCCGTCGGCAACGACCGCCCGTCGATCGGTTACTCGACGGTTTACCCGTTGACGATGTTTCTGCGCATTATGACGGCGCAACTTCTCATCATCTTCTTCGCCGCCTAACGCGAACGAAGCGACGGCGAGAGCCGTCGACCCTTTAAGACGTTCCTAACCCGCCGACGTTCAAGCGCTTAACGCGTTAAGTCGGCGAGCGCGGAACAAGAAACGAAAAAACGGAAGCGACGTTCTCGGTCGTTTCCGCTTTTTTTCTCGATCGCCCTTGCCCCGCTTTTCCCGACGTTCCCCCCCATTCGGCGTTCGTCTCGTTTTCATTTTTTCGTTCCGAGTCGACGTTGAACATCGACGGCGAAAGATTATTACTTAGCGTCGCCGGTAGAGTCGTCGGCGTTTTTGGAAGTGGAAGTTAGCTCTTTATAAAGGGTTGCGCGTTTTACTTCGAGCGGATTTTTGAAAAAATAAAGCGCTCGCCGTCTTAACGAAAAGAGCCAAGCGGCGCGTTGCGGTTCCGGGCGCGTTTTGAACCAACCGACTAACGCTTCAAGCGCGGCGTCCGACGCCGCTCCTTCCGGCGCGTCGTAATATTCGAGTTGTAAACGAGTTAGCGCGATTTCGTCGCGAAGCGTCGACGGCGCGAACTCCGCTTCAAGGCGTCGCCAACCGTCGACCGTTGGCGGCGCGTCGACGAGCGTTGGTTTC
>JAFSDX010000127.1 GCA_017436025.1 Thermoguttaceae bacterium
AGGTCGAGCATCGTTTTGAGGTCGACGCAAGGTTCGCCGTCGCCGCAGCCTTTGCCGACGACGCCGGGCCAAGTCGCGTTGTGAAGTTTCGGGAATTTTTTAGCGGCTCGCTTCGCCATCGGCTGGGTCTCCGGAGGGTTGGACGGGCGTTTCGCGGCGGTCGAGCGGTTGCGGAGCGCCGACGAACGTCGCGGACGGTCGTATTTTAAGGAACTGGGAAAACGGCGCAAAATAGGCGATTTGCGTCGTTCTGGTAAAATGAAAAGGCGGGAAAAAACGGCGAACGTCGGCGCGACGATAACGGCGCCGTTTCGACGACTTCCCTAACTCGAGTATATCAAAACTTGAGCGAATTTTCAAGGAAAAAGCCGCTTTTTTGATTTTTTTTGGCGAATTTGCGAAGAAAAAAGCGCCGCCGTCGTTGACTTTAGGCTCGGCGGCGGCGCTTTAGGTAAGACGCGCAAATTAGGCGGTTTCGTCGACGGCGCAACGCGGTCAAAAAACGCCGTCGCGAGAGCGCCCGTAAGAGAAAACGGAGTAGTCGCGACTCGACGACGGCGGTTGCGCAACACGCCGAACTCCGCGTTCTTTTAGTGGTGTTTTTTGTGGTGCCCGCAATTCTTGCAGAGATCGCCGCTAACGTCGAAAAGAAACTGATCGCAACCGCATATATCGCAAGGGCAACCGTAGATACTTCCGAACCTTACCTTCTGGGAACCGCGGTCGGAGGAGGCGGTCGAAGCGGTTTCTTCCGCGACCGTCGAGTCGAATTCTTCCGACGGCGCGACGTCGAAGGCGGAGAAAAGCGCGGAATCGCCGGAGTCGCCGAGGATTCCGTCTTGCGACTCTTCCGAAGCGTCGTCGTAAAGATGCGAGCCGATCGAATCGGCGTTGGAGTCGTAGTTGTAATCGTTCGCTTCCGATTCGTAGGGGTTGTTATCGAGCGATTCCGAAGCGTTGGCGTCGTCGAAGTCAAAATCGTCGAACATCGTAAGTTTTCTCCTAAAAGTTAGTCGTTGAGGGAAGGCGCGTCGCGACGAAAAACGCTTAAGCGTCGCGTTCAATCTTTTAACGGCGTCGTTCGTTTTCCCGTTTACTCGAAATATCGGGCGTTTTACCGGCGCAAGCGCGGGACGCGTCGCCGTTGACGAAATGCTTTGGGCGACGTTAACGAGAACCGAGGCCGTCGTCGTTGTTGTTCTCTTCAAGCTCCACCAACGCGGGCGCGCAAACGGACGCTTGTTCGTTCTTGAAGTAGAAAAATACCGCCGGCAAATGACAGCGAACAATTTTTTTCCCTTTATCGCCTTTTGAATCCGCCATTGGGCGCTCCGGGATTCGCGCGTAATTAAAGTCGAATTGAGTTCCGGACAAATTACAAAGGATAAAGCTTTCTTTATACGACGCTTCCGCGGAGTTTGCCGCTTCAAATAATTTCTCGACAAATCGTTGCAAGTTGGCGCGGGCGTCGTCCGGGAGGTCGGCGTCGTCTTTTAAATAATCGGCGAATTGAGTTTGGGCGGCGGTTAGGTCGTCTTCCGATAATTTATCTTTCAACCCTTTTTCTAAGATTGTCGCAATCTCTTGGTAAACTTCGTCGAAACGCGCCGGATCGACGACCTCCAACACGCCGCTGCGGTAATCGCGGTAAAGATCGCGATACTTGTCGATCCATTGCGCGTACGTCGTTTTAGAATCGCCGCCGACGATTGTGTAACTAGGGCCCTTGAGTGTTTGGATTTGTAGGTCCTTTTGGGTGATTGTTTGATTTTGCGTTTGGATTTTTCGGTCGCGCTCTTTTATTTCGTCTTGTAATCGATCGACTTGCTCGTTAAGCTGTCGTCGCTCGTCTTCTAAACGTTGTAACTCCCGAGATTGAGCGTCGTAGTCGGAAACAAGGCTGTCGTAACGTTCCTCTAAGTCTTTAACGGTTTGTTTGAGCTTACGATAATGGCCGGGCAGGTTCAAGATTGCGCGCGGAAAAGCGAATAAGTATGTTTTCAACTTCGAAACGCCTTGTTCGGCGAGTTCATAATCTTTTTCCGCTTGTTCGTCGTTTTGAATTGGGCTAAGTTTGTATTGCATCGTTTTTTTTCCTTTCTATACTCCGTACTTCCATATCTTGGAAGAATAGCGCGCCGGTTTGTCAAGGACGACCGCGCCGTTCGAGCAATCTATCGCCTTGATTCTCATTTCCGTGTTGTCGGCGGTAAAAGCTAGGAGGTAACACGCTTCTCCCTTCTTATCGCAAGTTATCTTAAACTCATAGGTCTCGACGAGTTTTTTCTTTTCCGTATCTTTTAAAAATACGGGTATTTCAGTGTCAAGAATCTCCCAGAGGGGGATTTCGACGTTAACGGTTTCGCCGGGATAGAGTTTTTTCGAGGGGCAAACTTGCCACCGCTGCATATGAAAAATATTTCCGTCTATGGGTTTATCCCCTTTTTTAACAAAAGGCGTAAAACCGAGGTCGTCCAAATATAGTTGGTCGTTGTATCGGCGTGTTTTTCTGCCCGCGTGGAGTTTAAGGTCGTAGGGGACGAGGTCTTCCGTGCCAAACGTGTGTTTGCAGAAACAACGAAGGAACATTGTCGGATCGTCGCCAAAAAGCACGGCGCCGTTTAAAACGGCGCGTTTTCGTAAATTGTTGTTGTCGTTTAAATCGAGGCGACGCACCTTCTCCGGCTCTAACGATAACTCGGCGACCAATTGCTCGAAATACTCTTCAACCAATTTGCGATAAACTTCCGAACAACTTAAACCGCCGACCATCGTATAACAAATAGGAACGTTCGGATGGTTGTCGACGACTTGTTTCGCCACGTCTTTAATCGCGTCGCTTGCTTTATTAAATTGTTCTTTGATAAAGTTTTCAAACGTCTCGCTTGGCAGGCAAATATCGTTATATTTGCCGAACTTTTCTCGATTGTAAGGAATCTTGGGTTCGCGTTCGTCGCAATAACGCGTTAAGAGGTCGCCGCCTCCCACGTTTAGTATGGAGGCTTTTCCCCTCTGATAACCTTCTTTAGCCTTGGTAACCTCTTTACGGAATCTTTGATAATCTTCCGGGGCTTCGCCTTGAAAATCGAACCAAAAATCAGGGCCGGCGGATAAAAAGTATTCCTCTAGGATATAAGCGAAGATTGCTTGGTCGACATAGGTCGATCCCGCGTTGCTTGCCTGACTGTTTCCCGCTTCTTTTAATGTTTTTTTGTTCAAATCGCATAAATAAGCGGAAACGTCGACCGTGCCGCCGCCGGCGTCGACGAGGAAAATAATACATTCTTTTTGGAAAATTTTTTCATAGCGCAATCTGACACTGTCGTTGGCGTAAATGCTAGCGGTCGCCGCTTCGGGCTCGCACGCGAGTATGAGATTGGCGGCGTCTCTATCGTCGATTATTCCGGCGCGGCGCGCCGCTTCGCGCATCGCGTCTTTTTGAGCTTGCTTTGCGTTGGCGGGAAGCGTAATTATCCATTGTATTTCCCAGCGAGGAGGCGGACATTCTTCGCCTACTGCTAGCCTTATCTCTTCCAACGCTCGTTCCGATAATTCGCGGAGCGCTACGGCGATTAAATCGAGGGTATAAAACTTTACGTTGCTAATTTCTCGATAGATTTCCTCGGGATTGTCGACGTTTCCTATAACGTTGCGCTCTTCTCGTCTATTCGAATCGGGGTCGTATAAGTCCATCTTAACGCGCTTGTGCTGAAACAAGTCGTTCTCTTTGAGATTGAGCGCAAGCGTTTCGGAGCCGATACGATTCCTTAGTCTTTGTTCATTAGAGTAGAGTTCCTTCCAAGGAAGGAGTCGTCCCTCGGAGTCGGTAACCAGATCCGACGAATCTTTGCCGCCGGAGTCGGACGATCCGGCGCTAAAATTAATATTGCTTAAATTTCGAAGTTTGCCGTCGTCGCCGCCGGTAGAATTGGCGATCGCCCAAGCGTAACCGGACGCCGAGGTTCCGTAATCGATCGCGACGACAAAACGATAATTGTTCATAGTAATATCTTCCTTGCCGTTTTTACGGCAAATTTTCTTTAGTTTTCGAAACGCGACGCGTTAACTTTCTTGCAACGCAAGTTGGCGCGTCGGCGCGGCTTAAAATAAGGCGACTTTTTAATTAAGGAATATAAATGGGACGATTGGCGATAGTTTTCGCCGTTTTTACTTCCCCGAGTTTTTCCAAAACATTGTTTATCCACAAACGCAGTCTTTCTTCGCCTTGGTAGAAAAAGCCGCAGGAATTGATTTGTTCGAGCGCTTTCTCAAAGCTTACGACTTCCTTACGGAATTTCAATTCGTTCAAGACGGTTAATAAAAGGGCTTGTATTTGCGTTTTGAAAAACAAAAAGTCGCGCGCGTCCGCTTCGGGGAACGATTCTTGTATCGCGTCTAAAAACTGCGGAAACGTATAATTGGCGCGAAAGTAGTACAGATCGATAAACTGCGCGGCGGCCATCGCCGTCATTAACCGATAAAACAAAAACACGCCGTTCGTTATGGTGTGCGACGTCAATTCGTTTTTTTTCGACTCGTTGCCGTCGGGAATAGCGGCCAGTTTCTTTTGGTATTCGTCGCTTTCGACTAATTGCAGTCTCAGGTCGGCGATCGACATTTCTCCAAAAACGCAATGATTCGGCGACTCTTGCTTCTCTTGGGAGTTAACGTCCCAATAATAGACGTTTAATTGTACTTTTTGGCAAGTCGCCGAATAACACGGTTGAATAATAATCGTCGGGTAAAACGAGCTAACTTCCCAAAGCGATTGCACGCTGTCGAAATCTTGAAATGTGTACGACTGACTCCAAGCGCCGATGTTGTTAAAACAAGGCGTCGGGCCCTGATTGGAATAAACGCCCGCCGAAGTTAACATACGAAGCCCCGTCGTAAACTGGGAAAATTCTAACGTGTCAAAAAATAGAAAACGTTGATTTGCTTCCGGCAACATCAGAAACAAATTCGGCGCGGGAATACGTTGGGCCTTTTGGCAACGTTCCATACGGTCGAGGAGTTTTTTACTAAAGTTATCCGTCGTTACCTTTAAAGGAAACGTCTTTTGTAAAGATTCGTATTCCTTTTGATTGAAAGTGAGCTTGGCCTGCTCGCTCATCTTAAGAAGCTCGTTCCGAAAGCTTGCTTCGCGTTCTTCAATTTTAAACTGGAAACGCAGGCGTTCTATTTCTTTCGTGTTCTCATTCCGAAGTTGCTCTAACTCTATGGCGTGTTCGCGACGTATTTTTTCTAATCTGTCCGCGTTTTCGGCGTCGATCTCTTCCTTAGTCTTTATATCCTTAAAGAAAGGAATCTTCCGTAGGGTTTGAGTAACGAAGGGGTTTGCTATTTTGAACCCCCCGTCGATCACCGCGCTTACGCATTTAAACAAACCCATTGCGCTAAACGGATCCATATTCCGACTTTCCGACATATTATTTCCCGATTTTACGAACCGACGGCGCGAATTTCCTTGGAAATCGGCGCGCCTTGTTGAAACGTGCAAGTAAGGCGTCCTTTGCGCCGGTAAGGCTTTTAAAAACGGCGAACGGACGAAAACAACGCTGGAAAAATTTCGCGACGGCGCGAACCGCCGCGAACGTCTTCCGCTTCTAACGTAAGAGTTTAGCGTATTCTTCTAAGTCCTTCTCGTTGGTCGCGAGACTGCGATTGGCCTGCTCCGGTTGATTCGACGACGTGTTGGACGCGTCCGGCGTCAAATGGCTAGTGGAGCGATTGGGCGGCGGCAAACGGCTAGTGGAGGAGTAATCGGGCGGCGTCGGCGCGGGTTCCGCGCCGTCGTTGCGTGGTTCGCTTCCTACAAGCCCATTGAGAATCAACCCAGCAACCGCAATGCCGAGGTGTCCGACGTCTTTCGCGATGTTAACGGGACTGAACGGGTTGAGCGGACTGAACGGACTGAGCGGATTGAAAAACATTTTTAACCTTTCCAAATTTTCCTAAAAGTTGATACGGATGCTTTCGCTTCTAACGCAATAGTTTAGCGTATTTTTCTAAGTCCTCCTCGTTGGCTGCGTGACTGCGCTCGGCCTGTGTCGGTTGACTTGTCGAGGCGTCGGAAACGGGCGACGGCGAACTCGTCGAGTAATTAGCCGACGTCGGTCGACTACTATTGTCGAGACTTGCGTCTATAAGCCGCTTTGGAAAGAACTCGGGGAGGATAATGAGATGTTCGAACATACAATGATTTCGGCTTTCTAAACGACGGCGCGAATTTCCTTGGAAATCGGCGCGCTTTGTTACAACGTGCCAGT
This sequence comes from Thermoguttaceae bacterium, assembly GCA_017436025.1. Taxonomy (GTDB): domain Bacteria; phylum Planctomycetota; class Planctomycetia; order Pirellulales; family Thermoguttaceae; genus RUG369. Next base: position 6,270 of record JAFSDX010000127.1, read on the forward strand.
AAGGCGTCCTTTGCGCCGGTAGGTCTTTTAACAAACGGCGAACGGACAAAAACAACGTTGGAAAAATTTCGCGACGGCGCGAACCGCCGCGAACGTCTTCCGCTTCTAACGCAAGAGTTTAGCGTATTCTTCTAAGTCCTTCTCGTTGGTCGCGAGACTGCGATTGGCCTGCTCCGGTTGATTCGACGACGTATTGGACGCGTCCGGCGTCAAATGGCTAGTGGAGCGATTGGGCGGCGTCAAATGGCTAGTGGAGCGCTCGATCGGCGGCGGAGGCGTCGGCTCCGGCTTTGGCGTCGGCTCCGGCTTCGGCGGCGTGCTTGACGACGATGACGAATAACTACTGGCGCCCATATTTTGTATGCCTTTGGCAATGCACTTAGCTAATATGGGGGCGGATAATATTATAGCGGAAAAAGGGTCGAGCATAGCGCTAGGTTCCACCTTTCTATGAGGCGGCGCGAATTTCTTGGGAAATCGGCGCGCTTTGTTGAAACGTGTAAAAAAGGCGTCGTTTGATTGGTAAATAACGCAAAAAACGACGAATAGACGAAAATAACGCTGGAAAAAATTCGCGACGGCGCAAGCGCCGATAGTATCGAATACGCGTATAATATCAAAAAAAAAAATGGTCAAGATGTAGGGACGGTTTTGCGGTAAAATAATGAAAAAAAGACCGCCGCCGCGTTAAACGTAGCGAATAATTGGAGAAGAGAAAGAAAAGGGCGAGAAAAAACGCGCGCCGTCGTTGACTTTAGGCTCGACGGCGGCGCTTTAGGTAAGACGCGCAAATTAGGCGGTTTTGTCGACGGCGCGGACGCTTAAAAAACGCCGTTGCGCGAGCGTCGCAACCTTGCGTCGGTTAAATCGGCGTCGGGCGCGGACGCTTAAAAACCGGCGTTGCGCGAGCGTCGCAACCTTGCGTCGGTTAAATTCCGTCGGGCGCGGACGCTTAAAAAACGCCGTTGCGCGAGTACCCGTAAGAGAAAACGGAGTAATCGCGGCTCGACGGCGGCGTCGGCGCGAGCGCGCGGCGCAAAACGCGTTCGACTTCGGCGGGCGTTTCGTTGGTGAAGTCGAAACGGACGGCGCCGATTCCGGAGCGCAGAATCGCCGGGATCGCGTCGAGGAGGTCGACCGGGTCGGCGAGGTAAACGGCGCTTCCGGAGAGCGGGCGCGCGTCGACGGCGGCGTCGCCGGTCGGCGGGAGGCGGTTCGCGTTCTTTTCGACGAGGAAACGGCGCTCGTCGGCGTTCGTCAGCCGAACAAACGGCGCGTCGAAGAGCGTTTTTTGGGTGAACATCGCCAAAAGACGACCGAAAACCGGGAGTCCGAGCGTTAAACGGCGCTTCGCGAGGTAATCGTCGGCGGCGAGGTCGGCGAAAATCGCGTCGACGGCGCGGTCGGAAATTTCCGGCGAGAGGTAAAGAAGGTCGGCGCTTGCGAAACGGTCGGCTAAATAACGGACGGCGCGGGCGTTCCCGACGTTGAACGTCCAATCGAGCGCGAACGGTCGACGCGTTGGCGCTTCCGCGTCCGCTTGCGAACGCTCGAAACGAACGGCGGCGGCGAGCGAACCGGCCAGCGGCGCGACGTCGGCGTCCCGTTGGAACGCCTCTTGATAACGCGGGCGATTTTCGAACTGAACCGGCTGCGTTTCGAAGTGAACGCGGTCGATTCCGAAGCGGCGGCAAACGTCGAATTGAGCGCGGTTGCGGACGACGGCGGTAAAATAGGGGATTAAGGCGTCGCCGGCAAGCGGGGCGTTTTCGACCGCCGGGGAAACCTGGGCGGTTCGGCGAATTTCGGCGACCGGTTCCTTGCAAACGCGGCGATAAGACTCGACGATTTTCCGCTCGAGCGCTTCGACCGCCTCTTGACGCAAGCCGTTCAAAAGCGATTTCGGAACGAAAACGTCGGCGTCGAAACGGATTTCCGCGTCGTCGAGGTAAAACGGCGTTTCGCCGAAGCGGTCGAGGCCGTCTCGGAGCGTCGCTTCGTCCGCCGGGCGCTTTTGCGAACGTTCGAGCGCCTGTTCCGAACGAACGGTCGCGACGGCGCGGGCGGTTTTGAGCGTCAGTTCGAGCGGACGGTCGACGCGGGCGGTCAAACGGGCGGAAATCGGTTCGCGACGGCGGATCTGTTTGAGCGCGTTTTCGACCGTTTTGTTCAACCGATGATCGAAAGTGCGGTAAAGAACGGTCGCTTCCGGCGGAATCGGGACGTCGAAACGAACGAGGTCGCCCGGTTCCGCGCGCTCGACGAGTTTGGTTCGCCGCGAGTTCGTCGGGTCGACGAGCCGGATTCCGCCGACGTTGAGACCGTCGAGCTTGCGCGCGGTCGCGTCGAGAAAAACGACGCCGTCGCCGTTGACGAGCGGGGCCGAGAGCCGAACCGCGTCGCGGCGGACGCGCCCGATTTCGACGCCGAAGTTCGACGAGAAAAATTCATTAATGATCTCCGGGTCGTGTTCGCGGAAATAGCCGAAGTCGTATCCGCGGTTGAAAATTCCGGCGATTTCGCGGCGGCGGGCCGTTTCGACGTCGGCGTCGGCGAGGTCGCCTTGCGTCGGCGCGTCGGCGTCGGCGGTCGACTTTTTGAGCGAAAGACGCTTCTCGGCGGTCGACGCGGAAACGCCGGTCAGCGAGTCGAGCAAGTCGCGGTAATAGCGGACGGTCGTATAGACGTAAACCGGCGACTTCATTCGGCCTTCGATCTTGATCGAGTCGACGCCGATTTCGAGCAGTTCGGCGATTTCCGCTCGGCCCTGCAGTTGGTCTTTAAGCGACAGGAAGTAACCGTATTCGGCGTTCGAGGCGAAGTCGCGGGCGTCGGCGGAACGCGGTTGGGGGCGCTTGACGGAAACGGAATTGGCGGCGTCGGCGGGGAGTTCGTCGCGTCGAAGGCGGCGGAAACGGCGGTCGGACGTCGCGAGGGCGAGTTCCGGCGCGTCGGCGGCAAGCGTTTCCATTCGATAATATTGGCGGCAAGGCTGGGCGCACATTCCGCGGTTCCCGCTCCGTCCGCCGATGAAACTCGACAGATAACACTTGCCGGAACAGCCGAGGCAAAGGGCGCCGGACGCGAAAACCTCCAACTCGATCGACGTTTGCGAACGAATCGAGCGGATTTCGTCGAGCGAAAGTTCGCGAGCGAGAACGGCGCGCCCGAACCCTTGCGCGGCGAGCCAATTCAACTCGGCGGCGGTTCCGGGGGAAAATTGCGTCGACGCGCAAAGCGGAAGGTCGGGGAAACGATCGCGCAAAAAGGCGACGGCGCCGAAATCTTGAACGATGACTTCGTCGAGCCCCGCTTCGTAAAGGCGGCGCAAGTCCGGTTCGAAGAGATCAAGTTCCGCGTCGGAAAGAACGGTGTTGAACGTCAGGTGAACGGAGACGTTCGAGCGGTGCGCGAAGTCGATCGCGTCGGCGTACTCCTCGACCGAAAAGTTTTTCGCGAAACGTCGGGCGCCGAATCCCGCGACGCCCATATATGCTTCGTCCGCGCCGGCCTTGACGGCGGCGACGAGCCGGTCGAAATCGCCCGCGGGCGCCATTATCTTCATCGTTCGGTTCCTTTGTCGGTCGGCGGCGATTGCGCGCTTATTAATATATATCGACAACAGCGTGTAGCGCTTGGTTGAGGAATTTATTTGAAATTGTTGAGTAAACGCTTAATTAACAACGTTTTCGGACAAAAACGCGCGGTCGGACGTCAAACGTCGTTTTCTTCGTCGAAACCGAGTTCGAGCGCGGTTCGTCGGTCGCGGTCGGCGGCGGCTTTATCGCCGAGTTCGCGTCGAACGAGCGAACGGTAATAATAGGCGTCGGCGTTTTCCGGGTCGAGGCGGAGCGCTTCGTCGAAATCGGCGAGCGCTTTGTCGGTTTCGCCGAGTTCCGCGAACGTCGAACCGCGAGCGACGAAGCAGTGCGCGAACTCCGGGTCGAGTTCGAGCGCTTTCGAGTAATCGGCCAACGCGTCGGCGAATCGGTTTTCGCTCGCGTAAAGGACGCCGCGGTCGTAATAGGCCGGGACGAACTCCGGCGCGAGCGCGAGACAAGCGCGGAAATCGTCGAGCGCCGCTTCCGGACGCCCGAGCATATCCGCCGCGATCGCCCGACCGTAAAACGCCGCGAACGCCTTGCGGTCGAGCGCGACCGCTTGCGTATAATCGTCGACGGCGCCTTCGAAGTCGCCCAAAAAGCGTTTCGAATGACCGCGCAACTCGAACGCTTCGGCGCGTTTCGGGTCGAGCTTGAGAACGCGGTTCGCTTCCTCGAACGCCCGCTCGAACTCTTCGAACTCGAGCCAAATTTTGCCGAGCCCGATTCGCGCCGCGACGTGTTGCGAATTGTATCCGAGCGCCTGTTGGAACGCGTCGAACGCTTCCTCAAAATCGCCGTCTTCGAGGGCGTCGCGACCCGCCGCCGCGAACGTTTCGGCTAAACCGCGTCGGTTGCCGTCGGCGCCGAGCGAAACTTTCGCGTTTTTACCGGCTTTTTTCTTGCCGTTGGGGTTGTTCGCTTTGCCGTTCGAGGCGGCGGAAGCGTTCTTCGGAGCGTTTTTTTCGGGACGGCGTCCATCGGCGTTCGACGGTTGGGAAGGTTGGGAAAACGACATAACGGCGCTCGACTGGGAAAAATAGGAAAATGGGGGAACGCGGATAAACGAAAACCGTCGTCGAACCGCGAAAAACGGCTCGACGGCGGCAAAACGCGACCGGGGCCGCGTCGAAACGAAAAGGAAAACGCTCCGACGGCGGCGAAAATCGGATTAAGGACGAAACGACGAAACCGAAACGTCGGCGCCGAAGGGGCGCGTCAAACGTCGAGGTATTTGACGTCGAGCGCGAATTTTTCGATGAATTCGCGGCGCGGCTCGACTTTATCCCCCATCAGGATGCGGAACAAGTCGTCGGCGGCTTCGGCGTCCTCCATCGTTACTTGAACGAGGGTGCGGTTGGCCGGGTCGAGCGTCGTTTCGCGCAACTCTTCCGGGTCCATTTCGCCCAACCCTTTAAATCGCGTGATTTGCCAACCTTTTTCGCCGGCTTCGCGAATCGAGGTCAGGAGCGAGCGGAGATCGTCGACGCCGATTTCCGATTCGCCGCGAATCAGCTTGTAACGCGCGCCTTCGACGCCGGTGCGCTGAATCGGGTAGAGCGAGTCGATTTCGAAACCCGCGTCGCGCAACGCGGCGAGTTGGCGGTTCAACGAACGGACTTCGTGCAGTTCGACGATACGCAAAACGGCGTCGGTCGCTTGACCGGAGTTTTCGTCGACGTCCTTCGTCGGGTCTTGGCTCAACCCGGCGGAGATCGAGGAGGCGGCCGTCAACGCGTCGAGCGACGCGCCGGTTTCCTGTTCGATTTGCGTCGTGAACTCGGTCAGTTCGCGGCGGTCGAAGAACCAGCGGGTTTGCTCCTTCCATTGAACGTTGTACATCGGAAGGCGCGCCGTCGCCGGGTCTTGAAGCTCGGCCAACGAACGGAGGCTAAAGCCGCGCCGTTCCAGCGCTTGGATCGATTCTTCCAACGAGCTGAGCGTCCGGCAGAGCGCGACCATCGCTTCGTTTTCGATCAGACGACCGTCGTTCGGGTCGAGCGCGGCGTTTTGAATCCCGGCGTCGAGGAGTTCCTTCTTCATCTCCTCTTCCGTTTGGACGTAACGCGTCGTTCCCTTGCCGCCCTTGCGTCGGACGCGGAAGAGCGGCGGCTGCGCGACGTAAACGTGCCCGGCTTTAACGAGGTCGTACATTTGACGGTAGAAGAACGTCAGCAGCAGCGTGCGGATGTGCGAACCGTCGACGTCGGCGTCCGTCATGATGACGACTTTGCCGTATCGGCGCTTCGAGAGGTCCATTTCCTTGCCGAAACCGCCGCCGAACGCGACGATCATACTGCGAACTTCTTCGTTCGCTAAAACCCGTTCGTCGCGGGACTTGTAAGCGTTGATGATTTTACCGCGAAGCGGCAGAATCGCTTGATATTCGCGAATGCGGCCCCCTTCGGCGCTCCCGCCCGCGGAGTTCCCTTCGACGAGGTAGAGTTCGCATTTGTCGACTTCGCGGCTCGTGCAGTCGCGGAGTTTGCCCGGCATCCCGCCGTGACTGAGCGCGTTTTTGCGGACGCGAACCATTTCGCGAGCGCGGCGGGCGCTTTCGCGAGCTTCCGCGGCGACGACGCCTTTGTTGACGATCGTTTTCGCGGTCGCCGGGTTCTCTTCCAAGAACTTCGCGAGCGCGGCGCCGAGAATCGTATTGACGATTCCCTCGACTTCGCCGTTGCCGAGCTTCGTTTTCGTTTGCCCTTCGAAACGCGGCTCCGGAACGCGAACCGAAACGACGGCGGTGAGCCCTTCGCGGAAGTCTTCGCCGGTCGGCGTTTGATTTTTGAAAAGGTTTTCGTTTTTGCCGTAAGTATTCAACGCTCTCGTCAACGCGGCGCGGAAGCCGGAAAGGTGCGTCCCGCCTTCGATCGTGTGAATGTTGTTGACGTAAGAACGGACGTTTTCGGTGTATTCGACCGTGTACTGGAACGCGATCTCGACTTGAACGCCGTCGGTCGAGTCGGCGACGTAAATCACTTCCGGGTGCGCCGGTTCGGTCGAGCGGTTCAGGTTGCGAACGAAGTCGACGAGGCCGTTTTCGTATTCGAACGTTTCGGAGCGACCGTCGCGAGCGTCGGCGAACGTGATCTTGACGCCGCGATTCAGGAACGCCAAGTCTTGCAGGCGGCGGAAGAGGGCGTTGTAGTCGAATTTGACGTCGGTAAAGATTTCGGCGTCCGGTTTGAACGTCGTTTTCGTTCCGTGTTTGTCCGATTTCGCGCCGCGTTCGACCGGGCCGGTCGGAATACCGCGCTCGTATTCTTGGCAGTAGGAGTAACCGTCGCGGCAAACCTCGACGGCGCACCACTCGGAGAGGAAGTTGACGACCGTAACGCCGACGCCGTGCAGACCGCCGGACGTTTGGTAGGCGCCCTTGCTGAACTTGCCGCCGAATTTGAGGACGGTCATAACGCCTTCGAGCGTCGAGATTTTCAGCTCCGGGTGTTCGTCGACCGGGATGCCGCGCCCGTTGTCTTCGATCGTAACGGAGCCGTCGACGTTGACGAGGACGGAGATTTCGGTCGCGAACCCGGCCAACGCTTCGTCGATCGAGTTGTCGACGACTTCCGTAACGAGGTGGTGGAGGCCGCGGGTTCCGACGTCGCCGATGTACATCGACGGACGGACGCGGACGTGTTCGCGGTCGCTCAGATGCTCCATATCCTTCGACGTGTAGGAGTCGGCGCCGCGCGGCGCTTCGAGCGGCGTCGGGACGCCGTTCGACCCGTCGACGGGCGTCGCGGCGTTTTCGAGAGGAGCGTTCGTTTGTTCCGGTTGGGAACCCGATTCGTTTTTAGGCGTTTCGTTCATATCGATTTCGGTCGCGACGCCGACGGTCGCTTTTGAACGACGGAAAACCGTTTTCGTCGCTCGAAAGCGTTTCGGACGCGCTTTTCAAGGAATGGGCCGCCGTCGCGCTCGAAGAACAAGGCGACAAACGGCGTTTTAACGATTTGAGCGGAAATTAAAAGGGCGCGAACGGGACGATTCGCCGACGAGGGGAAGGCGATGAAGGCGGTCGCGTTTTCGAATATTGGGGGCGGCGCTCGTTCGACGGCGCGTTATCGGACGACGAGCTTGATGCGTTCGACGTTTTCGTCCGGCAGGGCCGTTTGGATTTCGCGCAAAATTTGCGGCAAGTAAAAGCTCAACTCTTGGCAAAGGAGGCGCGATTCGACGCAAACGCTCAACGTTCCGCCGCGGAAAGCGACCGGGCGCGCGTGTCGCTTGTAGGTCGCGAGTTTGGACGACGGGGCGAACCCGGCGCCGCCGTCGCTCCAGTTTTCGCCGTTTTCCCAGCTTTCCCAATCGTTCCAAGCGTCGAGCGATTCGGCGCGGAAAACGGTCGCGAGGGCGTCGTTCCAAGCGTTGTGGAAGCGTTCGACGCCGATTTTTCGCCCGAACCCGTACTTGGCGACGATCGTCGGCAAAATGGCGCCGAATTTGGACGCGCGGAGCGGGCGTTCTTCCGACAAAAAGTTAAAGCCGAGCGGGTGCGGCGGCGCGGCGAACGGATCGTCGCGTTTTTTCGACGTTTTCCGACTTTGGCGGGGCGTCGAAGCGTTTTTTGACGTTTTTTGGCGTTTCGGCGCGCCGGGGCTCTTGGACGACGAGCTTTTCTTCATACAATAACTTTCGAGGCGTTCGACGGGCGAAGCGACCGAGCGTTCGCGGCGCGTCGAGGAGACGCGGCGAAGCGGGGGCCTTGCGCTGGAACGCCGAATACTTTATTTTAACATATTTCGCCGGTTTCGACAAGCGCGTAGGCGGCCTCGCGGAGGGATTTTCCTTCCGAAAGAGCCGTTATTTTCCGAATTTTTCGCGATTTTTTTTCGCCGAAATTTTGCGTCGCTGTTTGGGTAAGTTGGAGGAAACGGCGAAAAGCGATCGAGTTTAACGTTGGCGCAAGCCGAGTAGTTTGGGGTAAAAGAAAGGACGTTTTATGTCGTCGACCGTCGTCGTTCCGCCGTCGCCGTTTGCGAATTCGTTTTTTTTGACCGGCGCGACCGCGAGCGGGAAGACGGCGCTTTCGGTCGAAATCGCTCGGGAAATCGGCGCGGAGATTTTTTCGCTCGACTCGATGGCGGTTTATCGACGGATGGACGTCGGCGTCGCGAAACCGACGGTCGAGGAGCGCGGCGGCGTCCCGCATCGGATGATCGACGTCGTCGAGCCGTCCGAAGAATTTTCGTTGGCGGAATATTTGAAGTTGGCCGCCGAGGGCGTCGTCGAGTGCGAACGAAACGGGCGGATTCCGCTTTTCGTCGGGGGAACGCCCCTTTATTTGAAGGCGATTTTGTTCGGCGTCTTCGAAGGGCCCGGCGCCGACCCGGAGATTCGCGA
>JAFSDX010000128.1 GCA_017436025.1 Thermoguttaceae bacterium
AGCGCGCTCATCGCGATGAACGTCCCGATCAACGAAATCGGCGCCGCCAAGAGCGGAATGAGCGCCGCGCGCCAACTTTGCAGGAACAAGACGACGACCAAACCGACCAAAACGATCGCTTCGAGCAACGTGTGTTGCACCGCTTCGATGGAGGATTTAACGAACGGCGTCGTGTCGTACGCGACGACGTAGTCGATACCGTCCGGGAACTCTTTGGCAAGTTCGGCCAAGCGAGCGCGCACCCGTTCGGACGTTTCGACCGCGTTCGCGTCCGGAAGCTGGTTGATCGAGAGAGTAACGGTCGGGAGCCCGTCGAACGAGCTGGTAACGTTGGTGTTAAGAGCGCTTAACTCGACGCGGGCGACGTCTTTTAGCAAGGTAACGCGGCCCGTTTCGTCCGTTTGAACGACGATATCCTCGAACGCTTTGCCGTTTTCGTCGGGGGAAAGGCGGCCTTCGAGGTCGAACGGGCGTTGGAAGACGATCGGTTCGTTCATCGGCGGTTCGCCGAGGGAGCCGGTCGCGACGAGTTGGTTTTGCTCTTGAATCGCGGCGACGACGTCGGCGGCGTTCAAGCTGCGGGCGCGCATCTTCGCCGGGTCGAGCCAAACGCGGAGGCTGTACGCCTTTTCGCCCCAAATCGAGATGTCGCCGACGCCGTAAACGCGGGAAATCGCGTCGCGGACGCGGAGCGAAACATAATTGCTGAGGTAGACTTGGTCGTATTTGTTCCCGGGCGAAACGAAGTTGATCATCATCAACAACGACGGCGACCGTTTGCGGACGGTAACGCCGACGCGCTTCACTTGCTCGGGCAGTTTCGAAGTCGCCAACTGAACGCGGTTTTGAACGAGGACGAGCGCGTCGTCGAGGTCGGTTCCCGGTTCGAAGGCGACGGCGAGACCCATTCGCCCGTCGTTGGAGCTGGTCGACTCCATATAGAGCATTCCTTCGACGCCGTTGACTTGGTCTTCGATTTGCGTCGCGACGGACTCGGCGACGGCTTTGGCGTTCGCGCCGGAGTAGTTCGCGCTAACGTAAATCATCGGCGGCGCGACGTTCGGGTACTGCGCCACCGGGAGGGAAAAATAAGCGATGGAGCCGATCAAAACGAGTAAGATCGACAGAACGCTCGCGAAAATTGGTCGGTCGGTAAAAAAGCGCGCCAACGTAGTGTTCCTTTATGTTGCGACGAAGCGCCGGTTGCGAAAAGGGCGTTCGTCTTGGAGGAATAAGGAAGGAAAACCGAAACGGAAACCGCGTTAGTTTTGCGGATTCGGCGTTTCGGACGCGCTTTGCGGGGCGGCGTTTTCGACCGGGGCGGTTTCCGACGTTTCGGCGGGCGCTTCTTTGCCTTCGCCGATAAATACGGACGTCGCGAGTTCGTCTTGGTAGGGCTCGCCGCCGTCGTTCGGGTAGAACGTTCCGTCTTCGCGGATGACCATCGTCGTCGAGCGGTTTTCGACGACGGTCGCTTCGACCGGTTCGCCGTCGCGGACTTTGAGGAGTTGGTCGGTAATAACGCGGGCGCCCGGTTCGAGCCCGGCGAGGACGACGCGCATATTGTCGTCTTGGAGCGCGCCGAGTTTGATCGGCGTGTATTTGGCGTTGTTGTTCGCGTCGACGGCAAAGACGTACTTGACGTTTTGGTCGGTGAGGATCGCTTCTTCCGGGATAATCGTCGCTTCGTAAGGGAGGCTCGTCGGGAAGAGGACGCGGAGACGGACGCCCGGCAGGAGGTTGCGCGTTCCGTTGGCGTTCGGTTTGTTATCGGCGACGGAGCGGAACTCGAGCGTTCCGGTCGTTTCGTTGAGGCGCGGTTCGTTGAAGTCGACTTGCGCTTCGCGGTCGAACGGTTCGTCGCCGATCGCAAATTTGACGGAGAAGGCGCCTTGCGCTTCGAGACGCGGCAAGACGTTGAGGCGGAACGGCCCGAGCGTTCGTTCGTCGACGTCGAAGAAGACGTAAAGCGGGTCGACCGCGACGACGCTTGTCAAGAGAGTGGAGCCGCTTTCGACGAGGTTTCCGACGGTGATTTGTTCGCGGCTGACGACGCCGTCGATCGGCGATTTAATCGTCGCGTAATCGAGGTCGATTTGCGCGCGTTCGAGGTTCGCTTGCGCGGCGTTGAGTTCCGCTTGCGCCGCGGAGAGTTCCGCTTGCGCGGCGGAGAGCCCGGCTTGCGAACGGTTGTAGGCGGTTTCGGCGAGTTCGAGCGATTGCTTCGAGGTCGCGTTTTTGGCGTTCAATTCTTTTTGACGGTTCCAGTCGAGGAGCGCTTGGTCGCGTTCGGCGGTTTGCGAGGCGATCTCGGCTTCGCGACTTTTAACGGCCGCCGCGCTCCGTTCGACGTCCGCTTGGCGTTGCGCGACGACGGCTTCGTAAACTTGGGGGTCGAGTTTGAAAAGAACGTCGCCCGTTTTAACGTTTTGGCCCGGTTTGAAGCAAATTTCTTGGAGGTAGCCGGAAACCTGCGCGCGAACGTCGACCGACTCGACCGCCGCCGTTCGCCCGTTCAGCTCTTCGTAATCGACGATGACGCGCGTCGTCGGCTCGACGACGGAAACTTTCAGCGTTTCTTGCGGTTTTTTATCGCCGGCTTCGTTCTTTTGGGATTTTAACTGTTCGCAACCGCTCGCGGCGACGGCGAGAAGCGCGCAAAGGGCGAGCGTCGAAAAACAACGCGGCATTGGGACGACTCCTTAGGGGGGATAAGGGGCGAAGGTTAAGGGTTGACGAAAACCGGCGGCGACGCGGAACGGGAACGCGTCGCAAGTCGTTGAGGAAAAATCGGTTGGAGCTGTATCGTCGACGGTTTTACGAAACGCTTTTTAAGGCGCGTCCGGGACGCGGCGCGGTCGAACGGGCCGCGGACGACGCCGGGCGTCCGGGACGCTAAGTTTGTCCAGTTTAACAAATTTTTGGCGTCGCGTCAAATGTTTTTTCGCAAAAAATTGATTTTTTCGTTAAATTCCGTTTTAGCGAGCGGCGCGGTTGATTTTCCGTTTCGCGTCGTTTATAATAAACGCGGCGTCGCCGTCGTCGCGGCGCTCGGGAATAAAAGCTCGACGAAAAGCGGAGGCGAGAATGCGAAAAGAACGAAAAATAAGAGGAAAAGTCGGCGCGTTTTGCGGAGCGTTGGCGTTTTTCGCGGCGGCGTTAACGACGTCGTTCGGAGCGGAGCCGGGCGACTCGGCGGCGACGTTGGGGGCGCGAATCGAAGCGCTTCCGTTCGTTCCGTCGGGGCCGACGCGACCGGTCGACGGGTTCGACGCGTTCGGCGGCGATTGGAAAGTCGTCGACGGCGAGAAAAGCGCGAACGGCGAAAAAGGCGGCGACGGGAGCGGAGCGTTCGTTTTCGGTCGCGGCGATTCCGGTTCGCGGCTGACGTTCGCCGAGAGCGCTTGGTCGACGGCCAAACGCGGCGAAATCGAGCTTTCGGTTCGTTTCCCGGCGGCGAAAGCGGGCTTTTCCGGGCTCTGCTTCAAAATCTCCGATTCCGGCGTCGGCGCCGACGCGTTCAACGGATACGAGATCGGGTTCGACCCGAGCGCCGGGCTCGTTAATTTGGGCGAACACCGCAAAAATTACAACCGGCTTCAACTAATCGAGACGCCGCTTCCGGTCGGGACTGCGTTTCGACTCCGCGTCGCGTTCGACGAAACCGGTTTCGACGTGTTCCTCGACGGCGAGAAAAAGGGAAGTTTCCGCGCCGAAAACTTGCCGGAAAAGGACGCGCTTCGAGCCGGAACGTTCGCGTTGCGCCTTTGGCAAAACGACGTCGAGTACGGCGACCTGCGGGTCAAACTTCTCGAAAACGCCGACGGAGCGTTCGACGCCGACGGGAAAACGGTCGACTGGACGTCGATTCCGTTGACCGCGCCGCCGCAACCGACCGGCGACTATCCGGAAACCCTTGCGCTCGAAGACGTTCCGCCCTTTATTTACGTCGCTCGCGGAATGCTGAATCGCGCCAACTCGGTCGGGAACGACCTTTGGCAAGCGACTCCGAAGCGCCGCGGTTGCGCGATTCGCCGCGTCGACCCGACCGACCTAAGCGCCGGAGCGAAAACGATTTTCGAAGACCCGAACGGGTCGATTTACGATATGAACCTCTCGTTCGACGCGTCGACGATTTACTTCTCGTACCGCCCGGAAAGCTCCGAATTTTGGAATATTTGGAAGATCGGCGTCGACGGAACCGGCCTAACTCAACTGACCGACGGCCCGTTCTTCGACGTTTCCCCGACGGAGGCGGCGGACGGACGAATCGTCTTCGTCTCGACGCGGCGCTTCGGACGCACCGTTTGCCAACCGGGCCCGGCGTCGAACCTCTTTACGATGAACGCCGACGGAACCGATATTCGTTGCGTCAGTATGAACACCCTTTCCGACTTCAACCCGCAGTCGCTCCCGGACGGACGAATCCTCTTCACGCGTTGGGAATACATCGACCGCGACCTGACGTACCGGCAGTCCCTTTGGACGCAAAACCCGGAAGGAACGCTCTACCAACTTTATTACGGGAACACGATTCGCGATTTCGGCTCGATTCTGCACGCGCGCCCGTTCCCGAACGGTTCGTCGTCGCAAGTAATCGCGACGTTCGCGCCGCACCACGGCTACCCGCACGGCGCGATCGGCGTCGTCGACCGAAGCGCCGGAGTCGAAGCGCCCGCCGGAGAAGGCTTTACTTACTGGACGAAGGAATTTCCGGTCGTCCAAGACATTTCCCGAGAATACGCTTACCGCGACCCGTTCCCGCTCGACGAGACCCGGGCGCTTTGCTCGTTTGGCGACGCGACGTCGATTTTGGGCGCCGACGCCGACGGCAAACTGGAGCGGTACCGAATTTGGCTCCTCGACTGCGACGGCGAAAAGCGGCTCCTTTGGGAAGAGTCGGAACTCGGCTGTTTTTGCCCGATCGCGCTCGTCGAAACGCCGACGCCGCCGACGCCCGCGTCCCGAATCGTCGACCCGGAAACGAAGGTGAAACTGCGTCCGAACCTCGCCGCGAACGAAGTCGCCCCGGCGCCGCGCCGCACCGACGGAATCGAAGCGGCGGGCTCGACCGTCGCGCCGTTTAAAGCCGCGCTCGTCGACGATTGGGGAATCCCGGAACGAACGAATCTCCTCGACGGCGACCCGGCGGGACAAGTCGTTTTGGCCGACGTTTACGAAGGCTTGCAACCTTACGTCGAGCGCGGCGAGGTGAAGTCGATTCGCATTATGGAGCAAATCCGCAAAACGGAGGAACTCCGCGACCGCGCGTTCGACCAATCGCCGTCGATGGGCGTCGCGACCTATTACGCCAAGCGGTGTTGGGGCGAGGTTCCGGTCGAGGAAGACGGGAGCGCGAACTTTTACGTTCCGGCGCTGCGCGAAATTTACTTCCAAGCGTTGGACGCGCAAGGTCGCGAAATCCAGCGGATGACGAGCGCGGTTCAGTTTATGCCGGGCGAGTCGATCGGTTGCGTCGGCTGTCACGAAGACCGCGATTCGATTCCGGCGACGGCTCTCGATACGAGTCGGCGACCGAAAGCGGCGGAGCGCGAACCGTCCGTTCCGGTTTTGCCCGCTTACCTTTACGAAGCGCAAAAAACGCGAATCGAAACCGGCGTCAACGCGACGCTCGACGCCGGCGTCGTCGACTATCCGAGCTTGGTGCAACCGGTGTTGGATCGTTACTGCGTCCGCTGTCACGAGGGCGCGAACCCGGCGGGCGGCTGCGATTTGAGCGGCGACGCGACCCGATTCTTCAGCGCGTCCTACGATTCGCTGACGTGCCGAAGTCGGTCGTATCGCCAAGCGGATATGTTCGACGGTTCGCTCCCGCCGGAACAAGTCGCGTTAGGGAAGCCTTTAGTGCAATTCTATTGGCTCCTTTACACGACGTCGGGCGTTTGCGTTCCGTATACGTCCGGGGCGCTCGCGAGTCGCTTGCCCGACTACTTCAAACCGGAGCATTGCGAAGCGGAAGTCGACGCGGCGTCGCTGGCGCGCGTCAATTTTTGGCTCGACTCGAACGCGGTTTATCACGGGACTTACGCGCACGCTCGTCCGGATTCCGCCGGTCGTCGCGACCGTTGGGCTCCGCTCGACGGGGCGGGGCGCGCCGATTGGTTCGAGAAGGAGCTGAAGCCGATTTACGACGCGAAGTGCGCGAGTTGTCATCAAAACCTTCTCGGCGGAAACCGCGACTTGCCGGGCGTTCACGACGCGACGAATATCGACTGGACGGGCCGTTTCGGTTGGATTAACTTGACGCGACCGGAGAACAGTCCGCTCTTGACGGCGCACCTGCCGAAGGAAGCGGGCGGTCGCGGTCTCTCGACCGAACCGACCGTCGACGGCGCGTCGCCGAAATACGTCTTCGAATCGAAAGCCGACCCGACTTGGCAAACGCTCTTGAAAGCGATAAAACGCGGCCAAGCGGACGCCGAAACGCGCCCCGACGCCGACCGGCCCGGTTTCCAAGGCGCGCGTCCGGAGCCGTAATTGCCGTTTGACGTCGCGTTCGTTTCGCCGCCGTTTCGAGATAATCGGAGACGGTCGCGAAACGGGCGCGACTTTTGACGTTACGTTCTGTTCTTATTCGCTCGCCGGGCCGGGGCGTTTTCTTTTGTCGCCTGTTTTTTCTATTTTTTTCTCGTTTTTTTTTATTTTTCGGCAATTTTTTCGTCAAATTGTCTTTTGCCGCCGCTCTTAAACGCGTCGAGGCGAACGCGCGTCGAAACGTCGTCGAGGCGAAGG
>JAFSDX010000129.1 GCA_017436025.1 Thermoguttaceae bacterium
GCCGAACCCGCGCCGAACCCGCTCCGAACCCGCGCCGAACCCGCTCCGAACCCGCTCCGAACCCGCTCCGAACCCGCTCCGAACCCGCTCCGAACCCGCTCCGAACCCGCGCCGAACCCGCTCCGAACTTGCGCCGAACTTGCGCCGAACTTGCGCCGAACTTGCTCAGAACTTGCTCAGAACTTGCTCAGAAATCCCGACGAACCTTCCGACGAAAAAGCGACTCGCCGTTTTGCGCCTTTTATTCTCCGCCCCGTCCCCCTAAAGCGCCTAAATTAACGCCCAAAGCCTCGCGGTCGCGCCCCCAAACGGCGTTCGACGCTCTCGAAACTCCTCGTCGCCCGGAAAAGCGCGTAAAAAAACCGGAGTCCGACGCGCCGCCCGATCTCCGGTTCAAGTTCCCTTGTCGACTTCTCGCGCCGTCAAAAACGCAACTGCCGACGCGCTTCAAAAGACGCGACCGCGACGCTCACCGACAAATTCAAACTTCGAATTTGCGGTCGAATCGGAATGCGCAAGCCTCGCTCCGGCCTCGCCTCCCAAAAAGAATCGGGCAAACCGCGCGATTCCGGGCCAAAAACGAAAACGTCGCCGCGCCGATACTCGACGGCGTCGTAATCGCGCCCCGCTTTTTTGGTAAAATAGTAAAAATCGGCCTCCGAAACGTCGACGTTTTTCGTCTCCGCCATCCGCCGCAACAGCGCGTTCCAATCGTCGACCGCCTCCCAATCGAGTTCCGGCCAATAATCGAGCCCGGCGCGCTTCAGTTTGCGGTCGTCGATCTGAAACCCCAACGGTCGCACCAGCCAAAGTTTCGCGCCGACGCCGACGCAAGTGCGCCCGACCGCGCCGACGTTCGCCGCGATCTCCGGCTGATACAACACGATATGAATCGGCGCTTCCTCGCGAACCGCCGCGTTTTCCTTCGCCGTCTCTCCCATTTTACGCGCCTCTCCTATTTTACTTTTTTTCGCGCCGTCTTCCCACTTCCGCCAACTTCGCTATTATCCCGCTTTAAACGTCGAAACGCGACCCGTCCGACGACGCGCCGCGCTTCCCACGTTTCTCCAAGAACACGCCGACTCAACGACGCGTCCTCTTCAACCGGCGGTCGCGATCAACGCTCCCGCCGCTCGCCGTCGCCTCAACCGCGACGACGCTTCTTCCCGGAAAAGACCGAACGATCCTCTTCCTCCGCCTTCGCCAAGCGTTGTTGCTCTTGCGCTTTTTCGACGATATCGTCCCACCAAGCGCGGAACTTGCTCTTCGGCGCCTCGGTCGGTTTCGCCGAAATTCGACGCCCCTTGGCGTCGCGACGAACGGCGTATTTCTCATACGTTCGCCCCGTCGCGGCATACGCCTTGCGACGTTCGCGCTTCGACTCGACGCCCGCGACCGCCGCCGTTCCGGTCGCCGCCTCGACAACCGGCGCGTTCGCCGGATTCAGTTCCAAGTCGGCTTTCGGCAACATCTTGCGTTCCAACAAGCCCCAAAGGCTCGAGACGATGAAGTAAATGCAGAGCCCGCTCGGCACCTTGAAGAACATGAAGCCCATAAAGATCATCATAAAGTTCATCATGCGGCGCATCATTCGCTGCTGTTGCGCTTGCTCGTCGTCGCCGATCACCGGCGGCATCAAAATCTTCTGCTGGATCAGGAAGAGCGCGATCGTTATCACCGGCAAAATGTTCAGGTACGGGCCCAAGCAGAACATCGCGCCGAACCCTTGCCCCGGCATATTAAAACCGTTCCAACCGATCGAATTCCAAAAACCGCTCCAGTCGAACGCCATATCCGGCGCCGCGAGGTTCGAACACCAACGAACGCCGCGCGAGAACAACGGAGCGCCGTACAGGTTCACGTCGAGCGAAAGCGCCTTGTACAACCCGATAAAGATCGGCATCTGGATGAAAATCGGAAGGCAGCCGCTCAACGGATTCACGCCGTGTCGCTTGAAGAGGGCTTGCTGCGCCATCATCATTTCTTGCGGCTTGTCCTTGTATTTTTCGCGCATCGCCGTCAGCTCCGGCTGCAACTTTTGCATCTTCAACGAACTGGCGACCTGTTTGCGGCTCAACGGGAAGAGGCACAAACGCACCAAAATCGTCAACATCACGATCGCGATCCCATAATTGAAAACGAGATGGTCGTGAAAAAAGTGCAAAATCCAAAGGAGCGGAATCGACACGAACCAGAACCACCCGTAAACGAGCGTTTCGCTCAAGTCGTAAGTCGCCAACACGTCCGGACGCTTCGGCCCGGCGAAAATCTCAAACGTATGCGCGACCGAGTCTCCGACGGTTCCGCGCGGCGCAAGTTGCAATTCGGAACTTCGCAAACGGAACGAAACGTCGGCGAAATTCGGACGCTCCTTCGTTCGCGTCCCGACGCGAATCGGCGCGTAAGCGAAACGGTTCGCCGCCGCGTCGCCGCTCGGAATCGCCGAACATTGGAAATATTGCCCGTCGACGCCGAGGAAGTCGAGGTCGGTTTCGTCGCCGCGACGCGCTTTGTCTTCGGCGACGTCCCAGCACTTGATCACGTCGAATTTTTTGCCGTTATTTTCCGAAACGACCAAGTCGCGCAAGCCGTAAGCGCCCCAACCGGGCCCGGTTTTGCGACCGGCCGAGAACCAAGCGCCTTCCAACGCCAAGCCGGTCGGGCCGTCGAGCAAATACGAAACGCTTCTCGGTTTCGCGTCGACGTTGCGAATCTCGACCGAAAGAGTCAAGTGATAACCGCGACCGTCGGTCGGCTTGCGCTTGTCGGCGGAAACGCCCTCCTCCGGCTCCAACGCGTATTTTTTAACGATTTGCAAACGACGTTCGAGCAAATTTTGACGGAAAACGACCGCGTTTTCGCCCGACTCTTCCGGAACAAATTCCCAATATCCGTCGCGCATTTCGACGCCGGGCAACTCGTTCGCAAGCGCGGCCGGTCGCGGCGCGTTGGCGGTCGACGCTTCCAGATTCGGCGCCCAGTCGGCCAAACGCTCGCCGTCGACCGTCGCCAACGTCGTCAAGAACGACGCCGGATCGTCGTTCGCTTTCCGCTTCGCCTCGTCGAGCGTCAACAACTCCAACGCGCCTCGGTCGTCGCGCACCGCCCCTTGCAACCCCGCAAGGTTGACGTAATCCGCGTAATCGTTCACCAAACCGCTCGGACGCACCACCGAAAGAGGCGCGTTTTGCAACGCGACTTCGAGCGTTTCCTTCGTCAAACCGTCGACGTCGAAGGTCGCGGCGACTTCCGTTTTTTCGGTCGCTTCGCCCGCTTCGGTCGCTTCGCCCGCTTCCGCCGACGCGACTTCGCCGCTCTCCGCGTTTTCCGTCTTCGGCTCTTCGGTCGCGACTTCCGTCGGCTCGAGGGCCGCGCTTTCGGCAAAGAACGGAACCGTCGTCAACGAACGCAACGCCGTCGCGGCTTTCGCTTTCAACGCAAGGTACGCCTCGTTTTCGCTCAATTCGGCGCCGCGATAAACCTCCAACGCGATCTTCTCGCCCGGCTTCGTCTTCAACAACTCGTCGCGCAACGTCTCGAACGAATCGACCGCGACCGGCTCCGCGCCCTCGCGAACGACGCCGACGATTCGGTCGCCGACCTTCAAACCGGCGTTCGCCGCGGGCGTTCCAACGCCGACGACTTGCGCCTCGACGCCCGGCAACCCCAAACGCGCTTCCAAGTCGACGAGCGTTTCGTCGGCGACGATTTGCCCCAAATAACCGGTCGAATCGCTATTGTCGACGTATTGCTCCTCGTTCAACTCGACGCGCGCCAACGCGGCGCCGCGATTCGAAAAGGTCGCCAACATTCGATACGGACTTTTCGGGTCCAACGAACCGAGCGTGTAAAACTCCGGCGCGACGCCTTCTTGCTCCGCTTTTTCGGCGGCGGCGACGAACTCGGGCGGAAGCGCGCTTTTCGCCTCGTCGGTCAACGTCGGCGCGACGCCGGTCGTCGGCGCGGAACGGTCGACTTGCATCGGCTCTTGCGGCGGCTTCGCGGTAAAGACCTGGAACGTCCAGACGATCAAAAAGATCATCATTAAGGTAAAGAAAAAGTTCGATTTCGGCGGTTCTTGGCGTTCGAGGCCTTTGCGGAGAGATTTCGGAACCGGCGGCGGTTGAAGAGGACGAAGTTTCGGTGTTGTCATTATTAATTAATTAAGGTTTGTTAAACGTCGATCGGCGCTCGACTCGACGTCGCGTCGGGAACGCCGTTTTTTTCAATTGGTCGCGCGGCGACGCTCAAAACGCGCCGCGCCTTCACTACTCGCTATTATTTTAGCGCCCTTCTTTAAGCCGTTGCGCTAAAAATTTGTCGAGTTCGGGAATTTTATCGATTTTTTTTTGCGTCGCCTCGACGTCGTAAGGCAAACGGCGATACTCGATTTTATTATCGGCGCCGTTTTCTTCGTAGTGTACGATAACGTAACAAGAAGCCGAATTATGGTCGC
The DNA here is from genome assembly GCA_017436025.1 of Thermoguttaceae bacterium. Classification (GTDB taxonomy): domain Bacteria; phylum Planctomycetota; class Planctomycetia; order Pirellulales; family Thermoguttaceae; genus RUG369. The sequence continues at coordinate 4,457 of JAFSDX010000129.1, forward strand.
GCGGTTGGCCGACGGAGCCGACGTTGACCAAAAGTTTGCGCTCGTCCAACGGGAAAACGCCCCCTTCGAGTTCCGCCGCCGAAAAATAAGAGTACGCGCCGCCCCCTTCGTCGACGAAAACGCCCGGAACGTGCGTGTGTCCTTGGAAGCAATACTGCGGCGTCAGGGCGAAAAGTTTCGCCATTTTATCGGAGTCTTCGACGTCGTCGCTAAAAACGTATTCGTTGAGCGGATTGCGCGGCGACCCGTGAACAAAGAGGAATTTGTCCTTTTTATAAATGCGCGGAATCTCGCCGAGAAAATCCCAACGCGCCGTCGCTCGCGGCGAAAGGGAACGTTCGAGTTGGTCGCGCGTCCAAAAAACGGCCGCTTCCGCGATCTGATTGAACCCCTCCGGATCGAAGAGCGTCGCTTGGTCGTGATTCCCCAAGAGGCAAACCTCGACCTTTCCCTTTTTGCGCAAATCCATCATCAAGTCGACGCATTCGAGCGGATTCGGCCCGTATCCGACCAAGTCGCCCAAGCAGACGATCTTCTCGACGCCTTGCGCCTCGACGTCCGCCAAAACCGTTTTGAACGCTTCGAGATTGCTGTGTATATCGCTAATGACGGCCAGTTTCACCGGACCTCCCCTTTCTTTTGCGTTTTCTCCGGACGCGTCGTCCGCGCGGAACGCCGGTCGCCCAATTCAATACCCTCTATTATCGCGACGAATCGCAAGACGTCGAGCCCCCCGCCCGGCAAAACGCGAACGTTTTTTCCAGTTCGCGCGCCGCGAACGCCCGTTTTCTCGACGCTCGGCCAAGAAAATAACGCGCGATCGACGCCGTTTCCGGAGCCGACCGTTCGCTATTTCGCCTATTTTCGCTATTTCAACGCCGCGTTTACGAGTTCTTCGCCGCTTCTCAACGCCGCGTTTACGCGTTCTTCGCCGCTTCTCAACGCCGCGTTTACGCGTTCTTCGCCGCTTCGTTCTTTTCCGCGACGCGAACCGGCTTGAAGAAGGACGCGCCAAGGGGCGGAATCAAAATTTCGATCGACCAAGGCCGCCCGTCGCACGGCGCGTCGACGACCGGACAAAGCCCGTTCCCGACGCCGCTTCCGCCGTAATACGGCGAGTCGCTGCAGAAGATTTCTTGGTAGTCGACGCGCTCCGGAACGCCGATCGACGTGCGGCGCGGCACCGGCGTGAAGTTCGCCGCGACGAGAACGTGGTCTTGCCAATCCTCCGCTTTGCGCATAAAGACGAAGAGACTCTCCTCCCAACGCCCGCAACTGATCCACTCGAAACCGCGCCCGTCGAAGTCGAGGTCGTGCAACGCTTTTTCCTCGCGATAGAGGCGGTTCAAGTCGGTAATGCAACGCTGCAAACCGCCGTGCGTGTCGTCGTATTGCAGGAGGTTCCAGTCGAGCCCGGCGTCGAAGTTCCACTCCTTCCACTGACCGATTTCCGCGCCCATAAAGAGCAACTTCTTGCCCGGGTGCGACCACATATAACTATAGAGCAACCTCGCCAACGCGAACTTTTGCCAAAGGTCGCCCGGCGCGTTCCCGACGACCGTTCCCTTGCCGTGAACGACTTCGTCGTGCGAAATCGGCAACACGAAGTTCTCCGAAAAGGCGTACATCAGGCTGAACGTCAGTTGGTCGTGGTGGTACTTGCGGTAAATCGGGTCTTCTTTGCAATAGCGGAGCGTGTCGTTCATCCACCCCATATTCCACTTCATCGAGAAACCGAGCCCGCCGTCGCAGACCGGTTTGCAGACGCCCGGCCAAGCGGTCGACTCCTCCGCGATCGTCAGGACGCCCGGGAACCGACCGTGCGCTTCGACGTTCATCTCTTGCAGGAACGCGATCGCTTCGAGGTTTTCGCGTCCGCCGTGTTTGTTCGGCACCCAATCGCCTTCTCGACGACTATAGTCGAGATAAAGCATCGAGGCGACCGCGTCGACCCGCAAACCGTCGACGTGGTATTTGTCGAGCCAAAAGAGCGCGTTCGAAATCAGGTAGTTGCGCACCTCGTTGCGCCCGTAATTGAAGATGAGCGTGCCCCAGTCGCGGTGTTCGCCCTGGCGCGGGTCTTCGTGTTCGTAGAGCGCTTGCCCGTCGAAGCGACGCAAGCCGTGCCCGTCTTTCGGGAAGTGCGCCGGCACCCAGTCGACGATAACGCCGATCCCGTTTTGGTGGCACTTGTCGACCAAATACATAAAGTCTTCCGGGCGTCCGTAACGGCTCGTAACGGCGTACATCCCGATCACCTGATAGCCCCAGCTCGCGGTCAGCGGGTGTTCCGAGACCGGCAGGAACTCGACGTGCGTGTAGCCGAGCTTTTTAACGTAATCGACGAGTTGGTCGGCCAGTTCGCGATACGTCGGGAGGCGTTCCGGGTCGGAGTCGGAGCGAATCCAGCTCCCCAGGTGAACTTCGTAGACCGACATAGGCTTGCGGAGCCAAGCGACGTCGTTTTGGGCGCGCTCGGCCATCCAATCGCCGTCTTTCCATTCGTATCGACTCAAATCGGCGACGACCGACGCGGTGCGCGGCGGAACTTCGGCGTAAAAACCGTAGGGGTCGGCGCGCTCCGTAACGCGACCGTCGCTCTCGACGCGGTATTTGTAGATCGCGCCTTCGCGGACGCCCGGAACGAACGTTTCCCAAAGCCCGGACGGATAATGTTTCACCATCGGGTTTTTGTAACCGTCCCAATCGTTAAAATCGCCGACGACCGCCACTCGCGACGCGTTCGGCGCCCAAACGAGGAAGTTGACGCCCTCGACGCCGTTCACCGTGCGGAAGTGCGCGCCCAACTTCTCGTAACTTTGCCAATGCTTCCCTTCGCCGAGGAGGTAAAAGTCGTAGTCGGAAAGAATCGTCGAGAAGGTGATTTCCGGCGGCGACTTCGGGTCGAACGTCGCGGGATCGACGGCGGGCTCTTCGGCGACCGCGGCCGGTTCGTCGTTTCGAACGGCGGAAGCGTCCGGGTTCGCGCTCGGCGACGCGGCGGCGCGCTCGTCGACGGCGTTCGGGGTCGCCGCGTCGGCGTTCGTTTCTTTTTTCGCGTTCAACCATCGCAGTTTTTTCGCCATCGCAGACCTTTCCTTTCTATTTACGTTTACCCTCGGAGAGCTTTTCGGCGGCTCGACGCGTCGACGACGCGCCCCTCCGCTCTCAGTATAAACTAAATTTTCAACGTTTAAAGACGACGCCCGATCTCGACGTTAAAATTTGTAAAAATTCCGCTCGCCCGTCCGGTTCGTTTTACCGTCGTTTCTTTAGTATACTTCGGCGCGACGAAAATCTCAACGAAAATCGCGAAAAAAAACGCCGTTCCGTCAAAATTTTCCCCTTTTTTCTCCGAAAACGCCGTCGCGGTAAAATAGCGAAAAGAGCCGATTTACGCGAAATTAACAAAAACGCGAAACGCCGCGTTAAAATAGCGCAAATACAAAAGAAAGTCAAAAGCTAACAAATACGCGGATTCCGCGACGCTAAACGGTCGTTTTTCTCCGTCGACCAACCGCGACCGGCTCTTGATTTTTAAGAAAAAATAGGAATAATAACGAAAAGAAAAGCCGACCGGGCCGTTTCGTCCGCGCCGCTTTCGCACGACAATCCGATTTTTGGAGACTTTTTCATGAAACGCATTTTCTTCGCTCTTATGTTTGCGGCGGCGACCGTTTCGTCCGTTTGCGCTCAAGACAAAAACCGCGAATTCCGCGGCGGCGACTTCCGTATGGGTATCGATTGGCCGGAACCGAAGGTCGTCACGCCGGGCGAAACCCCGAAAGACGCTCCGTCCGACGCGCTCGTTCTCTTCGACGGAACCCAAGAATCGTTCGACGCGAAATGGACCGGCGGCAAATGGAACGTCGTCAACGGCGAACTCGTCTGCAAACCGGGTTCCGGCTCGATCACGACGAAAGACAAGTTCGGCAGCTGCCAACTTCACATCGAATTCGCCTGCCCGCCGGTCGACAATCCGAACGCCAAGGGCCAAGGTCGCGGCAACAGCGGTATTTTCCTGATGAACCACTACGAGCTGCAAGTCCTCGACTCGTACGAAAACCCGACCTACTTCGAAGGTCAATGCGGCGCGATTTACAAGCAATTCCCGCCGTACGTCAACCCGGTCAAAAAGCCGACCGAATGGCAAACCTACGACGTCATCTTCACGCGCCCGATTCTCCGCGTTGAAAAAGACGCGAACGGAAACGATTACGTCGCGGAAGTCATTCGTCCGGCGTACATCACCGCGATCCTGAACGGCTGCGTCGTCCAAAACCACTGGGAAATCAAGGGCGACACGTTCTTCCATCGCACGCCGCAATACCAACCGCACGGCGACCGCGAACCGATCCAACTCCAAGACCACAGCAACACGACGAAGTTCCGCAATATTTGGATTCGCGAAATCCCGGACTCGAACGTCGTTCCGGTTCAAAACCATATGAACTACTACAACTGATCGTTTATCGTCGCGATAAATAATCGTTGAAACGCTCTCGGCGCTTTGTCGAGGGCGTTTTTTTACGCCGTTTACGCAAACCTCCTATTCTACGCCGTCTCTACTTTTCTCGCAAACGTCGCAAACGTCGCGTTTTCTCCTTTCTATTTAACCGGAACGACGCGTTCTAAAAAAAAGTCGAAAATTCAAAAAGCGTCGATTTTCGCTCAACTTTTTTTACGCGTCGACCGCAAGCCGTCGCAACTTTGCCTATTTTAATGTCAAAACGGGCGCTTTGGGTAAAAAACGCGTTAAAATTTGCGTTTTTTCGACGCTTCTTGAGGAAATCTCGCAAAAAAATCGAAAAAAAGTCGGGATTTTTTTCAAGGTTCCGGTCGCGCGGACGATAACGATATTAACGAAAGAGCAAAAATTAAAAAATTTGCGGTTTACACTTGTCAAAAATTTTATTATTGTATGCCCAATCGTTGAAAAATCTTGCCTCGCCTCGAGCGGAGCAAGGCCCCCGCGCTCCCAATTTCGGAGCGAACCACCCGGGCTCGCGCCCCTTTTCTTATCGGAAAACTAGTCGTTTATACGGACAGGGACAATCCAATGAATCGACGTTTTAACCTCAAACGCTTCCTCGCTTGCGCGTTGATCGGCGCCGCGCTGACAGGATGTCAGCCGCAGCAGCCGCGTTACCTTCACCCGCGCGGGGACGCCCAAAGCCAATACATCGACGAGCAGACGCGAATCGAATATCCGAACGAATGCGTTCCGTCGCTCGACGACGTAACGAACGCGCTCGAGCCGCTGACGCTCGACAACCCCGATCCGAAAGAAGAGTGGCTCCTCACGCTCGACGAAGTCCGTCAAATGGCGTTGGAAAACAGCAAAGTGTTGCGCCAACTTAGCGGCGTCAACTTCTCGGCGTCCGGCGTCAACGGCACGCCGACGCTTCTCCTTTCCTCGCCGAACGCCGCGATGACCGTTTGGGACCCGGCGATCGTCGAATCGAACCCGACCGCCGGCGTTCAAGCGGCGCTTTCGGCGTTCGACGCGATCTGGACGACTAACGTCTCTTGGCAACAAGCGGACGTTGCCCGCAACTACGTTACGTCTTACCAAGACAGCGTCGGGACGCGCACCGACGGCGGCACGTTCCAAACGACGCTTTCGAAATCGGTCGCGACGGGCGGAAACGTCTATATGAGCGCCGGTTCCGGGTACGACTGGAGCGACGCGACGAGCCGTCTTTGGGAGTCGAACTGGACGTCTTACGTCGAAGCCGGGTTTACGCAACCGCTCTTCCGCGGCGCGGGCGTCGAGTTCAACCGCATCGCCGGCCCGAACGCGACGATGGGGAACGCCAACGGCGTCGTCTTGGCGCGCATCAATATGGATATGGCGCTCGTCGATTTCGAAATGGGCGTTCGCACCCTTCTCCAAGACGTCGAAGAAACCTACTGGAACCTGTATTACGCTTACCGCAACCTGCACGCGGCGGGCGCCGGGTACGAAGCCGCGCTCCAATCTTGGCGCACGGTCAACGCGCAAGCGGAAGTCGGGCACCCGGAAGGGACGGCGAAAAACAAAGCGCAAGCTGAAGAAAACTACCAAACGTTCAAGATTTCGGTTCAAGAAGCGCAAAGCAACCTGTACAAAAACGAACAACTGTTACGCTTTATGATCGGCGTTTCGCCGTCCGACGGTCGCCTGATCAAGCCGGTCGACGAACCGACGGTCGCCCGCGTCCGTTACGACTGGGAAGAGGTCAAAGCGGAAGGTTTGGCGCGCGCTCCGGAACTCCGCAAGCAAAAGTGGATGGTCAAAAAACGCGAGCTCGAACTGATCGCGCAACGCAACTACCTGAAACCGCAAGTCGACTTGGAAGGGTTGTACCGCTTCCACGGCCTCGGGCACGACCTGGTCGACCCGTCGAACGGCGACGACAACGCGTTTGGCAGCTTGACTTCCGGCGAATATCAAAACTGGGGTCTCGGGATTAAATCGTCGATCGCGATCGGTTTCCGCCGCGAAATGGCCGCCGTCCGCAACGCCGAACTCGCGTTAGCTCGCGAACGCGCCGTCCTTCAAGAGCAAGAGCTGGAACTCGTTCACAACCTGAGCGACCTTTACCGCGACCTCGACCGCACGCACAAGCTGATCGAAACGTACCTCGACAAACTGCGAGCGTCGCGCAAGCAAGTCGCCGCCGTCAACGCGTCCTTCCTGATGGGCAAAACGTCGCTGTACGAAGTCCTGCAAGCGCAACAAGAGTTGGCGACGACCGAAACGCAATATTATCGCACGGTTATCGATTACAACCTCGCGATCGTCAACCTGAACTTCCGCAAGGGTTCGCTCCTCGAATACAACGGCGTCACCCTTTCCGAAGGCCCTTGGGCGAACAAAGCCTACTTCGACGCTTGGCGTCGAGCCCGTCAACGCGACGCGGCCCGTTACGTGAACTACCGCTTCACCGCTCCGCAAGTCGTCAGTCGCGGCCCGTACCCGCAAATCCAAGGGACGGATCCGACGGTCGCCTCCCCGGCGCAACCGCAAGCGCAACCGGCGCCTTACGTCGACGGCGCGAACGCCTACCCGACCGGCGTCGAAACCGGCGACGCGGTCGAAACGCAAAACTCGGTTCTCCCGCAGTACCAATATTCGACTCCGCCCGCTTACGACCCGCGTTTGAACCAACTCCCGCCGATTTTCCAATCGACGAACTGACGCGAAACGAACCGCGAAAAGTCGGAAGCGCGCCTAACCGCCTTCCGACGCTCCGCCGACGAAACGAGTTCAACCGCTCCTTCCGACGCGACCAACCCGGCGTTAACCGCCGCTTGAAACCGACGTTAAAGCGACGTCGACCCAAAATTGTCCCAAAAAGAAAAGAGGAAGCCGACGAGGTTTCCTCTTTTTTTTGCGTTTCTTGCGTTTTCCCAACCGACGTTCCGCTCCGACGAACACGCCGACCGTCGCCGCGTTCCCCTTTTATTTTAGCGCGCCGCCGCCGAACGCCGACCGACGCCGCGTTTTTCCCTATTTTAACGCGCCGACGACAAACGCCAAGCGTTCAAATCAGTTACCGTCGCCTGTATTCAAAAAAAAACGGGAAACGCCGTCAAAACCGACGTTTTCCGCAACCTCGCCGCGACCGTTCAAGCCGACCGCGCTTTCCCAAGCCCGCTATCTTTTCCTTTTTGACGTCCCGCCGTCGCGACCGTCCGCAATTCGGCGTCAACCCGGACGACTCCGCAACCGTTCCTATCTTATAAAGACCGTCAAAGCGCCGAAAGCGACAAAAAAAATCGATATTTTTCCAAAAAAGTTGAAAAAAAAACTGCCGATTCGACGCGGTTTTCTTTCCTAAAATATTAAGACCGCCGAAACGCAAAAAGCGACAAAAAAAATCGAAAATTTTCCAAAAAAGTTGAAAAAAGAAACTGCCGATTCGACGCGGTCTTCTTTCTAAAATATTAAGACCGCCGAACCGAAAAAAGCGACAAAAAAAATCGAAATTTTTCCAAAAAAGTTGAAAATTTTCGCCGACGCGCCGGTTTTGCTCGACAACGCGACGTCGGTTCGCCGGAAACGGCGGTTCGATTTACTCGAATTCGCCGACTTCCTCGTCTCCCGCGACGGTCGCCCAAGCGTTCAACGTCGCCGCGTCGGTCGTCGACGGAAGAAAACGAACGGAACCGTCGAAAAACGCCGCGTAAAAACCCGCCGAATGTTCGCTTCCGACCTCCGCCGCGAGCGTTTCGAGCGTTAGTTCTTGCGTCGGATCCATCCAGCAAACCGGCATTTTTCGCTCGACGACGGCGAGCGTCTCCGAAAGACCGTCGGTAAAATCCTCCCGTTTTCGCCAATTTCCCGCGCCCGGAAACGCCGTTTCGTCCCCAACGACGACCGAATACGTCGTTTCGGCGACCGGCGCCCCGTTCGGGAGCGCGGCGACGCGGCTCGGGCAAGCGAACGGCGAAACCGGCAAGGAGTGAAACCGCGAATTCCACTCGCTATCCCAAGGTTCGTCGAGCCGGATTTCTCGGTAAAGCGGCGAGCTTTCGAGATGCGGCAAAATCAAAACGCGCCAAGAATGGAGCGGCCGCCCCGCTTCGTCGACCGTATACGCCGGAGGCAAAACGCCGTTCTCGTAGCAATAAGCCTGCATCGCGACCGCGATCGCTTGCAACTTGACCGCGCAATTCGCCCGCCGCCAAGCCTCGCGCCCCCCTTGAATCGCCGCCCAAAGCCCCGCGACCGCCAGCCCCGCCAAAAGAACGCCGAGAACGCCCCAAACGCCGACCGCCGTTTTCGCTCGGTTCGCGCCCCGTCCGTTTTCTTCCGACCGTTCGTTCATCTCGTTTCCCTCCGTCTCAAAGCCGACAAACTTAACGCCGTCGTCCCAAGCGACGCTTCCCGCAATCTCGCCGCAAACGCCGCCGCTTGTCGAAAACAACCCAAACGCCCCAAACGCTCAAAGCGTCCAAAACGTCAAGGCCGCCGATTTTGCGCGACTCGCCGCCTCCGCCGTCAAAACTCCGGCGTCTCTTCGCCACCGACGACCGCGCGACCGCTCCGCTTCTTCTTGGGCGGCGTCGAGCCCGCGTCCTCCGGCGCCTGTTCTTCTCCTTCCGCCCCCGACGTCGACGCTTCATTCCGCCCTTCCCGCTCGTCGTTAAAATCGTCAAAGTCGGCTATTTCAACCACGACACTATGTCGCCCTTTCTTTCTTTTTATCGCGCCGAAGTTTGCGCGTCAAGGCGTAACGCGGATTTCCGCCGGAGTTTCCCCACAAAAAAAGCGGGAAACGCCGTCAAAACCAACGTTTCCCGCAATCTCGCCGCGACCGTCCCAATCGCCGTCGTCGCCGCGTTTCCGCTAAGCGTTAAAACCGACGCCGCTTAAAAAAAGTCCGTTTCGCCTCCCGCCGCGGTCGCCGTCGCTCGCAACGTCGTCTCGTCGATCGTTTTCGAAACGAAGCGAACGGAACCGTCCGCCATCAACGCGTTTCCGCCGCCCGAACGCTCGCTCCCGAACTCGTCGACAAACGTTTCAAACGTCAATTCTTGCGTCGGATCCATCCAGCAAACCGGCGTTTTCCGCTCGATAACGGTCAACGTGTTCGACGTTCCGTCGGTAATCTCCCAGATACGCCGCTCTTTCGCCGCCGGAAACGCCGTTTCGTCCCCGACGACGACCGAATAACTCGTCAATCCGAACGGCTCGTCGAATTCTAACCCGGCGGCGGCTCGCGCGCTAGGACAAGTAAAGCCGACCGGCGCCCGGTCGTGAAATTGCGAATTCCACTCGCTGTCCCAAGGTTCGTCGAGTCGAATTTGCTCGCACAGCGCCGCTTCCGCTTCGTCGTCGAAATACGGCAAGAGCAAAACGCGCCAAGAATGGAGCGGGCGCCCGTCTTCGTCGACCGTATAAACCGGCGGCAACGCGCCCTCGTTTGCGTCGCTGTAATTCTGTAAAGCCAAACCGATACGTTTCATTTGGTTGACGCACTGCATTCGCAAGACCGCTTCCCGCCTCGCTTGAAACGCCGACCAAACGAAGAACGGAACGCTCAAAAGGAAAAGGGCGCCGACGACGATCGCCGCGATCGCGAAACCGTTCAACCCCGTCCTTCGAGGCGCCGTCGTCTCGCCTTCCCCTCTCGGAACCGGAACGCCGCCAAAAACAAGCCCTTGAATCGTTCCCGCCGGGCGCCAATTGACGCCGTCGTCCGAAACCGGCGTCGACGGCCCGATTTCGCCGCGAAACGCCGCCGCGCTTAAATCGTTCTCCGTCGCCGGCCCGACCGCTCTTCCTTGCGCGTTTCGCCAAAACCATTTCTTCATCCTATCCTCCTCAATCGCTAAAATCCAAAGATTTCGTCGACCGCGCTAACGCCGTCCGTTTTTATTTTACCGCGTCGATATAAGCCGTCTAGGTCGCGAAGCCTTTTTCGCGACCGTTTTCCTCAAATTAAACGAAAACCGCCGTCAAAACCAACGTTATCCGCAAATTTCGTCGTCCGACGCGCCGCCGTCTCCCCCCGACTTGCCCGACGCGAAAAAAGCGCTAAAATTAAGGAAATCTAACGGCAAAACGAATTTTCAACATTGCAACGACGCGCCGCGCTCGTTTTCTCGCTCCGCGACGCCGACGAAGCCCCGACTTTGCGGGCTCTAACGATTGAAAGGATTACAACGATGCAACGTTCTTACACGCTCGCCGAATTGGCGAAATTTCTTCGCGTCCAACCGAAACAACTGCAAAAACACGCCGAAAACGAAACGCTCAAAGGGCGCAAAGTCCAAGGCGAATGGGTCTTCGCGCTCCCGGACGTCGTCCTTTGGATGGAGTCGCAAATCGTCGAGCCGGAATCGCCGAACGACGAGTTCGAAAAAACGCTCGCCCCGAACGCCGGCGCCGACGACGAAGAAACGTCGCTCGCCGATATTTTCGCCGAAAACGCGATCGACCTCAACTTCCCGGCGAAAACGAAAGAATCGGTTATTCGGAATATAACGAAGCTCGCCGCCGACGCCGAAATCCTTTGGGACGCCGACGGAATGGCCGACGCGCTCCGCGAACGCGAAGAAATGGCGTCGACCGCGCTCGACGTCGGCGTCGCGATCCTGCACCCGCGCCAACCGCAGCCGCATATTATCGCGCAAAACTTTCTCGCGCTCGGCGTCGCGGGTCGCGGCGTCCCGTTCGGCGGCGGTTTCAACAACCTGACCGACGTCTTTTTCCTCCTTTGCTGCGACTCCGACCGCGTTTACCTCCGGATGCTGAACCGCTTGGCCCGCGTTTTGAAGTCGGACGGTTTCCTCGACGCGCTTCGGGAATGCCAAACGCCGTTCGACGCGAAAAAACTTCTCGCCGACGCCGAAAAAGCGCTCGGTTGACGTTCGCCCAAGCGGCAAAACCGGCAAAGTCGACGTCGACCCGCCGTTGTTTTACCGCCCTTGCCGCCGTTTGTTCGCGTCGACGGTCGCCGGTCGACGCGGCGTTTGTTTTCGCCGCCAAAGTCAACAAAAACGCTCGACTTTCCAACCAACTCAACCAACTCAACCAACTCAACCAACTCAACCAACTCAACCAAATCAACCAACTCAACCAACTCAACCAACTCAACCAACTCAACCAACTCAACCAACTCAACCAAATCAACCAAATCA
>JAFSDX010000130.1 GCA_017436025.1 Thermoguttaceae bacterium
ACGAAACGTTTGATTCGCGCGCTGGAAATTCTCGAAGTCGCCGGAAAACCGATTTCCGAACTGCAAACGCAGTTTGAAGCGGCGCCGCTCGTCGACCCGAGTCGCGTTTTCATCTTGACTTGGGAACGAAGCGCGCTTTACGACCGGATTAATCGCCGAGTCGACGCGATGATGGAAGACGGTTTTCTCGAAGAGACGCGGGCGCTCTTCGCCGAAACGCCTCCGCCGGGCCCGACGGCGTCGAAAGCGGTCGGGTATCGCGAACTCGACGCCGCGTTGCGCGGGGAAATGGAACTCGCCGCCGCGCTCGACAAGATTAAGCAAGCGACGCGGAATTTTGCGAAACGGCAGGAGACTTGGTTCCGCTCGCTGACGGCGTCCGGAGCGCGCCGAGTCGCCGTCGACGGTCGGGAACGCGCCGACGTCCGGGAGGAAATCGTCGCCGCGATTCGAGCGACGCTCGCCGAAAACGCCGTTCGGTAGCGCGGACGGAAGCGCGAGGACTCCGTCGAAGCGGTAAAACGGGCAAAAAAGGTAAAAAGGGGAAGGAAAAATAGGCGAATAGGCGAATAGGCGCGGGACGGCGAAACGGTTCAACCGCCGAGCGGCGCGACGAATTCGAATTTTCGGTTCGTTTCGAGTTCGGTAAGCTCGAGTCTGAAAAGTTTGACTTTTTTCGCGTTTTCGGACGTTTCGTCGTTTTGCGCGGCGGAATTATTCGCGTCGGTCGGGACGGCTCCGCGTTCGACGTATCCGGCCAAGAGGTAATCGACCGGTTCGCCGAGCGCGGCGACGAACTTTTTGCGTTCCGCGGGGATGAAGAGGTTGTTGGCGGAAACGTCGCTTTCTTTCAACGCGGCTTGGACGGCGCTTTTTTCGAGCAGGCGGAAGGACGAACTCGTTTCGATTTGCTGACGCGTCGCTTCGGAGAGGCCGCTTTGGTCGCCCTTGCCGGAAACGCCGAGGAAGCAAAGCGTCGCGTTTTGCTTGCCGTTGAGAACGGTTAAACGTTGCAGCTCTTGAAGCGCTTCCGACGTCGCTTTTTCAACCGCCGGCGACGAAACCGCCGCGACGTTTTCCGAATCGCTCTTGCCGCCGAAGCAACCGACGAAGAGCGTCGAGGAAAGCGCGACGAGAAGGAAGCCAAAAACGACGACGCGCCGCTTCGCCGACCAAGACTCGACGGGGGAAACGTCGGCGGAGGCGGAACGCGAGTTAAACGAGCGAAGACGGGAAAACGACATTGAACGGCTCCGAGTTTAACGGTTGGGGGAAACGCGCGCTTTTGAAAACAAACGGTCGACTTGACGTCTCTAACGATTCGGCTTAGAATAAGGCCGACGGCGGCGCAAAACGTCGCGATTATGACTTTTTTTAACAAACGGCGCAAGACCGACTTTCGATTATTTTGCTTGGGAGCTGGGAACGATCGCGAAATGCCGCAATTGCTGAAATTTTTGCGTTATTTTTTATTGGGAAGCGCCCAACGCGTTTTCGGCGCGCAAGCGTTGACGGGGCTTTTGCTCTTGGGATTTGGCGCGAGCGTTTGGACGTCGTTGCGAACGGACATTTGCGATCAAGAAATTTATACGGTGAAAGAAAGCGATTTTTGCGTTTGGAATCCGCCGGTTTGGGTTTCCGACCGCTTTGTCGCGGAAGCGCTCGAACTGCGCGCGCCGGAAGCTCGAACCGAGGAGCTTAACTCGCTCGACCCGAATTTGGTCGACAATTTGCTGATTGCCTTCGAATCGCATCCTTGGGTCGAGAAGGTTGAGTCGATCGAAGTGCGCTTTCCGGCGCGCGTCGACGTTAAGCTGAAATATAAGGAACCGGTCGCGACGATCGATCCGACGCCGTCGGTCGCGATCGATTTGAGCGATTCCGCGACGCCGGTTTTTAACGACGACGGGCCAAACGGACAGATTGCGCAAGACGGGCAAAACGGGCAAAACGGACAAAACGGGCAAAATGAAAAAAAAGACGACGCGAGGTTCGGGGAAAAATACGTCGTCGACGCGAACGGGTATCGTTTGCCGGACGAATATTTTCGGAAGAACCCGAGCGCTTACCGCGATTTTCCGATTATTTTGGGGATTCGGTCGACGCCGGTTTCCGGTTTCGGGCAATGCGGCGATCCGTTGGTCGTCGAAGCGGCGGCGTTCGCGCGTTTCTTAACCGAGAGAAACGTTTTCGAAAAACTTGGCGTTAATCGTATTATTGTCGCAAAGAAAAAAGGCGAGCGGAAAGGCGTTTACTGTTTGAAAACCGTCGGCGGCGTCGCCGTTTTTTGGGGGCGTTTTGACGCGGAACCGGAAAAGGCGAGCGAAGCGTCCGGAAAAACGACCGACGAACGCGGCGAAACGTTCGCGCTTCAAGAGGCGAAGGCGCGAAAACTCTTTCAGTTGGCGGAAAAATATTCGTCGCTCGACGCCGTTCCGCCGGAAGCCGCCGCCGAGTTGAATTTGGCCGTCGAAGACGTCGACGAAAGCGAAAAACAAACGACCGCTCCGATCGCGGGAAACGTCGCGGAAGAAAGCGCGAAGTAACGGCGGTCGAAAACGACGTCAAAATGAACGTTTCAAACGAAGCGGACGCGTCGAAAGAACGAGAAAAGAAGACGGCAAGAAACGACGAACGCCGTTCCCAACGAACGGCGCGCGACGCTCGCGACGAAAACGCCCGTTCGCGAGAAAAAAGCGAAACGACCGTTTCGGCGGCCTAAATAAACGCTCGACGCGTCGAATGTCGTCGACGCTCGCCGAGAAAACGTCGAAACGATTATTCGAACGAATCGAACATTCGACCGAGCGCGATTTCGAACTTCTCGTCGGAATAATAGGTTCCGGCGGCGATTTCCGAACGAATGCGGTTGACGAGGTCGAGGCGAATTTCGGAAGCGTTGAAAGCCGCGGCGTTCGCGCTTTGGGCGGCTTCCGCTTGTTGGGCCGAAATTTGCATTTCGTCGCGTTGGGCGACGTTCGATTTCGTTTCGACGCCGGTTTCGCGTTTCAACATTTCGGCTCGACGCGGCGCCGCGACGCCTTGCGTACCGTGAATTCCGTAAATATTCATTTTATGTTCTCCTGAATAAATTTTATCAGAAGTTGTCTGCAATCTTCGCGCCGCGACGCCCTTCCTTGAGCGTCGACGAACCGCCGACGTTAAACGTCGTCGCCCGCCGCGCCGTCGAACGTTCCGCTTGGCTTCGTCTTTTCTAAAAAGGAAGCGGCTGGGAACCGGTTCGCGTTTTCCAAAGTCGAGCGTTCAACCGCCGTTCTTCAAGGAAAACGGGAAAGTCGGGAGGCGAAAGGCTTCGTTCGCGTCTTTTTCTCTTGCTAAAAGTATCGACGAAACGCCGAACGAACTTGAGGTTTTCCTTGCTCTCGACCGTATTTTATCGCGTTTGCTTGGGGCGGCGTCGCGTCGGTAAAACGCGCGACGTCGGGCGACGATCCGAACGCGTCGTCGGCAAAACGCCTCGGCGCGCAAGACCGTATGATTCTTATTATGCCAAAACGCGCGCAATCCGACAATACCGATCGGGCGAAAAAGCGAGATTTTCGAAAATTTTTCTCAACTTTTCCCCAACGCCGTAAAAACGACGCGGTTTAGGTAAAGTGGGAAGAATGGGTGGGAACGCCGGCGCCGACGAAAGTCGTCCAACAAGGTAGGAACGCCCTTAACGCAACGTTAAACGACGCGACGCGGAAACGAAAGACTCGCCGCCGCGTCGTTTGCGTTCGTTTTTCAGCTCATAAAATGACGTTCGACGAAGCCGACGTCGGGCGTTTCGTTGGCAAATTGGGGACTTTGGAGGATTTTTAGCAACCCCGGAACCGACGTTTTGATTCCGTCAACTTGGAATTCTTCGAGCGCGCGAATCATCGTCGCCAAGCCTTCTTCGCGGGTTTGACGGCAAACGAGGAGCTTCCCGATCATCGAGTCGTAGTGCGGACTCACCGTGTAACCCGGGTAGACGTGCGAGTCGAACCGGACGCCGAAACCGCCCGGGACGAGCATATTCTCGATCTTGCCGGGGCAGGGGCGGAAGTTGCGCTCCGAATCCTCCGCGTTGATTCGGCATTCCATCGCGAAGCCGAGGTGCGGAACGTCCTTTTGCTCGAACGTCAGTTTTTCGCCCGCCGCGACGCGAATCTGCCATTGAACGAGG
>JAFSDX010000131.1 GCA_017436025.1 Thermoguttaceae bacterium
GATTACAACTACATCGTTCGTCGCAAGCCCGGCGGCGAAAAGCTCAAGCTGAAGAAGTACAACCCGCGTCTTCGCAAGCACACGCTGCACGTCGAAAAGAAAAAGTAGTCTTTTTCGACTCTTACGTCGCGACGTAGTTCGATTTTTCAACGTTTTCCCCGCCGCGCTCCTTGGCCGGCGAACGACGGTTGGTCGGTTTAGCGTTGGATTTTCGTTGGGAATCGACGAGACAAGCCCGTTTGGCTCTATCGCCTTTTAAAGAGCGATGGAAGCGGAACGGGCCGGCGGCGTTTCTTGACGCGGCGTTGGGGGCGAGCGTTTGAGCGCGTTCGGCGTTGGCGTCGGGCGAAGGCGCGACGATTATTCAGGCGGCGAAGAAGCGCGGCGTTCGAAGCGTTCGGCGTTGGCGTCGGGCGAAGGCGCGACGATTATTCAGGCGGCGAAGAAGCGCGGCGTTCGAAGCGTTCGGCGTTAGCGTCGGGCGAAGGCGCGACGATTATTCAGGCGGCGAAGAAGCGCGGCGTTCGAAGCGTTCGGCGTTGGCGTCGCGAAGGTTGGACGCTTCTTCCTTAGAACGTCGCGGCGCCGAAACGGGACGGCGAAAGGGTTGGGCTCGACGGCGTAAAACGAGCGACGGCAAGAAAAAGAAAAACGCGCGAATCTGAGAATTTCAGGTTCGCGCGTTTTTTTAGGAGCGATTAAGCGAGGAGCGGAAGGCCGCCGTCTTCGTCTTCTTCGTCGTCGCCCGTTAAGTCGCCAAGATCGATTTCGGGAAGATTCGCGTCTTCGTCGCCTTCGCCGGAGTTGTCGCCGGACTCGCCGTTGTCGCCTTCGCCGGAGTTGTCGCCGGATTCGCCGTTGTCGCCTTCGCCGGAGTTGTCGTCGGACTCGCCGTTGTCGCCTTCGCCGGAGTTGTCGCCGGACTCGCCGTTGTCGCCTTCGCCGGAGTTGTCGCCGGACTCGCCGTTGTCGCCTTCGCCGGAGTTGTCGCCGGATTCGCCGTTGTCGCCTTCGCCGGAGTTGTCGCCGGACTCGCCGTCGTTGCCTTCGCCGGAGTTGTCGTCGGACTCGCCGTTGTCGCCTTCTCCGGAGTTGTCGCCGGACTCGCCGTTGTCGCCTTCTCCGGAGTTGTCGCCGGATTCGCCGTTGTCGCCTTCGCCGGAGTTGTCGCCGGACTCGCCGTTGTCGCCTTCGCCGGAGTTGTCGCCGGACTCGCCGTTGTCGCCTTCTCCGGAGTTGTCGCCGGACTCGCCGTTGTCGCCTTCTCCGGAGTTATCGCCGGACTCGTCTTTGTCGCCGGACTCGTCTTTGTCGCCGGATTCGTCGTCGCCGGGCTCTTCTTCCGCGTCGAAACCGTCGCCGTAAATTTCGTCGTAAATCGTCGACGACGAGTAACCGGAGCGCCAAAGTTTCAAGACCGACGTTAAATCGGTCGCGACTTTCGCGCCGGTCGAGTTGTTTTTGAGGTGGAAGTTCGCGTCCGACGACTCGGTCGACGCGGAAAGTTCGCCCGCCGCTTCCTTCGCTTCTTCGCGAATCGAGCCGGGCGCGCCGATCTCGCCGCTCGCCGCCAACTTGTCGTAAGCGGCGTTCAGCGATTTCAAGCCGTCGCGGTACGTTTCGTCGACGGCGGCGTCCTTCGTCGCCAAGTCGGCGCGGGCGTCGGTCGTCGTTTGCGAGAACGTGTTTTGAATTTCGGCGCGTTTTTTCAGGAAGTCGGTCAACGACGTTTTCCCGGCGGCGTAATCCGCTTGCGCCGATTTCAACGCCGCGTCGCGTTGGTCGACCGCCGTCAAATACGAATCGAGATACTCTTGCAGGTTTGCCGCGGAGCCTTCGAGGCGCGCTTGAGCGTTCGCGACCCAAGCGTCGAGCCAAGCGGCCCAGTCGACGTAAGCGGCTTCTTCTTTGAAGTTCGGGTTGGCGATCGTCAGTTCGAGCGTCGTTTCCGCCGAACCGCCGAACGACGTCGGGCCGTCTTCTTCGCTCTTGACGATCGTCGTCGCCTTGACTTTGATCGTCGCGACGACCGATTCGACCGACTTGTCCGCGACGTAATCGGCGGGAATCGCCCAAGTAATTTTGCCGGTCGCCGCGTCGATTTTGAGTCCTTCCGGAAGTTTGTCGCCGACCAACTCGTACCGAACGCCGGCGGCGTCTTTCGGCGCGGTCGCTTCGAGCGTCGTTTCGAACGTTTTTCCGGCGGTCGCTTGTTGCGCTTCCGGCGCTTTCCATTCGGGCGCGGCGGCTTTGGTCGCGTCGAATTTGGCGTTCGAAATCAAAATCTCGAACGTTTTTTCGCTCGACAGGCCGTTTTCGAGCGTTTTGCCGTCTTCGCCGAGAACTTGCTCGGTCGCTTTGACGGTAAATTGGAAGGTTTGGCCGCTGATCGCCGCGTCGAGGTAATCGGCGGGAATCGCCCAAGAAACCTTGCCGGTTTTCGCGTCGAATTTAAAATCTTTCGGGTAATCTTTGCCGACGAGTTCGTAAACGACGGCGTTTTTCGCGGTGTTCGGGTCTTTCGCGACGACGGTCGTTTCGAACGTTTTCCCGGTTTCGGCGGTCGTTTCTTTCAGTTCGTCGAAGACCGGAACGCGGTCGACTTCGGCGACTTTCAGCGTCAGTTTCAGCGGTTCGCTCGACTTGTCGCCGTCCGAAACGACGACTTCGAACGAGTAATCGCCCGCGACCGGCGCGTCGGCGGTCAGTTTGCCGGTTTTCGCGTCGAGCGTCAGCCAAGACGGCGCGTCTTTCGAGAGCGTCCAAGTCAACGTTTGCGCCGGAAGGTCGACGTCGGCGCCTTCGAGTTGGAGTTCGAACTTTGTTTCGTCGTTCGTTTCGAGCGTCGTTTCGCCGTCGTATTTAATCGACGGCGCCTCGTTGACTTCCGAAACGGTCAGCTTCAGCGGAACGTAAGACGTCGCGCCGTCGGTTCCGGTCAACTTGACGGAGAACTCGTAAACGCCGGGGCCGAGGCGTTCGCTCGTCGTCCAAGCGAAAACGGCGCTCGTGCCCGCTTCGTTAACCGTCAGCGTGTAATTGGCGTCGTCGGCGTTTTCAAGTTCCGGCTTTTTAACGATTTCGAACGTATACGGGTCGGCCGGATTGTCTTTCAGTTCCGATTCCGCGACCGAAATCGTCAACTCGAACTTGCCGCCTTCGTCGACTTTCGTTTCGCCGGAAACGTCGTAAAGCGGGCCTTCGACGACGGTAAAGCGGAGCGTTTCGCGGACTTCGTTCCCGAGCCCGTCTTTGGCGTAAAGCTCGACTTGGTAAGAGCCGACGCACTCTTCCGTTCCGCTCCATTTGAGGAGACCGTCCGACGTGATCGAAAGGCAAGACGGAATCGCGTCGCCGAAAAGGACTTGAACGTCGGAACGCGGCTTGCCTTCGGCGTCGACTTTGTTCGTCAAAATTTGGAGTTCGCCCGTTTCGCCGGAGAAGACGACGAGCGGTTCGTCGACGTCGACGTTCGTGAATTCGAGCGGTTCCGTGTCGACGAAGAAGGTCGCTTCGACCGCTTCGCCGTAAAGCGCTTCGTGTTCGGAAATGTTGTCGACCGGAATGTATTGCGAAACGGAAATCGTGTGTTCGCCGTCCGCGAGCTTTTCGGCTTCTTTGCCGCTTAGTTGCAGAACGAGCGTCGTTTTGCCTGTTTGCGCGTCGACCGTCTTCGAAACGACCGAGAACGTTCGTTGAACGCCGTCGATTTTGACGAGCGTCGTCGCTTCGTCGGAGTAAGAGACGACCGAAAGCGTCAGCGCGGAGTCGACCGAGTTCGACGCGACGATAAAAGAACCGTCTTTCAACTCGACGTGTTTCACGTCGTCGGCGAACGTAAATTCCGGCGCGGCGGGAGCGACGTAAAGTTGTTGATAGTAAGTTTTGGAAATCGCGCCGTCTTCGCTCTTGGCGACGATCGTCAGTTTCGTCGTTTGCGCGCCGGTCAAGTCGGCCTTGACTTCGTAAACGTTCGTCGAGCCGGCGGCGCCGCCGAGTTCGACCGTAACGCCTTCGAGCCCGGTCGCGGTGTAAATTTGGTACGTCAGCTTCGAACCGGCGTATTCGGCGGGAAGTTCGAACGTTTTCGTTTCGCCGGCGACCATTTCGATTTCGGTCGGAATCAGCGCGTCGAGTTCTTTTTCGTCGACGACTTTGACGGTGATTTCCTTGAACTGCGTCGAGCCGTCCGCGGCGGTTCCGGAGACGGAGATCGTCGTTTCGCCGGAAACGCCTTCGCTCGCGACGAGCCGGAGCGCGCCGTTTTCGACTTCGTCCGCTTCGAGAACGCGAACGTCTTTGAACTGGTAAGTTTCGACCGGCTTCGACTTTTCGCCCGCCGAGTTCGCGACGACTTCCGCTTTCTCGATCTCGTCGATAACGTCGTAACCGTCGACGACGTAACCGAAAACGTTGTAACCGCCGTCGAGCCAAGACGCTTTGTCGAACGTGATGTAAATTTGCGCGTCGCTCGTGTTCGCGCCTTTGTTCGCGAACGCGACGATTCCGGCGCCGCTGTGCGTCAGCAAGTCGGAGTGTTCGTCGGCGATCGTTTGACCGGCGCCTTCGTAGCCCGCGCCGTCCGAGGAGCCGCCTTGGAACATAAAGCCGGAATAAATGCGGTGGAACGTTTTCCCTTCGTAATAGCCGTCGTCGACCAACTTCATAAAGTGCGACGAGGAGTTCGGCGCTTCGCCTTCCGCTTCGAAGAGTTGCAGAACGATTTCGCCGAGCGTCGAGACCGCGCCGTCGGTCGCCGTTTTCGTAACGGTAAACGCGACTTGCGTTCCGGTCGGGAGCGAAGCGGTCAAACCTTCGAGCGTTCCGGCGTCGACGATTTGCGCGTCGGTTCCTTCGAACGCGTAATGATAGGAGTCGCCGGACGTTATCGTGATCGAGTCCGGAAGGGATTCGAACGCCCCGGCGCCGTCGAGGAGTTGGCGCGACTCCAAAATTTCAAACAAACGACGCGAGCGAAGCTCGCTCAACGCTTGACGGCGGCGGGCTTCGCGCTTAGCGTCGCGACGAGCGGACGCGGAAAAGAAACGACGAACTTGCGACGAGAAACTCATTTTCTTAATGTCTCCAACTCGGCGAAGCGCCCGACGACGCGGACGATTCGCGCAATATTTTCGCCGCCGAACGCCGACGGCGATTTTGCAAATGAACCCGAAGCGACCGTTAACCGTTCGAGTCGTTGTTTTTGGTTAATTTTTTCCAGCTTAGCTATTTTAGCGTTTTTGCTCCAACGCCGCAACCCCGACGCGTCGCGCTTTTTTACAAAACGACCTTATTTTATCCTTTTTGACGTTTAATAACAAAAAAAGTTCCCGACTCCCAACGCGAAACGACGGCGCCGAAGTCTGAAAAAGGTTAAAATGGAGGGGCTGGGTAAAAATGACAAATTACTTAAGATAATCGGAAGGGAACGCTCAAAACTTCGACGAAACGCGACATTTTTAAGAAAACTCTTGAAAAAAAACGCGTTTTGGGATAAAATAAGGAAAAGAAGACCGCGAGCGTTCGTCGAACCGGGGACGCGCTCGGCGTCGAGGAACGCTCGCCGCCCGCGTTGGAAAGCGGCGACTTGACAAAGAAAACGAACGAAAAATGCTGGAATTAAAGAATTTAAAAAAATCGTATAAAGAGCCGGACGGCGGCGAACTCCCGATTTTGGACGTGCCGAGTTGGAAAGTCGAGGCGGGCGAACAAGTCGTCGTGGTCGGGCCGAGCGGTTGCGGTAAGACGACGCTTCTTCATATTATCGCCGGGATTTTGCGTCCGACGTCGGGACACGTTCTCATCGACGGTTGGGACACTCCGCTCTTGACGGAGTCGGAGCGCGACCAATTCCGGGCGCGGCGCATTGGGTACGTCTTTCAAACGTTCAACTTGCTTCCCGGTTTTTCGGCGTTGGAAAACGTCCAACTGGGGATGGCGTTCGCCGGGCGCGGACGCGACAAAAAGCGGGCGATCGACCTGCTGGAACGCGTCGGGCTGGGACATCGCCTGCACCATAAACCGAGCCAAATGAGCGTCGGCGAACAGCAGCGCGTCTCGGTCGCTCGGGCGTTGGCGAACCAGCCGAAACTCGTCTTGGCGGACGAGCCGACGGCGAATGTCGACGTCGGGAACCAACAGCTCGTCGTCGATATGTTGCGCGAAACGTGCCGAGCGGAGAACGTCGCGTTGATTTTGGTAACGCACTCGCCGCAAGTCGCGGAGCAGTTCGACCGCGTCGACTTGTTGACCGACGTGAACCTGGTCGCGAAGCGCAAGCTCGCGGAGCGCGAAGAAGCGTTGGTTGCGAACTGACGTCGACGCAAGGCGTTCCGACTTTTGCGTTGAAAACGACCAACCGAAAACCGGCGCGTCGTCGAGCGGGGAAAGACTCCGTTTCGACGGCGCGCCGGTTTTTGCGTTTCTCGACGGCGTTCGAGCGGCGAACAAACGCGGCGTTACTTGCGCGTTCCCTTGACCAACGTCAAAATCGAGACGCCGATAGCGGTTAAGTTAAGCGTAAAAATCGCGAGTTTGCCGAAAAGCAAAACGAGTCGAATAAAATTCAAGGCGACGGGGCCGAAAACCGCGTCTCGGTCGAGCCAGTCGCGGTCGTAAAAGTATTCGACGGTCGCGTTGTCGATAAAGACGTCGAAAAACAGGTGCGCGACCAACCAAACGGCGGTTAGCGCGTAAAGGCCGAGCGCAAGCGGCAAGTCCGTCGGTCGAGCGGGCGCGTTCCAAGAGAAAAAGCGGCGCCAACCGAGCGTCGCGGTCGACGGAGTCGGGGTCGGCGTCGGCGTCGCGGCGGGCGAAGACGCGTTTTGCGTCGCGGTCGGTTGCGGCGGTTGTTGCGCTTGCGGCGTTTGGGAACGCGGTTCCGAGGGACGCGCGTCCGTTTGGCCGGTTTGGCCCGGATAAACCGCGAGGAAAATCGTCAACGGAAGCGGAACGACGAAGTGTAATAACGTTAAATAAGGCGACAGCCCGGCGTCGCGCAACCGTCGCGCCGACGCGGCCAAGAGAATAATTTGGACGGCGACGCTCCCCGCCGCGCCCGCGAGTCCGACGACGAGCGTTCCGAGGCCCGCGACGACTCGAAGCGCGTCGGAGTCCGCTTGGCTCAACGCTCCTAAAAGGGCGAAGAGAACGCCGAGAACGATTCCTAACAGCAGCGAATACAAGAGATAATAGCCGACCGCGCCGAGAAATTCGCGTTGCGTCGCTCGACCGCTCCAAGAAAATAAGGACGGGCGGTTTTCTTCGTTCGACGTTTGCGCGGGGGCGCCGGACGTTGGCGTCGTCGAACCTTTCGACGTTCCGGCGTCGGCGCGAGTAGCGAACGGATTGTCGCTAACCCGCGGCGGCGAAACGGTTGGACGGTTGAACGGCGGCGTCGGTTTCGAATGAAGCGGATACGTTGTTTCGGCGTTTTGCGGCGGCGCGGGCGCGTTGTCGACGTGTTTAACGCCGGAGAGCAGGGCTCCGAGCAAAGCGTCGTCGACGTTGGCGGCGGACGGAGTTTTCGGCGGTTTTGCGGCGGGTTGGACGGGCGTTTTTAGCGGGAATCGCGAACCGCAGGCGGCGCAGACGACCGAGTTATTTTCGGCGCGTTGGAGCGTGTTTTCGCGTTGGCATTTGGGGCATTTCATCGGGGGAACCTTTATTGGGTGAAAAATAAAATAACGTTGCGTTATAAAGCGTCGGGACGCGTCGACGACCGCCTCCGACGCGAGTTTTAGGGGGCCGTAAATGGAGGTGAAAAGCGGAAAACGCTTCAGGTTGGACGCCGGGCGTCCTAGGTCGTAAATCGCGACGCGTCCGTCGAATACGGTTAACGGTAGCGATTGTATCAAAAAAAAAATAGGCAAGCGGCGCCGAAAAATATAAAAGATTTTCCGCGAACAAGAGGCCCGCGAGAAGAGAAGAGAAGAGAAAAAAGAAAATCGACGCTAAAATAAGAAGTTGGCGGCGTTTTATTGAGACGCGGCATTTTTTAAAAACGTAACAAAAAACGCGACGACCCGTAAAAGCCGACGCGTTCTCGTTAGCGAAAATAAAGAAAATGGGCGATGTAGGATTCGAACCTGCGGCCTTCTGGGTGTAAACCAGACGCTCTA
Organism: Thermoguttaceae bacterium; assembly: GCA_017436025.1. GTDB lineage: Bacteria > Planctomycetota > Planctomycetia > Pirellulales > Thermoguttaceae > RUG369. The sequence continues at coordinate 8,121 of JAFSDX010000131.1, forward strand.
ACCAACTGAGCTAATCGCCCCTTTCGGACGCGGTCGCGAAAAAACGACCAAAACGAAGCGCAAAAAAACGGCTTCTTTCGAAAGATAATCGAATTATAACAGAAAAAAACGTTGCGTCAACCGCGCCCAACGTGTATAATAACCCAAAAGTCGAGAAGCCGCGACCGTAAAGCGGCGTCGGGACGTAACGTCGACCCTGTTTTTCTAGTTTAACGTTGTTTTCGGGCAAAAAAGGAGCGGGAACGTGCGCGAGTTTATTTTCGTCGACCTCGAACGTTGGGCGAGCGCGGCGCCGATGTTCGCGGAAACGTCGATTTCCGGCGTTCGGTGGGGGGGGATTATCGTCGCCGGGTTCGTGTTGGCGTTCGGTATTTGGCAGGTTCGCGAACAGCGCGACCGCGTCCGACGGCCCAAGGCGAGGTTCGGCGCGCAACCGGAAAAAGAATTCGAATTTCTGAAACGGCAAGCGTTTCGACGTATGCAAACCGGCGGTTTGGCGGCGATCGTCGGTTTTTTGATGCTCGTCGGTTTGCACGTTCCGGCGCAGGACGCGCCCGGTTGGTGGGCCTCCGCTTGGCTCGGCGTCCTCTTTTTTAGCGGTTGGGCCGCGCTCTTGGCGTTGGTCGACGCGACCTCGACTTGGCTTCATTATTCGAGCGAAAGCGCCCAAACGGACGCCGAAAAAATTTTGCTTGAATATCAAATGAAGAAAATGCGGGAACAAGCCGAACGCGCCGCCGACGACGCGAAGCCTAATCCGACGTCGCAAAACGAAAAAACGACGGAAAAGAAGCCGGAGTAATTCCAAAATTTTCGCTGTTTTCGCGATCTTTCCTGTTTTGACGGCGAAACGGCGGAAATAATTAAGATAAAAAAACGGGCGCGGCGTTTGAACGCGTAAAATAGGAAAACGGCGCAAACCGGCGAAAGTTCGGCGGCGTTGGAACGCGTAAAATGGGAAGACGGCGCAAACCGGCGAAAGTTGGGCGGCGTTGGGACGCGTAAAATAGGAAGACGGCGTAAACCGGCGAAAGTTGGGCGGCGTTGGGACGCGTAAAATAGGAAGACGGCGCAAACCGGCGAAAGTTCGGCGGCGTCGCGCGGCGTTGGGACGCGTAAAATAGGAAGACGGCGCAAACCGGCGAAAGTTCGGCGGCGTTGGGACGCGTAAAATGGGAAGACGGCGCAAACCAGCGAAAGTTCGGCGCGTCGAGAAACGTAAAATAACGCGTAAAATTTAGGAGCGGCGCGAACGGCGTCGGCGATTATGGCGGATTTGCCTCAAAATTTTCTTTTTCGTTTCGCTTTTCCGTGCCGTCGACTCGACGAAGCGACGGAAAAGGCGACGTTTGGCGACGCTTCGCTAAAAGCGGAGGCGCTTTCGGCGGAATATCGGCTTCCGTTTTGGACTCTTAGCGAAATTGTTTCCGGACTTGGGCGCGGTCGCGAACCGGGGCCGACGACGCCGCGTTCGAAGGAAAACGCCGAGCTTTTCGACTTTCGAATCGCTTGGTCGCCGCGCGGTTTGGTCGTTACGTCGATCGTCGCGGGACGTCGGCGCGTCGCTCGTCGAGCGCCGACGGAAGCGGACGCGCCCGACGTTTTGCGACTTTGCCTCGATACGCGGGACGTGAAGGAGGCGCGACGAGCCGGTAGATTTTGCCATAAGTTCCTATTTTGTCCGTTTGTCGGGAAGACGGACGACGCGGAACGCCCGAGCGCGGTTTGGGCGCCGATCAATCGAGCGAAAGAGTCGCCGAGCCCGATCGACGTCGGCGAATTCCGGTTGGCGTCGGAGCGGCGAATCGACGGTTTCGCGTTTTCGGCGGCGATTCCGGCGTCGGCGCTGACCGGGTTCGACCCGACCGACTTCCGGCGGCTGGGCTTGCATTTCTCGCAACGCGACGAGGAACGCGGCGCCTTTGGCTTGCAACTCGGCGAACCGTTCCCGATCGAGGACGACCCGAGCCTCTGGACGTCGTTGGAATTGGTCGAGTAACCCGAGCCGACGAGTAAAGCGGGAAAACCGCCGCTTCAACGCGCAAGAAAAAACAAACGCCGCCCCAAATGGCGGGTGCTCATAAAACAGTTAACAGGCACAGCGGCTTGCTCTGTGCCTGTTCTTGTAGAACTTCACTTTTCATGATAAACTGAAAACAAACAGTTCGACAAACTTGAATTTGTGGAGATGATAAGATGGTCAATATTACAGATGTAAAACAGATTCTTCAACTCGCGATAGATGCCGAGATTAAAGTCTTTCTTGATGGTGGCTGGGGGGTAGATGCGTTGCTTGGACATCAGTCAAGAGTCCATAACGATATTGATATTTTTGTAGAAAAGAAAGATTATCAGAACTTTATAGA
>JAFSDX010000132.1 GCA_017436025.1 Thermoguttaceae bacterium
AAACGCCCCAGCTTCTCCACTTTATCGGCAATCTTTTGGCGAGTGGCGTCCGCCAAAGAACCATGTCGCGCTTGAACTTGAATTTGCATCTTTCATCTCTCCTTCATACCCCCTAACGGAGGGGGACCGGGATCAAGATTTCCGAAACGTCGCGCTCTCGTCGTCGTTCCCCGTCTTTCGATATTTTAACGCGTTGTTTCGTCCGCCGCGTTGGTCGGTTGTTTTCACTGCAAACCGAGTCGAACGCCGAAAAATATACGGCCTGCGGAAAAACGCGTTTAAATTCGCGACAAAATCCGTATTTTAGCGTCAAACGACGAAAAACGATTTTGCGCGTTCCAAGCCGGAATCCGAAAGCGATTCGCGCGTTATCGACGCTTCGCCTAAGGACAAGTTCGAAACGAGCGATTTTGAAACCCTCTCGCCTCGACATATGAATCTTATGCGAATAAGACGCGGATTGCAAGAAAAAATTTGCGCTTTTTCGCCGTTTTTAGAAAAAAAGAGAAAAAAAACTCGAAAAAGCCGCCTTAAAACTTCGACAAAAATCCCATTTTAACATTTTGGCGAAAAAACAACCGTCGAGCGAAAACGCCGCGACGCTTCCGCTCGACTCTTAACGGCGCTTTGAACCGCCCGTTTCGATAATTTAGAGAATATGCGTTAAATAGGCAATTATTTCGAGTAAAAAACGTCGACCGCAAGTCCGGTTTTTTCGCGAATCGTCGCCGCCAACGCGTCCATTTTCGCGTCGTCGAGCGCGACCGCTCGCGGTTCGGACGGAACGCGGGCGACGGTGTAAAGTTGGACGCCGCCAACGTTTCCGCCGCCGTCGACGATTTCCTTGACCCGGTCGCAGTACCGCTCGATCTCGGCGTCGGTCGGCGCGGCGCCGTCCCAAGATAGCGCGGCGGTTTGAATTTTGACGTTCCAACGTTTCGCCGCGAACGCAATATTTTCCAAAATCCGCTCGAACGGAACGGCGGTTCGGTCGATCGCCTTGACGCGCTGAGCGTCGCCGCCGTCGAGTTTCGCCCAAATTTCGCCGTTGTTCGCCGCCAAACGGTCGAGCGCTTCCGCGACGCGGGGTTCGGCGAGGAGAGTCGCGTTGGTGATGAGCGTCAACTTGACGGCGTCGAGCGAGAGCGTTTTTCGAACGTCGATCATCGCGTCGACCGCCGCGCCGAACTCCGGCGCCAACGTCGGCTCGCCGTCGCCGCTGAACGCAAAGTCGCGCAAAACTCGTTTGCTTTCCGGCGTTTGCGCAAAGCGTTCGCAACGAAACAAGTCGCCCGAAACGGTCGTTTTCGCGACCGCTTCCAACTCGCGACGCATTAAGTCGACGTCGACCGCCGCGTCGGGGCGTCGTTCCGAACGGTCGACTTGACAATAAACGCAACGGAAATTGCAACGTTTCGACGGGCTCAAATTAACGCCGATCGAAACGCCGTTTGCGCGGCGACTCACCACCGGATAAACGTACCGGAAATCTTGAAAATAACTCGGGTGAAATTGCGTTAATTCCAACGTCTTTCCCTCGCGTTCGTTTCTAACTAACTTTTTACTCAAATGCGGTCGACGCAACCCCGCCGACCACCCAAACCGCCCAATTTAACGCTCGCCGGACGCCGCGACGGTCGACAAAATTCACCAAACAACGCAAAACGCCCAATTTAACGCTCGCCGGACGTCGCGACGGTCGACAAAATTCGCCAAATGACGCAAAACGCCCAATTTAACGCTCGCCGGACGTCGCGACGGTCGACAAAATTCGCCAAACGTCGCAAGTCGCCCAAATTAACATTTTCCGAACGTCGCGACGGTCGACAAAATTCGCCAAATGGCGCAAAACGCCCAATTTAACGCTCGCCGGACGTCGCGACGGTCGACAAAATTCGCCAAACGTCGCAAGTCGCCCAAATTAACGTTTGCCGAACGTCGCGACGGTCGACAAAATTCGCCAAACGACGCAAAACGCCTCAATCAAAACGTCGACGACGACAAACGGTCGACGGAATTAACCAAACCGCGCCAACCGCCTAAATTAACGCTTAACCGCGTCGCTTTCACTTCGCGCCGGTCGCTTTGTTGACCAAAATCTTCAAGCGCCCGACCTCGGAAACGATTTTGCCCGCCGCGACGTCCGCCTCGGCAAAGCGCGCGGCGTAAATTTCGCGCTCGCCGTAACGGTCGAAGTCGTATGTAACGAAAATCGTTCCGTCCTCCGTTTGCCCGCCGTCCGGGTAGGAAACGTTGTTCCGCTCGTCCAAAACGAGTCCGCCGCTCCAAGTCGCGCCGTCGTCGGTCGAGAGAAACGCCGCCATTCGCGACCGCCCGACGTCGGCGTCGATCGGGCCATTTTTCACCAGCAAAAGCGCGCCGGATTTCAAACGACGAACGAAAAATCGCGACGACGTATGCTTAATTTTCGCCGGAACGACCGGCGTCCAAGTCGCGCCGCCGTCGGTCGAAAACGATTCGCCGATCCCGAACGTCGTTCGGTTCAGGAGCCAAAGCGTTCCGTCCTTTTTCTCGACGAGGCAGTGTTCGTCGAAGATCGAAACGTCGCGCGGAACTTCGGCCCGACCGTAAAAGTCGAGCGTTTCGCCGCCGTCGGTCGAGACGTAAACCGCCGCGCCTCGGAGCTTTTCGTCGATTTTATATTTCGAGTCAAACCGCCAAATCGCGACCGGGAAGAGCCGACGGTTCTTCGAGTCGACGAGCGGTTTCCCCATCATAATACCGTTCGAAAGGCGGCGCGGTTCGCTCCAAACGGCGTCGACGCCGGCTTCCGGGTTCTCGGTCGTTATCGCCCAAACGCCGACGCGACCGTCCCAAATCGACGGGTTGAACGTCGACTCTTCCCCTTGCGCCCAAAAGAGCCAAAGTTTGCCGTTCGGGTCGCTCCAGATCGCCGGGTCGAACGCGCGAACGTTCCCAGGCGGGTCGATCGCCAAAATCGGTTTCGACCAAGTTTCGCCGCCGTCGCCGCTATGCGCCAGCAGAACGAAATTTTCGCCGCACTCGCCGCCGCCCCCGGAATACCAACAGACCCAAACGCCGCCGTCGCGCGAAACTTCGAGACTCGGAATCCCTTGCCAACGTCGGTTAACGTCCGAATACTTCTCCGGAACCGGTCGCAAAATCGGAGGCGCCGCCAACGGATTCGCCGTCGACTCGGCTTCTTGCGCTTCCGCGTTCGCGCTCAAGCCGTTGAATCCCGCGCCAAAAAACAATAATTGAAGAGACAATAACGTAAAAAGAGTGTAAAGCGTCGTTTTTTTCATTTCGTCCCCCGGCGTCGACGCAAAAAGCGCGTCGTTTTGTTAAATTAAGCGAAATAAACAAAATAGGGAAAGCGAGGAAGCCAAAAAACGCCTCCTCGAAGACGCTCCGACGCGAAACGCTCCGGACAAGCGCCGCCGTTTCGCGTCGGAATAATCGCCGTTTAGAACGGAATTCTAAATCAAACCGAAATTAGAATTCTTTCGCGTCGATCCAAGACATCATTTTGCGGAGGCGCTTACCGACTTGTTCGATTTGGTGATCGTGTTCGGCGGCGCGGGTGCGCTTGAAGAACGGCGCGTTGACTTGGTTTTCGAGGAGGAAGTCGCGAGCGAAGACGCCGTTTTGGATTTCTTCCAAAATCTTCTTCATTTCCTTCTTCGCTTCCGGGCCGACGACGCGCGGGCCGCGGGTGTAGTCGCCGTATTCGGCGGTGTTCGAAACGCTGTAACGCATATAGTTCAGGCCGCCTTGGTAGAACAAGTCGACGATGAGCTTCATTTCGTGCATGCATTCGAAGTACGCCATTTCCGGTTGGTAACCGGCTTCGACGAGGGTTTCGAACCCGGCCTTGATGAGGGCGCTAACGCCGCCGCAGAGAACGGCTTGTTCGCCGAAGAGGTCGGTTTCGGTTTCTTCTTTAAAGGTCGTTTGGATGACGCCGCCCTTGGTGCCGCCGATCCCCTTCGCGTAAGCGAGACCGATCGCTTTTTCGCGTTCGCCGCATTGATCGTCGAGCGCGATCAAGCACGGGACGCCGCCGCCCTTGACGTATTCCGAACGAACCAAGTGGCCCGGGCCCTTCGGCGCGATCATAATGGCGCGGTTCGATTTCGGGAGGTCGAATTGGCCGTAATGGACGTTGAAGCCGTGCGTCGCGAGGATGATCGCGCCTTCCTTGAGGTTGTCGCGGATGCTTTCGCGGTAGACTTTGCCTTGGACTTCGTCCGGGAGGGTGATGACGATAATGTCGGCTTGTTTGACGGCTTCGGCGACGCACGGAATCGGTTCGAAACCGGCTTCCTTCGCGAGACGATAGTTGTCGGAACCTTCGCGTTGGCAAACGATGACGTTGCAGCCGCTGTCGCGGAGGTTTTGCGCGTGCGCGTGCCCTTGCGAACCGTAACCGATAATCGCGATCGTCATATCCTTCAAGACGGAAAGATCGGCGTCGTTTTCATAATAAACCGTAGCAGCCATTGGCCCTAACTCCTCAAATTTTAAAGTGTTATTCTTGCGCGACCGACGTTTCGTTTTTGCGTTGAAGAACGCGACGCGGCGTTCGGACGCGACCGTTTCATTTTCGTTTCTTTTATTTTTTCGCGTTATTTCGCGTTTTTTTTCTTTTCCGCGCTATTCGTTTTTTCCGCGCTATTCGTTTTTTCCGCGCTATTCGTTCGAGTCGGCGTCTTTGACGTCGCCTCGCGGCGCGGCGATGCAACCGGAACGGGTCAAGCCGACGATTTTATAAGGCGCCAACGCCTCAATAAACGCGTCGATTTTCGCGCCGTCGCCGCTAATTTCAATAAGAAGCGATTTCGGGGCGACGTCGACGACCTGCGCGCGGAAAATCTCGACCAACTCGAGAATTTCGCGCCGCTCGCTCCGCTCCGCCTCGACGCGCACCAACGCCAAGTCGCGCTCGACGTGTTCGACGCGGGAAAGGTTGACGGTCTCGACGACGGTAACGAGCTTTTGCAGTTGGCTCTCCACCTGTCGCACCAACTCTTCGTCGACGTTCAGGACGATCGTCATCCGAGAAAAACGCGGGTCTTCCGTCGCGCCGACCGTTAAACTGTCGACGTTGTAACCGCGCGACGCCAACAAACCGGCGACGTGCGAAAGGACGCCGGACGCGTTCTGCACTAAAATCGAAATAACGTTTCTCATTTTTTACTCGTTCTTCGCAATCGAAATTTTTTTCGCCGGGTCGACGCCGGAGCGCGCGGACGTCGGCGTCTCGATGAATTTCTTCATTATACCCCCGCAAGAAATATTGACAAGCGCGGAACCGGTCAACAACGCGTAAAAAAAGAATTGAAGTCGGTTTTTTCTTCAAGAAATTCCGTTTTAAGTTACCCTCGTCTAATCTTGGCCTCTTTCTCCGCTAAATTAAGCAAGCGGCGCAAAATAGGCAATTTTCCCACCAATCGCAAAGAAACGTTTAGTCGGCGCAACCTAGGCAAGAAACGCAAACTTTAACGTCAAGCGCCGTCAAGTTTGTTCTCTCGACGGCGCTCGAACGCGCTTTTCGTCAACGTTGCGCCAACGCTTTGGCGAGGTAAGGCCCGGTTTTCGACGCCGGATTTTGCGCGATCTGCTCCGGCGTTCCTTCGGCGATAATCGTCCCGCCTTCGTCGGCGGCGCCGGGGCCCAGCTCGATAATATAGTCGGCCGCGCGCATCGTTTGCAGGTTGTGTTCGACGACGATCAACGAATTGCCCGTTTCGAGGAGCGCGTTGAAACCGTCGAGCAACTGCACGACGTCGGCAAAGTGCAAGCCGGTCGTCGGCTCGTCGAGGATGAACAAACACGGGCCCTTGCGAGCGTCCGAGAGGCGCGCCGCCAACTTCAATCGCTGCGACTCGCCGCCGGAAAGAGTGTTCGCCGGTTGTCCGAGCCGCAAATAGTCGAGCCCGACGTCGCAAAGGCGCTTCAGTTTCTGCTGAATTTTCGGCTGACCGCGGAAGAACGAAAACGCCTCGCGCGCCGTCATATCGAGCGCTTCGGCGATGTTGCGTCCTCGGTACGTTACGTCCAAAATACTCCGCTGGTAACGGCGACCGTTGCAGAGCGGACAACGAACGTACACGTCGGCCATAAACTGCATATCGACCGCTAAAAAGCCTTCGCCCTTGCACGCGTTGCAGCGCCCGCCGTCGACGTTAAAGCTGAAATACCCGGCGTTGAAACCGGCGGCTTTCGCGTCGGGCGTTTCGGCGTACAGCGCGCGAATATCGTCGAAAATTTTCAAGTACGTTACCGGATTCGATCGCGGCGAACGTCCGATCGGCGTTTGATCGATCAGCGCGACCTCGTCGAGTTGGTCGTATCCGAGCAATTTTTCATACGGCAGGCCCTTCGGCGCGGCGGCGTCCGTCCCGAGTTTCGCGCAGAGCGCCGGGTAAAGCGTCTCCTGCACCAACGTGCTTTTGCCGGCTCCGCTAACGCCCGCGACGACGCACAAAACGCCGAGCGGAAAGACCGCGTTCACGTTCTTTAGGTTGTGTCCGGACGCGCCGACGACTTCCAAAAATCCGCGTTCCAAAATGCGTCGACGCGGAATCCCGCCCCCGACGCGGCGCCCCGAAAGATAACTTCCGGTCAGCGAGTCCGGCGACGCTTTCATTTCGTCGATCGTCCCTTCAAAGACGACGCGCCCGCCGTTTTGCCCGGCTTCCGGCCCGATTTCAACGACGCGATCCGCCGCTTCGAGAATCGTCTCGTCGTGTTCGACGACGATAACGGTGTTCCCTCGGTCGCGCAAGCCTTCGAGCGATTCGAGGAGCCGCTCCGTGTCTTGCGGGTGCAAACCGACGGTCGGCTCGTCGAGAACGTAAAGCATATCGACGAGATTCGAACCGAGCGTCGAAGTCAAGCTAACGCGCCGCTGTTCGCCGGAACTGAGCGTTTTCATCGGACGGTCGAGCGTCAAATAACCGAGCCCGACTTGCTCGAGATACTTCAAACGGGCCCGCGTCTGCTCGAACGCGATTTTGCCGACCTTGCGCTTCCACGGCGAAAGCTCCCAAGAGTCGATCGTTTTCAAAATTTGCGAAATCGGCGCCGACGACAGGTCGTAAATGCTTTTACCGCCGATTTTTACCGAAAGCGCTTCTTGACGCAGGCGCGCGCCTTCGCACATCGGGCACGTTCGGTAACATCGCCAACGACTCAAGAAGACGCGAATATGCATCTTGTATTTTTGCTTTTGCAGGCGAATGAAGAAACCGTTAAGGCCTTCGTATCCGAGCCGCCGCGAACCGTTGAGGAGCAAATTTAGCTCTCTGCGGGTCAACTCCGAAAACGGGACGCGCGTTCGGACGCCAAGTTCGTCGGCGATCGCCAAAAAGCGTTTCAAATTATCGCGGTAAGCGGCGCTGTTCCAAGGCGCGACGGCGCCGTCGTGTATCGACCGATTTTTGTTCGGGAAAATCAGGTCGAAATCGAGCGCCATCAGGTTGCCGAACCCTTCGCAACACGGACAGGCGCCGAGCGGACTGTTGAAGCTGAACAACTTCGGCTCGATCGACGGGAACTCGACGCCGCAGTCTTCGCAGCGCGTTCGACGGCTGAATCCGACGAGCGTCCAACGTTCGCCGTCGAGTTCGAACGCCGTCCCGGTTCGCGTCCGCTCGACCGTTTCGTCGTTTTCGTCGCGAGTTTTCAACGTCGCGTCTCCCTCGACGAAGACCCAGCACCGCGAATCGCCGTACGCGAGCGCCGTTTCGACCGCCTCGAAGAGCCGCTCGTTCGACGTTTTCCCGACCTTCGCGCGGTCGACGACAAAGTAAATCGGCGGCGCGCCCGGCGCTTTCTTGATTTCGTTGCGTCGCCGGAGGTATTGGAGCAACGCGCCGTCTTCGCCGTCCGGATCGATCGTTAAAAGTCGCGACTGCGTTTTCGTTTCGCCGTTGTTCGCGCCGTTTTCGAAACCGTTTTCCTCGTTTTCCGCGTCATCCGACGTTTTTTTCCGCCCGCGTCGCGCTTTCGGTTTCGCGTTTTCCTTCGTTTCGCCTTCGGTTTCCTCGGCGGCTTCGCTCTCGCCCCAATCGTCGACGACGCCGTCGGCGAAAGCCGCGTCGAACTCGTCGATTTCGCCGTCGGCGTCGCGCGCCGCGACCTCGTCCAAGCGTTCGTCGTCGACTTCGCCGTCGTTTTTCGCGCCGCCCAACTCGGTTTCGTCGTCCGACGAGCGGAGCCCGTACTCGGCGAACTCCTCCTCGTCCGACGGGGTCGCCGCCGCCAAATAAAGGAGCCGCGCTTCGGCGTATTTTTGGATCGGAACCCCGCCGGGATCGTCTAAGTTGAACGACTCGCCGAGCGCGACGCCGCGACGAAAGCCCTTTTCCTTCCACTCGGCTTCAAAATCGGGTTTCGAAGCGCGCAAGCTCTCGGTCGACGGCGAAAAAGCGACGAGAACCCGCGTTCCCTCGGCCAAACCGCTCAACGCGTCGACGATTCCTTGCGGCGAGTCGCGACGCACTTCCCGACCGCAACTTTGGCAGTACGGCGTCCCGATTTTCGAGTAAAGCAAGCGCAAATAATCGCTCGTTTCGGTCGCCGTCCCGACCGTCGAACGCGACATCTGCCCAAGCGGACGCGACGTTACCGCGACCGCCGGGGGCGCGCCCTCGACTCGATCGACGTCCGGACGTTCGAGTTTCTCCAAAAATTGACGCGCGTAAGCCGAAAAACTTTCGATATAACGCCGCTGCCCCTCCGCGTAAAGCACGTCGAGCGCAAGACTGCTTTTGCCGCTCCCGCTGACGCCGCAAAACGCGACCAACTTATAATAAGGAATCTCCAAATCGACCGATTTCAGATTATGCGCTCGCGCGCCGCGCACCGAAATGCGCCCCGGATTCGATCTAACGGGCTGGAAAGAAGACATAACGCTCTCTTCGACAAAAATTCTCGGCAAACGCCTCGGTCAATCGACCCCAAATTAAAAACAAGGAACTCCAAACGCAAAACCGCGTTTTTAAGCGTTTCCGCGCGACAAGTCGACTAGGAAACAAAAATCGACGTCCATTTCATTTTTCAAAAACAACGGGACTTCGCTTTTCTTATTATACCCGGAGTCGTCGGAGACGCAAGCGACCGGCGCGCGGTTCGACGCAAAAAAACGCCGACTTCTTGGTTTTACGCCTTTTTTTACGCCGTCGTTCGCCGACGCTCGTTTTCGTCCGCGCCTCCGCTTACCGCCGACTCGCGCTTTTTGAAAAATGTTCGACGCCGCAAAAAAACGTCGTTATTCCTCCGTTTCGCGCTTCGCCTTCCTTTTTTTCGTTTTTTTTCCTTTCATTTCCCTTCCGCCCAAACCCTACGACCGCTATATTTCCGCTAAATTTCCCGCAAGACGCGCGGGGCCGGGTAGTTTTTTTTATCGGCGGCGCTATAATAAGGGACGAGTCGCTTGGGCGGTCGTTCCGTCGAGGCGACTAACCTACGTCGAAAAAGCCCGCGCGAACCGTCGCGACCGTTCGCGCCCCTTATTAATATATCGCAAAGGACGCTTGTTTTATGAACGCTCGTTCGCCTTTTACTCGTATTGTCGGCGCTCTCGTTCCGGTCGCTCTTTTCTCGGAGCGACGCGACGGCTCGAAGAACGGCGCGCCGATTAGCGACGAAACTTACGATCGCATTCCCGACAAATTCAAATCGCCGCCGGAAAATTCGGCTCGCTCCCGTTCCGACGACGCCAAACGCCGCCGCGAAGAGCCGCCGCGTCGCACTCCGCCGCAACCGTCTCGCCCGGAGCAACGTTCGCCTCTTCCGAACATTTTGCTCGTCTTGGCGCTCGCGTCGATCGCTTTTTTCGCTTATCAGTCGTTTTTCCTTTCGAAGTCGACGGAAATCGCTTGGACGGCGTTCAACGAAGCGCTCGACGCCAACGAAATCGAAACGGCGAACTTGAAGGGCAATCGCTTCGTCGGCGAACTGCGCGAAATTCCTTCGCTCGACCGTTGGGCGGAAATCGTTCCGAACGGCAAAAAAACGTTCGAGCGTATGATCGCGCAATTCGACCGTTCGCACCCGGAAAGAGCCCAAAAACTCCAAGATGCGTTGAGCGCGAAACAACTCGCGACGTTCGTTAAAACGACCGAAAGCGGCGTCGAAATCGCGTTGAAAGACGGCGACGACGTTCTCCGAACGCGCCTCCTCCCGAGCGACGCGACCGCGGCGGACGTCGCGACGGCGGAAGCGGACTTGGCGCAAAACTACCGACTCGGTTTCCAAATCGCTCAACGTTGGCGCGTCGTTCCGCTCGACAAAAAGGGAAACGCCGTCGAACTCGTCGATTCCGAAACGAAAAAACGCGTTAATTTCCAATTTCATAAAAAGTACGTTTGCGAAGCCCCGGCGTTCGCGTTTGCCGACCAAACGATCGACGCGCGCCTCCGTTCGAAGCTCGACTCGTACACGTCGACGACGCCGCAAGACGGTTCGTCGCTGGTGATGCTCCTTAGCGCCGCCGTTTCGATCTTTTTCCTCGTCTTCATCTTCCGGATGATGCGCCGCGCCAACGAACAGATGATGGGCGGCGGAGGCGGCGGGTTCGGCGCCTTTGCGAAGAGCTTGGCGAAGCGGTACGAACCGGAGCGAGCGAAGCGCGTTACCTTCGCCGACGCCGCCGGGATGGACGCGGTGAAAGCGGAGTTGATCGAAATTGTCGACTACCTGAAAAATCCGGCGAAATACGAGCGGATGGGCGCTCGCGTTCCGAAGGGGACGCTCCTTTTCGGCCCTCCCGGCACCGGGAAAACGCTCCTTGCGCGCGCCGTCGCGGGCGAAGCGGACGTTCCGTTTTACTCGATCAACGGCTCGGAGTTTATCCAAATGTTCGTCGGCGTCGGCGCGAGCCGCGTTCGCGACATTTTCGCGACGGCGAAGGAAAACGCTCCGTCGATCCTCTTCATCGACGAAATCGACGCGGTCGGGCGCCAACGCGGCGCGGGCGTCGGCGGCGGTCAAGACGAGCGCGAGCAAACGTTGAACCAAATTTTGAGCGAAATGGACGGTTTCGCGCAAAACGACTCGGTGATGGTGATGGCGTCGACGAACCGTCCGGACGTTCTCGACCCCGCGCTGATGCGCCCCGGTCGCTTCGACCGTCATATTACCGTCGGGCGCCCGTCGTTGAAGGGTCGCGTCGAGATTTTCAACGTTTACCTGAAAAAGATTCCGCTCGGCGCCGACGTTTCAGTCGACGCGTTGGCGAAAAAGACGGTCGGCTTCACCGGCGCGGACATTCGCAACTTTGTCAACGAAGCGACCCTTTGGGCGACGCGCAACAATAAAAACGAGGTGAACTCCTCCGACTTCGACTTCGCGTTCGAAAAGATCCAAATGGGGCTCAAACGCGACGAAATCGTCTCGCCGAAAGAGAAGCGCAAAACGGCGTATCACGAGGCCGGACACGCGCTTATCGGTTGGTTCCTCCCGGTCGGCTCGACGGTTCACAAGATCACCATCGTCCCCCGCGGTCGTTCGCTCGGCGCGACTTGGTTCCTCCCGGAAGACGACAAACTGAATTACAACGAATCGGAAGTTCGCGCGACTTTGGCCCGCTTCTTAGCCGGTCGCGCCGCCGAAAAGCTCGTGTACGACGAGACTTCCGCCGGCGCCGAGAACGACCTGAAACGGGCGACCGACTTGGCGCGCGATATGATCGTCCATTGGGGGATGAGCGAGCGGCTCGGCCCGGTCGCGTTCCGCAACTCGGAGTCGCACCCGTTCCTTGGTCGCGAAATGACGAGCGACGTCCGCGAGTACAGCGAGGAAACGGCGCGAATCATCGACGAGGAAATCGTTCGAGTGATGCGCGAAGCCGACGAAACGGCGCGCAACTTAATTATCGAGAAGCGCGAGCTTTTCGAAGCGCTGACCGACGCGTTGGTCGCCGAGGAGGAACTCGATTACGACCAAATCGTCGCGATTTTGGGCCCAATGCCGAAAGAGTCCGATGAAGACGACGTCGCGTCGCAAACCGAAACGCCGACCGACTCGACCGCGAACGTTCCGAACGACGTAACGATTTCGGTCGCGGCGCCCAACGTTCCGCCGACGCAAACGCCGACCGACGCGACGCTTAACGACGGCGCCGCGCTCGACGACGCCAAGTCGCCGACGAAGAACGCCGAATCGTCCGAAACCGACGAAAACGGCGTCGCGTAACCGACGTTCCGTTCCCCTTTAACCCCGCGCGACGCAAGCGATTGCGTCGCGCTTTTTTTCAATTGAAAAACGCCGATGAAACCGAGTTCGCGCCGCGCCGCCGACGTCCGCAAAAAAAACGGTCGCGTTTACACGCCCCGCTTTATCGTCGAGCGAATCCTCGACTTAGCGGATTATCGCGGCGAAAAAATCGCGGGAAAGTTAGTCGTCGACCCGAGTTGCGGCGACGGCGCGTTTTTGAGCGTCGTCGTCGAACGTTATTGCCGAGCGAACGCAAACCTCGGCGCCGCGCGACTTAAAGCGGAACTGGAAACCTGCGTTCGCGGAATCGAACTCGACCCGGCGGAGCGCGAACAATGCGTTCGCAATCTCGACGCCGTCGCGCTAAACTTCGGCGTTCAAGGAGTTAACTGGAACGTCGTTTGCGCCGACGCGTTGACCTTCGACCGTTGGAACGGGCAAGTCGATTTTGTCGTCGGGAACCCGCCTTACGTCCGCGTTCATCACCTCGGCGCTTCGTTTGACGCAGTGAAGCGCTTCGAGTTCGCGCAAACCGGAATGACCGACCTTTTTCTCGTCTTTTTCGAACTTGGCTTGCGAGCGCTAAACCCGCGCGGCGTCTTGGCTTATATAACGCCGAGTTCCTATTTTAACAGCGTCGCGGGAAAGCGTTTGCGCGAAAAGATCGTCGCCGATAATTTGCTTGCGAAACTCGTCGACTTAAAACACCGCCAAGTTTTCGACGCGACGACGTACTCGGCGATTACCGTTCTAACCCCTTGTCGCGAATCGGGTTCCGCGACCGAATATTTCGAGTTTTCCGACGACGGCGACGCCTTGACGCTAATCGAACGCTTAACGCCGAACGATTTTTACGTCGACGGCAAATTTTATTTTTCGACGCGCCGCAACCTCCGATTTCTTCGAGAGATATTAACGTTTCGACCGCCGAAAAACGCCGAGCGTTTCGCGGTGAAAAACGGTTTTGCGACGCTCGCCGACTCGTTTTTTATCGGCGACGCCGCAAAGTTCGGTTTTACGGACTTTACGATACCCGTCGTAAAAGCGTCGACCGGCGTTTGGTCGCGTTGTCTTTACCCTTACGACGCGACCGGTCGTTTGCTCTCTTGGGAAACGCTAAGCGCCGTCGCGGAAGTAAAGCGTTATTACGAAGCCGCTTGCGAACGCTTAAGACAACGAAGTTTAACGAATCCCGCCGACTGGTTCGGCTTTGGGCGAACGCAAGGGCTAAAAGACGTCGCGCGCAACAAATACGCCGTCAATACCTTAATTCGCGACGCCGCCGACCTTAAGTTAACGCCAATCCCCGCCGGAACGGGCGTTTACGGCGGTCTTTATATTTTAACCGACGTCCCGTTCGAAACGTTGCGCGCCTTGCTTAACAACCGAGATTTCGCGACTTACGTTTCGCTTTTACAAAAATACAAGAGCGGCGGTTATTACGCGTTTTCGTCGAAAGATTTAAAAGCGTTCCTTGAACGCCAATTCGTTAAAGCGCAAGGATTAACGCCGCGCTCGTCTTAAACGCCGTCGCGCTTTCCCGCTTCAATCTGTCAACCCAACGCTAACTCCCGCAAGGACTTACCGCAATGAAACCGTCCCCGCCGCCGGAAAAGGGCAAAATCGCCGGAATCGACTTCGGAACCGTTCGCATCGGAATCGCGACTTGCGATCCCGAACGGCTTATCGCGTTTCCTTACGCGATCTATCGCCGCCGCAACGAAAAGAAGGATATCGAGTATTTTCAACAGTTTGCGAAAGAAGAGCGGATCGTTCACTTCGTCCTCGGCCTCCCGCTCCACTGCAACGGCGACCTCAGCGACAAAGCCCGCGAAGCGATCGCGTTCGGAGCGCAACTCGCGGAAGCAACCGGACTTACAATCGACTTTCTCGACGAGCGATTCACCAGCGCGGAAGCCGAAAATTATCTCCGAACGGCGAACCTCAACGCGAAAAAACGCAAAGAGCGGCTCGATATGGTCGCGGCGCAAATCATTTTATCGACGTATTTAGAGCGCGGTTGCGTCGGCACGACCGAGTTTTTAGCGCTCGACGACGAAGAAAAAGCGCAAGATTAAAAGGAAACGCAAACCGTTTCCCGTCAAGTAGTTGCGCCTCCGCCGTTTTCTTTTTCGACGTTCGCCGCGTCGCCCAAACGCTCCGCCGACTTTTTCGCGTCGGCGGCGAGCGTTTTCGCGGTCTCGGTTTTCACGTCGTCGGCGGTCAACCACGTCTTGTCGCGTCGCGGCAAATCTTCGACGCGGGTCAAGCCGAACGTCGTCAAAAAGCGTTTCGTCGTCCCGTAAAGAAACGGGCGCCCCAATTCCTCGGAGCGTCCGACGATCTTAATTAGGTCTTGTTCAAGGAGTTGGCGCAGAACGTCGCCGCAGTGAACGCCGCGAATCGACTCGATTTTCGCGCGCAAAATCGGCTGTTCATACGCGACGATCGCCAGCGTTTCCATCGCCGACCCGGTCAAACGCGCCTCGACCGGAGCCTCTTGCAAGCGGAAGAGCCAAGGCGCAAACTCAGGCGCGGTGCGGAGTTGGAACCCGCCGGCGACCTCGACCGCGCAAAAAGCGCTCCCGACGCGACGGTACCGTTCGTTGAGCCGACGCACCAACGCTCGCGCTCGGGCGCCGTCCTCGACGTCGGCCAGAAGCGCCAATTTGCGACTCGGAATCGGTTCCTTCGCCAAAAACAGAACCGCTTCGACGCGCGCCATATCGTCGGCGTTTTCAACCATTTACGTCGTCCCGCTAAAATCTCGCGGCGTCGAATTTCGTCAACGCCGCTCGTTGCGCCGCCGCCGGATCGACGTCGACCGCTTCGCAAAACGTCGCGACGCCCTCGTTCGTCGTCGCGAACCCGGACGCGCGCCAAAACCGCCCGCCCCAACGTTCGACTCGCGGATTCCCGACGCCGCGTTCCTTCATTTCGTTTTCCAATCGCGCCGTCAACGCCGTTTCGTCTTCGCTCAAAACGTCGACCTCGCCCGGAGCGCCCAAAGAAGCAAGCCTTGTTTTTTCAACACTTAAGCCGTTTCCCTTCGTTCTCGAATCGCCGAAAGGTTTCGCCGCGACGTAATCCGCGAAACTTGACGGCGGCTCGGGTGCGCCAGGAAGCGACGGAGCGTCGACGACGGACGCAACCGATTCATTGGCAAAAACTTCCGAAGCGCCAGTCTCCGCCGCGACGTAATCCGCGAAACTCGACGGCGGCTCGGGAGCGTCGGGAAGCGACGGAGCGTCGACGACGGACGCAACCGATTCATTGGCAAAAACTTCCGAAGCGCCAGTCTCCGCGACGACGTAATCCGCAAACCCGCCGACCGCGCCGCCAACCTCCGCGACGTCGACCGTCGTTTCGTCGATTCCTAAAAGTTCGCGCGCGCCTTCTTCGCCGTATTCGTCGGTCAAAAAGTCTCGAAAACTCGGCGCTTGCGCTAACTTCTCGCGCATTTTTTCATCCGCCGTCGCGCCGTTCTCTTCCGAAAAAACGTCGGTCGACGCGGTTTTCGCCGCCCCAAACGCTCGCCAGCGTTCGAACCAATCGCTCGACGCCGCTCGAAAATGAGGCGAATAGTACGCGCCAAACGACGCGGCGCAAATCGTCAGCGTCGCCGTTCCGACGCGCCATCCCTTGCCGCGACTCGCTTTAGAACGGTTTTTTGATTCTTCGACGGCGTTTTCCGAATCGAATCTTCGCTTATCTTTAGGCATCGACGCGTTTCCTTATTTTCACTCTTCAACCGCTTGCGACACGGCGTCATCGTTGCGCGGCGCGTCTTCGGCTTCGCCGTCGGCGTCGCGATACCCCAACTCGGCGGCTTTTTTGCGGTCGATCGACGCGGCGCTATAATCGCCGGTATGATCGTAAATTTCGCCGCGACGGTGATACGCTTCGGCGTTTTCCGGCGACAACTCGACGCACTTGGTAAACGCTTCGATTCCGGCGTTCCAATCGCCTTGGTATTGCGCCGCGACGCCGCGGATAAAGTAAGCGTCCGCGTACTTTGCGTCGAGTTCCAACACCTTGTCGCAATCGGCGATCGTTTTTGCGAAATTCTCGTTCGCTTTCTCGGCTTCGGCGGTTCCGGTTTTCACGTCGCCGTTCGTCGCGGCGGCTTCCGCCAAACGATACCGCTCTTCGGCGATCGCCAACGACGCGGCGGCGCGTCCGAAATAAGCGTCAACGGCGTTCGGGTCGGCGGCGATCGCGTCGCTAAAAGCGTCGTAAGCACGCGTCCACTCCCCGGCGTCCAACGCGGCGGCCCCGGCGTCGATCGGCCCGCCCGCCGACGCTTGCGAAACGTCGCCGTTATTCGGATTATCGCCGTTCTTTCCTTTGTCGCAACCGCCGCAACACGCGACCGTCAACGCCGCCGTCGTTCCGACCGCCCAAAAAAATCGATTCATCTCTCCCGACCGTCCTATTTTAACGCGTTATTTTTTCCTTAATCGCCGCAAAACGCGCTATTCTCCTATTTCAACGTTCAAAAAAAGCGCAAAACGGCGAAACCTCGCGCATTTTAACGATTATCCGGCGATATGTAAACGGCAAACCGCGCCAATTTACGCGAAACGTAAAGAAAATGCAAGAAAAATTGAAAAGCGAAAGAAAAAATCGCGTTTTTTCCGTCGTTCGCCCCCCAAAAAACGCAACGGCGACGACGCGGCGAAAGCGGAAAACGGCGACCGAGCCCGACGTTCGCCAAAAAAACGCTCAAGCGCCGCCTTTAAATCGCCGCCCGAGCGTTCCCTATTTTACCCTATCTTCGGTTTCAGCGCAAAGATCACGCTTTACCCATTTTCTTCAAATTCTCAAAGGCTTCGGCGCAGGCTTCCAAGGCGTCGCTTCCGTCGCGGAAATCTTCCTGCTCGACGATATACCACTCGACGCCCGCTTTCGTTTCGCAAAGTTCGAACATTTTCGCCCAATCGACCGAATCTTCCGGCGACGCGACGACGGCGCCCTTCGTTCCCGGCTTCCCGTGCGCCTTGACGTGCAGGAGTTGGCCGCGCCCGGGCTGTTTCTCGATTTCCGCGTAAGGGTCGCCGCCGCCCGAGAGGCAGTTGCCGACGTCCATTTGCGCGATCACGTCCTTGCGAGTGCGATTGAAAAAAACTTCCCAAGCGGTCTTGCCGTTAATATCGGCGAAGTCGTTGTAATGCGCGTGAAAGCCGATTTGCATTCCGACTTTCGCCGCCTTCGCCGCGATTTCGTTGAAGAGGTAGGCCGTCATTTGGTTCCCGGCGTCCGTTTTGCACGACTCCGACAACCCGCCCGCGACGATCAAGCGCGAGTTGCCCAACGTCTTTTCAAATTCGACCGTCGCTTCGAACGCGCCGTCGAGAAGTTGCGGAACGCCGAGGTGCGTACTGATCGCCTTCAGCCCCGCGTCGTCGAGCGCTTTGCGCACTTCCTTCGCGCTTTTGCCGTAATAACCGGCAAACTCGACGCCTTCGTACCCCATTTCGGCGATTTTTTTCATCGTCCCGGGCAAGTCCTTCGCCGCGTATTCTCGGAGCGAATAGACTTGCAACGCCAACGGAATCTTTTTGACCGGTTTAACCGGCGCGGCGTCGGCCCCCCAAGCGTTCAAAGTCGTCGCGGAAGTAAAAGCGCCCGACGCGACGCAAGCGGTCGCGCCGAGTCCGGCTTGAAGAAAACGTCGTCGATTCATTAGTCGCTCCTTGCGCCGCGACGGAGTCCGTCGGCTTTCGTCGAAAACGCTTTCAAACGTTCGCCGGAACCTCGTCGCGCTCAAAATAAACGGAAAATCTTTCCTAAAACGCTAAATATAACGTCGGACGGCGACGCGCTCGACTTTTTTTCGCCGATTGCGCAACGCCGTCTTTTTCAGCAATTCAGCTAATTCGCCTATTTTTCCTCGCCCTCGCCGCTTTCGTAATCTTCGTAATCCTCATAATCGGCGTAATAATCGTCCTCGGGTTCGTCGGCGACCTCCGGTTCGACGGGCGGCGTCGCCGTCAACGCGTCGACGGCGGCGTCGAGCGCGGCGTCGAACTCGTCGACCGGGAAATCGCTTTCGTCGGCGGACGCTTGCGTTTGTTCGGCGTTTTCCGGCGTCGCCTCTTTCGCTTCCGTCGTTTCTTTTGCCTCGACGGAAGCGGCGGCGGGCGTTTCGAGGTTTTCCGGTTTCGCTTCGTCCGTTTTTCCTTCGAAAAGTTGCGGCGACGACAGTTTCAACAAGAGCAAGAGCAGGCGCTTCATCGCGATCGGCATCCCGACGGCGAGGCGCGTTTTGCTCCGTTTCGCGGCGGCGGCCCACTTGACTTGCGTTTCGTCGAGGAGCAAAACGGCCGGAATATCGCGGGTCGTCGGCGAATCGAGGAGACGGTTAAACCCTTCGACGGCGCGCTTTCCGATCGTTTGCGCGTTGAACAAAACGGCGCCGACGCCGCTGTCCGGGTCGTCGAGCCGCTCGATCGCCCGATCGACGTTGGAGATAACGAGCGCGCGGAAACCGGCGTTCTTAAACGATTGCCGGAAGGTGTTTTGCAACTCGGCGTTCGCTTCGACGATCAAGACGGTCGGCAAGTTGACGCGCTCTTTTTTCGCCGACGCGGCCAAGCTCGTTTGAACGTTGATCTCCTCGTCGATCTCGCCGCTTTCGAGCTTTTTGACGGCGATTTCCAAGTCGGCCAACATCGCGCCCGGCGATTGGTACCGCTCTTCCGGGTCGAGCTTCATCGCCTTTTCGACGATAAACGCCAAAACGCGCGGAACGAACGGAGCGACGTCGCGAATCGGACGAACGTTGCGGAAACGCGCCGAATCGAGCCGCTTCGCCCGTTCCTTCACTTCGCCGAGCGGAGCGACGCCGGTCAAGAGCTGATAAAAAATCGCGCCTAAGAAGTAAACGTCGCTCCGTTTGTCGTCGCGGCGGACGCGAGTCGTTCGCTCCAACGCGGCGTACTCGATCGCCCGCTGGTTTTTCCAGTTCGAGTTGTTGTCGTCGGCCAAGAGCCCAAAGTCGAGCAAAACCGCCTTCCCGGAACTCGACAACATAATGTTCGACAACTTCATATCGCGGTGTTGGTACCCGCGTTTGAAGGCGTAATCGAGCGCCGAGCAAACGTCGGTAACGATGCGGGTCGCGCGCTTCGGCTCGACGATTCCGTTCTTTTGCGCCTTCACCTCTTCGCGGAGCGTTCGCCCTTCGATGAAGTCCATCACCATATAATGGTCGTACTTCGTCGACTTCGACTCGTAAACCGCCGCGACGTTCGGGTGCCGCAACTCGACGCCCAACTCGGCTTCCCGCGTAAATTCGTCGATCGCCGTCTTGTCCTCGCGGAACCGGGCCCGCAAGACCTTCACCGCGACGACTTTCCCGGTCGTCTTGTGAACGCAACGGAAAACTCGCGCGAAGGAGCCGGAGCCGATCATATACTGAATGCGGTAATCGCCGTAATAAAAGCCGGTCGTTTCGCCGCTCGACAACCGCTCGACTTGGTACTTCGTCAGATATCCGAGCCGTTGCGCCGACTGCAAAAACTGTTCGGCGGTAAAATTCTGCGACCCAAACGAATTTTCAACGTCGCGAATCTTACCCATATCCAAAAGGTCGAGGGACAAAAGTCGTTGCGTGAGATCGTCGACGGAGAGTTCGGACATTGCGGTTTCCTAAAATTGTCGTTAATCTTCAATCTTCTTCGTTGCGAAACGCTCGACGCGCCGAGACGTCGAGGCGAAAACGCCCGCCGGTTCCGAAAAAATCGCCGCGAACCGGACTTTCGCGCTTTCTCGTTTTTCGATTATACACTAAATCAAACCAAAAGTCATTCAATTTTTTCGCCGAAACAAGCTAAAACCCCAAAAATTCGCTCTTTTTTTGTAAAAATTTACCGAAAATCGGGCCCAAAGCGCCGCGTTTTTTAAAAATTTGAAGGAAAGGCGAAAAAAAAGCGGCGGCGGCGTTGAACGAAAAAATTTTTCCTTATATAATAGGGGCGGTTTTGAAACTTTTTTGAACGCGTTCGCGGTTCGTCGCCGCCTCGCGTTCCCCTTAGTCGACGGTCGAGGAGAATCGGAAGGAATGAAACGCTCGATTTCGCTTTGGACGGCCTGCGCCCTCGTCGGGTTCGCCGCCCTCGGTTGCCAAGAGAAACCGGAAATCGCCTTCGAGGAATACGGCGAAACGACGGCGACGCTCCCGTTCGTCGAAAACCTCCCCGACGACTTCCCGCTCCCGGAAGCAGCCGATCCGTCGACCTGCGTGATGCGCGAACAAGCGATCAACAACGCGAAATTCGATCGCAAACTGGCCGAGGAAGCGGCGGCGAAAAAAGCGTCGTCGCAAGCTCCCGCGACCGACTCGCAAGCGAAATAACGTAATTTGCGCAAAGTTTAAGGAGGCGACGCCAATGAAAAAAAGACCTATTTTCGCCATTTTAACCGCTTTGACGGCGACCGCTCCGCTCGGTTGCGGCGATTCCGGCTCGAATCTTGTTCGCCTCGACGACGCGCCGCTCGTTGAAATTGCCGAAAAGTCGCCCGAAACGGCGCCGATGCAAGCCGAGTCGTCGACTCCGCCCGCCGAAACGCCGCTCGCCAACGTCGAGGAAAAGGCGCCCGAAACCGCGACGGCGACTCCTGCGCCTCTTTTGAAATTCGACGAGCTTATCGCTTCCGGCGCAAAAATCGACAAATCCGGCAAATCGCTCGACTTAACCGGCGTCGAAAATTTTAACGGTTTCAACGTCGCCGACGACGCCGAACGTTGGAACGCGGTGAAAGTCGTTCGCGGCAAGGGCGTTTTGCCGTCTCAAGCGTTGCGCGCTTTCGCTAAACTTCCTAATTTAACGGAATTTCTTTGGTCGGACGCCGTTCTTTCCGCCGCAACGGACTTGGACGCCGCCTTGGCCGAGTTCGCTAAAGCGCCCAATTTGAAAAAACTCCGATTGACCGGCTTGCGAAACGGCGAGAAATTCCCGACCGCCGCGCTCGTCGCTCTTGCCCAAGCCCCCCAACTTGCCGACCTTGACGTCAGCGGCTCGCCCGCGACCGCCGCCGACTTGACCGCCGTCGACTGGAAAAACGGGTTCGCGAAGTTAACGAAACTGAACCTTTATCAAACGCAAGTCGGCGACGCCGGAGTCGACGCGCTCCTTCCGTTGACCGATCGCTTGACGTCGTTAAACCTCGACGACGCGCAAATCGGGCCGGAATCGGCGAAAAAAATCGCGCAATTCACCGAGCTTACCTTCCTTCACGTCGGACGTTCGACGCTCGACGACGCGAGTATCGCCGAGTTTGCGAAGTTGGGCAAATTAGAGAAAATACACGTCACCCGTTCAAAAGCGACCGAAGCCGGGGCCGACGCTCTCCGCGCCGCGCTTCCGAACTGCGAAGTCGTTTCGCAACCGGAAAATTAACGCGAAAACGTTTTTTGCGTTCGAACCAAGCGTTCCGAACGAACGACGCGCCCGTTTCGTTCCGTTTTTTCCGGGGTTTAAGCGATTTTATCGGGCGTTTCCAACGCGATTTTCCCCCTTGCCGAACGCCCGATTTTTCGCAATTTTGTCATTATTAATTAATACGCGTTTTCGAAGCGGCTCGCTCGCCTCCGAAAGCGCTCGATTTTTTTGCCGCCGAGCGTTCGAGCGGCGCCCTCCCTTTGATTTAAGGAGTCGATAAATGAAACGTTTTTGGATTTTTTGCGCTTCGCTCGTTTTTTGCGTCGTCGCGACGACCGTTTCCGCGCAAGACGACGGTTTCGTCTCGATTTTCAACGGCAAAGACCTGACCGGCTGGTCGGGCGACCCGCGCCTTTGGTCGGTCGAAGACGGCGCCATCGTCGGAACGACGAACGACTCGGACAAAAAGATTACCCAAAACACCTCGCTTTTCTATACTGAAGACCAAAATATCGGCGACTTCGCGATCAAGTTCGATTACAAGATCGCCAAGGGCGGCAACTCCGGCCTTTACTACCGCGGTTGGTTCCTCGACGGCCCGGAAAATTGGCGAATGGGCGGTTACCAAGGCGACTTCGACGGCAACGCGACCTATGCCGGCATTATGTACGGCGAAATGCTCCGCGGTATTTTGGCAAATTTGGGAACGGTAAGCAAAGTCAATAAAGACGGTAAAATTCAAGAAGTCGCCCGTTTCGCGACGCCGGAAGAAATCCGCGCCAACGTTAAGCTCGAAGATTGGAACAGTTACGAAATTATCGCGCAAGGCTATGTTTTCGTTCACAAAATCAACGGCAAGGTTACGAGCGTTTTCGTCGACGAAGACTCCGACAAAGTACGTCGTCCGAGCGGCGTCCTCGGTTGGCAACTCCACGTCGGCCCGGCGATGCGCGTCGAAGTCAAAAACATCTACTTGAAGAAGCTGTAATCGTCGCCTAAACCGCCTCGATCGCCTATTTTCTTCATTTTGAAGCGCCGCTTTTCTTTCAATCGAACGGAACGGCGGCGTTTCTCATTAAAAAGCGCCGCTTAAACCGCGACGTTTTTACAAATTCACCCCCAAAACATATTTAACGACTCCGAAACCGTCGAAACGAACGATATGAAACCGCTGCGATTGGGCACCCGACCGAGCGCGCTCGCGCTTTGGCAAGCGAATTGGACCCGCGACGCTTTAGAAGCGAACGGCGTCCCCGTTGAAATCGTCAAAATTCACACGAAAGGCGACGTCGACCGCAATTCGGCGATCGTCAATCTCGGCGCGCAAGGCGTTTTCACGAAGGAAATCCAGCGCGCGCTTCTCCTCGGCGAAATCGATTTGGCGGTTCACAGCCTCAAAGACCTGCCGGTCGAGCGAATCGACGGACTCCGTTTGACGGCGGTTCCGCTTCGCGCCGACTTCCGCGACGCGTTCGTTTCGAACCGGTTCGCGACGCTCGACGAACTCCCCCCCGGCGCCGTCGTCGCGACGAGCAGTATGCGGCGGCAAAGCCAACTTTTGCGGCGCTCAAACGGCGCTTGGGACGTCCGCCCGGTTCGCGGCAACGTCGAAACGCGCCTAAAAAAGCTCGACGACGGCGAGTTCGACGCGATGATTTTAGCGTCGGCGGGGCTGAACCGACTCGGTTTCGGCTCGCGAATCCGGCATTTTTTGGAGCGTCCGGACTTCCTCCCGGCGGTCGGGCAGGGCGCGCTCGGGCTCGAAACCCGCGCCGACGACGCCGAAACGATCGCCCGCGTCGCGCCGCTCGCCGACGAAGCGACCTTTTTGAGCGTTTTGGCGGAGCGTTCCCTCCTCGCGACGCTGCAAGGCGGCTGTCTCGTTCCGATCGGCGCGCTCGGCTCGCTTTCCTCGTCGACGCAAACCGCGCAACCTTCGCAAAACGCCGAGACGACCGAAACCGTCCAAACTAACGCCGACGTCCGCCAAACGCTCCGCCTCGACGCGCAAATTTTGTCGTTCGACGGCAAGACGGCGTTTCAAACGGTCGCGACGCAAACCTTCAACGCCGCGCTCGCCGACGCCGACAAGCAAAAAATCGCCGAACAACTCGGTCGCGACGCGGCGCAAACGCTCCTCGACGAAGGCGCGAGCGACTTAGTCGCCGAAATCCGCCGAATCCGCGACGAGCGCGCCGGATTGAACGCCCCGCAAAATTAACGCCGTCGATATAAACCTCCGATTTTACCGCGTTCGGCGACGTTTCCCCGCCGTCGCCGAGCGCCCGTTTCTCCCAAACAGCCTATTTTCTCCGTTTCTCCTAAATTGCGTCGGCGTCGCTAACCGGCGAAAACTTTCCCGCTTTTCTCGCAAAGCGCCTCTTCGACGCGTCGCGGCCCTTCCCAAATTCGCTCGACGCGTTAAAATAAACGTTAAAATACGCAAGACGCGGAACCTTCGAATCAACCTCAACCCCGGTTGCGACCGGACGCAAAGGAAAAAGGACAGACGAATGCTTTCGATGACGCCTTCGGAAAAAAAAGCGATTGACACGATGCGAGCGATGGCGGCGGACGCCGTTCAAGCGGCGAAAAGCGGGCACCCGGGCACCCCGATGGCGCTCTCGCCGGTCGCTTACCTCCTTTACAACGAGCGAATGAAGTTCGACCCGAACCGCCCGAATTGGCCGGGCCGCGACCGCTTCGTCCTCTCGATCGGGCACGCGTCGACGTTGATTTACACGACGCTTCACTTCGCCGGAGTGAAAGCGCTCGACGCCGCCGGGAATCCGACGTCGGAACCGGCCGTTTCGCTCGACGACCTGAAAAGTTTCCGTCAACTCGGCTCGCGTTGCGCCGGACACCCGGAATACGGTCGCGTCGCGGGCGTCGAAACGACGACCGGCCCGCTCGGCGCCGGGGTCGCGACGAGCGTCGGGATGGCCGCCGCCGACCGTTGGCTCGCCGACCGTTACAACAAACCCGGTTTCGAACTCTTTTCGTCGGACGTTTACGCGCTCTGCGGCGACGGCTGTATGATGGAAGGGCTCGCGTCGGAAGCCGCGTCCCTCGCCGGACATCTTAAGCTGAGCAATCTTTGCTGGATTTACGACCAAAACCGCATCACCATCGAGGGCGACACGGAACTCGCGTTCACCGAATCGGTCGCCGACCGTTTCGCCGCTTACGGTTGGAACGTCGTCAGCGTCGACGACGTCAACGACCTCCCGGCGCTCCGCGAAGCGTTCGACGCGTTCAAAGCGACCGCCGACCGTCCGACGTTGATTATCGCCAAGAGCCGCATCGCGTTCGGCGCCCCCACTAAAGAGGGGAAAGAGTGCGCGCACGGCGCTCCGCTCGGCGACGACGAAATCGCGGGCGCCAAGAAATTTTACGGAATGGATCCGGAAACCAAGTTCGCCGCCGACGCCGACGTTTACGAGACGTTCGCGTCGAATCTCGGCCGACGCGGCCCGGAAGCGTCCGCCGCTTGGGACGCGCTTTTCGCCGAATACCGCAAGGCTTATCCGGAACTCGCCGCCGAACTCGACGCGATCTTCGCCGGAACGCTCCCGACCGATTGGGACGCCGCGCTCCAACCGTTCCCGACCGACGCGAAGGGCCTTGCGAGCCGCGCGTCGAGCGGCAAAGTCTTGAACGACGTCGCGGCGGGCGTTCCTTGGCTCGTCGGCGGTTCGGCCGACTTGGCGCCGTCGAACTGCACTTGGCTGAAAGCGGAAGACGCGGGCGAATTCGGGCCGAACTCGGTCGGTCGCAACTTCCGTTTCGGCGTCCGCGAAAACGCGATGGGCGCGATCGCCAACGGGCTGACGCTCTCCGGGCTCCGCTCCTACTGCGCGACCTTCTTCGTCTTCTCGGACTATATGCGTCCGGCGATTCGCTTGGCCGCGCTCCAAGAAATCCCGACGCTCTTCATCTTCACGCACGACTCGATTTGCGTCGGC
This sequence comes from Thermoguttaceae bacterium, assembly GCA_017436025.1. Taxonomy (GTDB): domain Bacteria; phylum Planctomycetota; class Planctomycetia; order Pirellulales; family Thermoguttaceae; genus RUG369. The sequence continues at coordinate 25,559 of JAFSDX010000132.1, forward strand.
GAAGACGGCCCGACGCACCAACCGATCGAACACCTCGCGTCGTTGCGAGCGATCCCGAACCTGAACGTTTTCCGCCCGGCGGACGCGAACGAAGTCGTCGAAAGCTATCGCGTCGCCCTTAATTCGACGAAAACGCCGTCCGTTTTGACGTTGACGCGTCAAAATCTCCCGACGCTCGACCGCGAAAAATACGCTTCGGCGGCGGGCGTCGCGCGCGGCGCTTACATTCTCGCCGACTGCGACGGAACGCCGGACGCGATTTTGATCGCGAGCGGAAGCGAAGTCGCCCTTTGCTTGGAAGCGCGCGAAGCGTTGGCGGCGGAAGGGCTTAAAGTCCGCGTCGTTTCGGCGCCCTGCCTCGACTTGTTCACCCAACAACCGCAAGAATACCGCGAATCGGTTCTTCCCAAGGCGGTCAAAGCGCGCGTCGGCGTCGAACTCGGCGTCGAGCAAGGTTGGGGCCGTTTGATCGGCGATTGCGGGCGTTTCCTCGGAATGAACGGTTTCGGCGACTCCGCTCCGGCGGGCGTTCTGCTGAAACACTTCGGCTTCGTTCCGGAACGCGTCGTCGAACTTGTCAAAGAGTCGATCGCCGACGCTCAAAACTGATGTTGACGTTTGAACCGGCGCGTCCGAACCGATTAAACCGATTTTAACGCGCCCAAATTCCCAAACAGCCGACGTTCTCCGGAGCGTCGGTTGTTTTTGTTCGTTTTCGAGTCTCCCAACGCTGCTCTTACTTTCCTCCTTTTCGATCTAAGTCCCCAACGCCGCCCTTACTTTCGCCCTTTTCTGCCTCTTCTTAAAATCGCGAAAAGCTCCGCGTTACCGTTCCCAACTAAATCAGTCAAGATTCTTTGCGCCCCGTCGACTTTCTCCTGTTCCCGCAAACCTCCTATTTCAAAGCGACAAAACCCGGTTTATAAAAATTTTCCAAAAATTTGCAAAAATTTTTAAAGTCTCGCCATCTTAACCATCTCCTCCATTTCAACGCCTCTCTCCGTTAAAATACGCAAACCTGATAAAGCGCGCTCTCTACGTCGACTGCCGATTAAAGAAAAAATAACCAAAAGAAACGTTTTACGTAAAGAATCGACGCCGCGTTTGTCCGCCAACCGTTTCCAACGCAACTTCTTTAATCAAAACCTTTACTCCCGTCGTCGTTGAAAACGTTAAAATAACAAATAGGCAATTTAAGCAAAATACGGCGTTGCAACAAAAAAGTCAAGATAAAAAGAATTTAGCTTGTCGACCAATTACGCGGAAAACTTAAGAAAAAATTTTAGATATTGACGAAAAAAACAAATGATTTTATAATCGTTCCTGTCGCGAACGGAACGTACCAATAGACAAGAAACGTTCCGCGTTCGCCGCGCGTTTCCGTTCCTTACGCCGTCGTCGTCAATTTTTTCGATTTGTTTCCCCAAGAGCGCCAAATCGGCCTCCCCGAGAAACTAGGCAAAGATTAACGATTTTACCCCCGCTCGTCAAGCGGAAAATTTAAAAATTTTCCGTCGACGCGCTTTTTTAGGCAAAGAACGTAAAATACGGCGAATTTAACGGCGCCCCATATCGTCCGTTTCCCCCAAACCGCCCCCCTTGCCCAAACCACCCCGCTAAGGAGTTCCGCTTGTCTTCGCCGTCGTTCGATCAACGAGAGCAAATTCGCGACGCGATCGACGTCGTCGATTTGGTCGAGCGGTACGTCCCGTTGCGTCGGCAAGGAGGCAACTTCGTCGGACGCTGTCCTTGGCACGACGACTCGCGCCCGAGTTTGCAGGTCAATCCGCAGCGTCAAACGTTCAAGTGTTGGGTTTGCAACATCGGCGGCGACGTTTTTTCGTTCGTTATGAAGATTGAAAACGTCGATTTCAAAGAAGCGATGCAAATCCTCGCCGATATGGCCGGGATCGAACTCGTCAAGCGCCCGAAACGCCCGCGCCTCGACGCTCCGTTCCGCAAACGCCCCGCGCTTCCGAGCCCGAACGCCAATTCCGGTTCCGACGACCCGAACGCGCTCCTCGACGTCGCCTACCTCGACGCGCAAGCCGCCGAGTTCGCCGGAAATGTTTCGCTCGGCGCCAACGCGACAAACGCAAACGTCGGTTCGCAACCGCTTTACGCTCCGGAAGAAATTCCGAAAGCGACCCTTTATCGCGCCCTCGATTGGCTCGCGGGCAAATATCGCGCCGAATTTTTACACTCGCCGGAAGCGGAAGAGGCCCGCGCTTACGTTCGCGATCGCGGTATTTCGGACGCGACGAGCGAACGGTTCCAAATCGGTTACGCGCCGCTCGATTTCGGGGCGGTCGTCGGTTGGGTTGGCGGCGATCGCAACCGCGTTCGCACCTTGGAAACGGCCGGCGTCCTCGCTTACCGCGAAGATTACGACGCGACCGGACGTCCGAAACCGCGTCCGCGTTTCGCCCCGACGCCGCAACTCGGCCCCGACGAACGCCGACGTTATTACGACCGTTTCCGCGGTCGCCTTATTTTCCCAATTCGCGACGTCCAAGACCGCGTCGTCGCGTTCGGCGGGCGGCTCCTCCCGAACACGACGCTTAAAAGCCCGGCGAAATACGTCAACTCGCCGGAAACGCCGATTTTTACGAAGTCGAAAATGGTTTACGGCCTCGACTTGGCCCGCAACGCGATCCGCAAAACCCGCAAAGTTCTCGTCGTCGAAGGGTATACCGACTGCGCGATGGCGGCGCAATTCGGCTTCGAGAACGTCGTCGCGGTCTTGGGAACGGCCCTCGGCGCGGAACACGTTCGGATGTTGAAGCGGTTCGCGGACAAAATGATTTTGCTCCTCGACGGCGACGAAGCGGGCCAAAAACGGACGCGGGAAGTCCTCCGTTTCTTCGTCGAACAGGGCGTCGATATGAACGTCCTGACGCTCCCGAACGGCGCCGACCCTTGCGAGTTTTTGCTCGAAAACGGCGCGGAACCGTTCGAGGAACTCCTCGAAACCGGAACGGTCGACGCGATGGACTGCGCGTTCGCCGCCGCGACCGCCGGAATCGACCTTGAAAACGACGTCGTCGGCGCCGCGAAAGCGCTCGATTCGCTCCTCGAAATCGTCGCGCTCTTCCCGGAACGCTCGACTTCGTCCGACGACCCGGTTCGTCTCCGGATGCTGAAAACGATTCAGCGTTTCGCCGCTCGATTCCGCGTTAGCGAAGCGGAAATTCGGCGGCAATTGGGCGAACGGCGGCAAAAACAACGCGCCGACGCCGAACGGGACGCCTACCGCGAACAACGTTGGGAAGAACGTCGCGAACGAAACGCAAACCGTTGGAACGCGCCGAGTTCCGACGCCGAGTCGCTCCCGCCGCCTTCGCTCGACCCGGAAGCGGAACGAATCGCGGCGTTTCGGCGAAATTGGGTTTACCCGGTTCCAGGCGCCGACGACGAAACCGACGACGAGTTGCGGGAACGCTTTCTCCCGTTCGAAAAAAGCGTTTGGAACGACAACCGTTTCCTTCCTAACACGTTGGAACGAGAATACTTAGAACTTTGGCTCGCCCAGCCGGAACATTATCCGCGACTCGCCGAAAACGTCCCGTTCGAAGCGTTGCGGTCGCCGATAACCCGTCAGCTCGACTTGCTGGCGCGCGACCTTTGGAATCGCGGCGATTTGCCGACCTTCGAACGCGTTATGTTGCGGTACGAAGACGAAGCGATGAAAGCGTTTTTGATCGGACTCGACGAAAGCGCCGCCGCGAAACGTTTGCCCGAAACGCTCGCCGACCCCGAAACGCTCGAAACGTTGTTGCGCGATATTTTCGCCGGTTTCGAACGCGAACGGTTCAAACGCGAACTGCCGCGGCAAGTCGGACGGCTCCGCGAAACCGAACTTAGCCCCGAAGACAAACTGCAAGCGCTCCTCGAATGCCGCCGCTTGCTCCAAGAAAAAGAAGAAAACCGAATCGACTGAACCGTTTTTACGGACGAAGACGGGTCGAACGGTCGGCGATTCGCCGTCGAAACGGCGTTTCCGCTCGTTGTTTTGAGCGTCCTTTCGAAAGCGCGTCGTCGCGAAACCCTTGCAGGCGACAAGAAGTCGTCAAGGAGATACTTGTGTCGAGATTTAATTGGAACGTCGTTGATTTTCAAGAACTTTTGGCCAAAGGTAAGGCGCAAGGGTACGTTACCGTCGAAGAATTCACTCATTTGATCGTTACCGCTCCTTCGGTCGACTCGACCGTCGTTAAGGAATGGAAAGCGCGCCTCGAAGAAGAAGACGTTGAAATCGTCGAAGACGACTCGCAAGACGCCTGCTTCGATTACTTCGTTTCCGACGACGACGCGCCGACGCGAGCCGCCGATTACGAAGAATACCGCGTCGAACGAGAGCCGGAACGCGAACGCGTCGAGTCCGTCGTCGCCGCGCTCGATTTCGGCGAAACGGAACGCTGGAACTCCGACCCGATTCGTCTTTACTTGGCGCAACTGGCCGATATTCCGCTCCTTACGCGCGAAGAAGAAGTCGCCGCGTCGCGCAAAATCGAAAAGACCCGCCGCCGTTTCCGCCGCGTCGTTCTCTCGTCGCCGACCGCCGTTTGCGAAGCGACGCGCCTTGTTCGCGACGTCTGCGAAGAACGCGCCGCGTTCGACCGAACGATCAAAAAAAATCTCTCCGAACGCCTTTCTAAAGAAGCGATTCAAAACCGAATGCCGGCGAACCTCGAAACGCTCGAACGCGCCGTCGACAAATTGCGCGCCGATTGGCGACGTTTGCGTTCGCCGTCGACGCCGCCCGAAGAGAAAGCTAAGATCAAACGCGAAACGAACTTGCGTCGCCGCCGTTGCGCTCTTTTGCTCGAAGAGTTAAGCCTGCGCACCCGCCGCGCGCACGCTATCGTCAAAACGATGAAAGCGACGAGCGCCCGTTTCGCCGAACTGCGCGACTACATACGGTCGCCGCGATACGCCGTCGCGTCGCCGAACCGCCGCGCCGCGATTCGAGCCGAATGGCGCGCCCTCCGCCGCAAAGCGCAAGAATCGCCCCGCAGTTTGGAACGCCGACTCGAAAAAATCGCCCGTTACCAACGCGAATACGAAGAAGCGAAAAGCGCCCTGTCGCGCGGCAACCTGCGCCTCGTCGTCTCCATCGCCAAAAAATACCGCAATCGCGGGATGAGTTTCCTCGACCTCATCCAAGAAGGCAACACCGGACTGATGCGCGCCGTCGACAAATTCGAATACCGAAGAGGTTATAAATTCTCGACTTACGCGACCTGGTGGATTCGTCAGGCGATCACCCGAGCCATTTCGGAACAAGCCCGCACCATCCGCATTCCGGCGCATATGATCGACGCCTTGTCGAAATTACGGACGATTCAAAAGAACGAATTTCAACGTTCCGGGCGCGAACTAAGCGTTGAAGAACTGGCGGCGCGTTCCGGAATGCGAGTGGAAGAGGTCGAACGCGTCTTCCAAACCGGCGCCTCCCCGATTAGCCTCGAACGCCCGATCGGCGATTACGACGACGCGAATTTCGGCGATTTCGTCGCCGACACGTCTTACGAACGACCGGAAAAGAGCGCCGGCAACCAAATGTTGCGCAAAGAGTTAGACAAACTCTTGAAAACGTTGACGCCCCGCGAACGCGAGATCATCAAACTGCGTTACGGTTTCAAAAACGGTTATATGTACACGCTCGAAGAAGTCGGACGCATCTTCGAAGTTACTCGCGAACGAGTGCGACAAATTGAAGCAAAAGCGGTCAAAAAACTGCAAACGCCCGGTCGTTCGCGCCGACTTCTCGGCTTCCTCGACGAATTGGACCGCGAAGCGATTCTTGCGGAAAGCGGCGAAACGTTCGCCAAATAAACCGTTGCGTTTTAACGACTAACAACCTCCGGAAATCCTTTCAAAATGCGATTCAAAACGGCGACGCTCGGGTGCAAAGTCAATCAATACGAAACGCAGTTTTTGCGGACGGCGTTCGTCGCGAACGGTTGGGAAGCGGTCGACGACGCCGCGTCGTCTAACGACGTCGACCTCGTTCTCGTCAACACCTGTTCGGTAACGGCGGAGAGCGACGCGAAGAGCCGAAAAACGGTTTCGCATTTCGCCAAACTTTACCCCAACGCGGAAATCGTTGTTTTAGGGTGTTTTGCGGCGTCCAGCCCGACCGTCGCCGCGTCCCTTCCGAACGTTTCGGAAGTCGTTTCGGACAAACGACGTCTTGTCGACTTTCTGCGACGCCGCAGTTTCGAAACGATTCCGACCGGCGTCGACGGTTTCGCGGAACGGCGCCGCGCTTACGTCAAAATCCAAGACGGTTGCCGCGTCGGTTGCGCTTATTGCATTATCCCGTCGACGCGCCCTTACCTGCAGAGCCGACGCCCCGACGAGATTCTCGCCGAAGCGCGAACGCTTGTCGCCGCCGGTTATCGCGAAATCGTCCTAACCGGTATTCATCTCGGACATTACGGCGTCGACTTTTACCGCGCGACGCCGGAATCTTTGCCGCCGGTTCCCGACGCCGCGCCGCTCGACGCTTACCTCGAACGTTGGAATCGCGTTCCGATCGAGGAGCGAACCGACCTCGGCGCGCTCTTGCGAATCCTTGTCGACGCGGAACTTCCCGTTCGCTGGCGGCTCGGAAGTCTCGAAGCGGTCGAAGTTTGCGATAAGACGCTCCGCGTTTTTGAAGAACGTCCGGACGTCCTTTGCCCGCAGTTTCACCTCTCGATGCAAAGCGGCGACGACGACGTTTTGGCCGCGATGCGTCGTCGCTGGTCGAGCGCGCCGTTTATCGAAAAGTGCCGCGAAATCCGCCGTCGAATCCCCGACGCCGCGTTGACGACCGACGTTATCGTCGGTTTTCCCGGCGAAACAAACGCCCAGTTTGAAAGGACTTGCGACGTCGTCCGCGAACTTGAATTTTCGCGCGTTCACGTCTTCCGTTTCAGCCCGCGCGCCGGAACGGTCGCGGCCGGTCTTCCGAACCAAATCGCGCCGGAAGTAAAAAAAGAGCGCGCCGCCCGATTGCAACAAATCGCAAACGACCTGCGCGAACGGTTTGCGGAACGTTTCGTCGGAAAAACGGCTCGCGTTCTCGTCGAAGAAATCGAACGGCGTCCCGACGGTCGAATCGTCGCGACCGGAACGACCGACCGCTATTTCAACGTCGAAATTCCGCTTAACGACGCCGCGTCGACTTCCGCCCTTAATTTGTTAAACGCCGACGTTTCCGACAATCCGGCCCAACAAAACGCGTCCCTTGCGCTCGCCGCCGCGTCTCCGCGCTCGGAATCGCTCGAATCGGCGAACGGCGTTTCGCTCGGCGACGTTCTCGACGTTCGTTTGACGTCCCGTCGCGGCGACGCGTTGTCCGGCGTTCTCGAACGACGATAACTCGCGTCGCGACGTTCGTTTGACGCCCTGTCGCGGCGACGCGACGTCCGGCGTTTGCGAACAACGCCAACTCGCGGCGCAACCGCAAGCGCGCTAAGCGATTACGTTTCCAAATCAACGTCGACCGTTTTCGCTTCGAAGCCTTCCGCGTTGAAGAATTTTGCCTCCGGCAAACGCCAAAGCGCCGCGACCAACGAATGCGGGAAGGTTTGCCGCCGCGTCTCGTAATTCTCCGCGATATTGTTATAATACTCTCGAGCCAGCGCGATTCGATCTTCCGCGTCGACGACGCCTTGCCGCAACTTCGCAAACGCTTTATCCGCGCCAAGTTCCGGAACGCTCTCGACCAACGCCAACAACCGCGGCGCCGTCGCGCTCGCTCCGCCGTCTTGCGCTTCGTCGACGCGCAAAATCGCCTCTTGACGACGCAACGTCGCCAATGTTTCTTGAACGTCTTTTTCGTATCGCGCCAAGCCCTTCGTCGCGTCCGCCAACGCCGGAAGCAAATCGGCGCGACGCTTTAACTCCACGTCGACGTTCGCTTTAGCTTGGTCGACGCGACGTCGGAAATCAACGAACGAATTGAGGTAATCGAGCGAAGAACGGAGGAGCCAAAGCGCGACGCAAACGCCGCCCCCCGCAAGCGCGCCGATTTTGATCGCGTTTCGCTCCGCGTCCCAAAGCCCCGGAACGCAGGCCCCGAAACCGACGGCGCAAAGAAGCGCCAACGCCAACGCCAATTTTTCGCTAAAATTCTCGTTTTTCCGCGCTTTTTCCTCGTCGCCGCAAACGATCAAAAAGGTCGGCTCCGTTTCGTCTTTTGCAATTTCAACGGCGACCGCGTCCTTGCGAACCCGCGATTTTCCCAAGACGTAAACGTTAGAACTCAAAGGGATACCGATTTCGGTAAAGCGCCGCGTTCCGCAAGAATTCGGCCCTTCCGAACGTCCGCCCGCCCACTCGAAATACTCCGGCGCGGAACGCCCAACCGTTTTATCGACAAGCGTTTCGGCGGTAATTTCGGCGCCGTCCGGAACGACGCGCACGGCGCCGGTTTCGTCGCGCAGGTAAAAAGGCGTTCGGCGTTCCTCTTCCTTCAGCGTCTTCCAAACGGTTCGCGTTTTCGTTACGCGCTCGCCCTTCGAGTTCTCCGTCGTATACGTTTCGACTTGTCTTTCCTCAATTTTCGTCTTAACGTAAACGCAAGGACGACCGGACATAGGCGCGATCATCCCGGCGCCGCGTTCGCATTCCGCCGTTCCGCTCAACTCGACGAGCCCGATGAAAACGCCCTTCGCCTTCGACGTCGGCAAAAATGCGATAAGCCGTCGCGTTCGCATCCGTCCAAACGCGTCCCAAAGAAAAATCGCCGCGCCCATCAACAACAAAACGCAACCGATTCCAAGATAAAATCGCATATCCGCGTTCATTTTACCGACGTTCTTTCTTAACTTACGCAACGTCGAACAAAATGAAAAGCAACGTTTTTCATTTTACGACACGACGTCGACTTTTTTTGATATTCAACGTTTCGGCCAACATTGGAAGAAGCGTTTTTCGTTCAGCGCGAGTTGACGATAAAACTCGTCGGCAGGCGTTTTACGAAGCGCCGCGATCTCCTTCGCGACGTCGACGACCGACGCCGGCGCGCTCAACAGCGTTCCGTCCGCGTCCCGCGCTTCAACGGCGAACGACGCGATCGGACTCAGCGGCTTCCCATATCCGTTCGGCGGGAGCGGCGTCGGCGCGTCGCTCTCGACTAAAACCCGGTCGCGCGGGACTTTAGCGACCGTTTCCCGAACCCGAACCGCGTTCGACGCGACGCAACGCGGCGAAAACGAAAAGAAAACGTTCGACGCAAGCGCCCGCTCGATCTCCGCTTCGGTCGCCGTCCAAGAATGCAGAAGCCAAACCGGAACCTTCGAATAATCGCGCAAAATTTTCAACGTCAAATCGTTAGCGCGCACCGAGTGAAGCACGACAGGAAGTCGCCGCTCGTTCGCGATTTCCAGTTGCTTCCGGAGAACCGCCTCTTGCGACGCCGCGTCAAGGTTCCGAACCGCGAAATCGAGCCCGACTTCGCCGATCGCCGCTCCGGAAACGCCGTCCGCGCAAACGGTTGCGTCCAACGTCATCTTCAACGCGGTCTCCCAATCGCCCTCGATTCGCCCGACGTTCCAAGGGTGAACGCCGAACGTCGGCAGAACGTCCGGATATTTTCGGGCGATCTCCGCCGTCTTTTTCCAGTCCGCCGGCGACGTTCCGCAACAAACGAACCGCCGAACGCCGCGCGCCCTCGCTCGCTCGAAATAAACGGTCAAATCGTCGCCGAAACGCCCGTCTTGCAAGTGCGAATGAACGTCGCTAATTCCGACGCCGGTCAGTTCCGCAAATCCCATCGTTAAACGCTTTCTCTTTTTCTAAACGACGTTCCGTCGTCGACGGTCGCTCCGTTCCGCCGTTTCGGCTTGTCGGTCGCGGGTCGGCTCCGCTCTCGTCGCGGTTAAGTTGCAATAAAAAACGACGCGAACCCGCTTGGCGCGGCCCGCGTCGTTAAGACGTTTCGTCGAACGCAAAAGTTTCGACGTTTTCTCTTTTTTTTCGCCGCCTCTTTCCGACGGTCGGGACGAACGCTCCGCCAACGCTCCAAACCGCGCCGATTCGGAGTTTAACGTTCGTCGTTACCGATTCAAGTCGATTTCGAGAAAATAGGCGCGGTCGCCGCGAATCAAGTAAACGCGGGCTTTACCGCCGTCGACTTGCGCAAATTCGTCTTTTTTTTGCGCGATATAGTACAGATTGTCGAGCGAAGCGACGCTTAACTGCCCCTCTTTCGCGTCGCCGACGCCGAACCCGAAAATCAAGTCGCCCTCTTGAACGCGAGCGTCGCCGCCGGTCAGCAACCCGTTTTTCAGCGCTCGCGTTACTCTAACGCCGCCGTTCGGAGCGAAGTTAAAGTCGCCGATAGTAACGGCTTGCAAATTCGGATAACGTCGGCGATACTCTTCGGACGACGTCGTTTCGACCTCGACGCCCAAGACGCGCCAAACCTGCGCCGCGCGCTTCGAACCTTCGAACGAAGAAGGGATCGGCGCCGTTTCGGCCCCTTCGGAACCGGCGAAATCGGCGGTCGCCAACGCTTCGTCGACCGATTCGGCGACGGCGGCGCTCGTCGCGGCGTCCGCGTATCCCTCCGAAGCGAAAGCGTTCGAAGTTCCGGAACGTCGGGGTTTGCGCGCGACGAAAGTTTCGCCGCGTTCGATCGCCAAGTCGCTAAACGCGATCAACGTTTCTTTAGTTTCCTCGCCTCGTTGAACGCGCAGTTCGGCGACGTCGGTTAAATCCATTCCGATAAGGGAACACGTAAAGTCAAGGGACGAGCGCACTTCGAAACCGTTCGACGACAGGAGAACGTCGCCCGGCTCGATTCCGGCCTGCGCGGCGGGGCTCTTGTTCTCGACCGATTCGACGATCAAACAATCTTCGCCGGTTCCGTCGACCGGATACTCCGGCGAGTCCGAATCGACGACGCGGAATTTCAGCCCGTGATGCGTCATTTTCGCGACAGATTGTCGAATCATTCGTTCCGCAACTTCGGAAACGACGTCGATCGGAATCGCAAACGCAATATTTTCGGCTTCTTCGCGAACGGCGGCGTTAAGCCCGATCATTTCGCCGTCGACGTTGACGAGCGGCCCGCCGGAATTGCCGGGATTGATCGGCGCGTCGGTTTGAATCATCGAATCGTAAGCCAACGCGTCGCTCACTTCCAACGGTCGGCCCAGCGCGCTAACGATTCCGCGAGTAACCGAACCGTCGTAACCGAAAGGATTTCCGATCGCGTAAACTTCCTCGGCCAACTCGACGAGTTCGGAACGCCCCATCCGAATTTTCTTCATCGGGGACTTCGGCTTGATTTTTAGAATCGCCAAATCGGTCGCGACGTCGTTGCGAATCAGTTCGACGTCGCGATATCGTTCGCCGTCGGACGTAACGACTTCCAATTTGAGAAGCCCTTTCACGACGTGATAGTTCGTCAGAATGTAGCCGCGTTCGTCGACGACGACGCCGGCCCCCATACCGTTGTAAACTTCGCAACGAGCGGAGCCGCGTTGTCCGACGGCGCCCTGTTTTTCACCTTGAATGCTAACGACCGACTTGCACGTTTCCTTAACGATCTTCACCCAAGGAGATTTCGGCGTTCGCGACCAACGCCGCTCGACGCCGCCGTCGGCCCAAGCCGCCGTCGCCGCGAACGCCGTCGAGATCGCCGTCAAGGCGCAGAAAAACGTCGCCCACCGCGGACGCCCGCCGTTCCAGTTCCCAACCAACCGTTTTTTCATAGGAATTTCGTCCAACCAAATTCGCTCCGCCGCGTCGCGAAACGCAACCGCGTCGACGTTTGTTCGTCGCCAAGTCGAACCGACTTCGCTCGCCGTTCGCGCGTCGAAACTTTAGTCGAAACAAAAATTTTCGCTCAAAAGCAAGAAAATTTTTCGTTTTTTCTTCGTTCGCCGCCAACGCGAAAACGCCGCTTTTTTCGGAGTTTTTACTCAAGTTTTGCCCCGATTCGAGCGACGCGGAAACGCTCCGTTCGGTTCGAATCGGATATTCCGTTCATCGGTCTTCCGCGGCGGGCGACTTAAGACTTTTATTCCTTTTTTACGTTTTACACGGAATATTTCGGTTTTCTCCCGACAAACGTTCGCAACGCCTTCCTTCGCTAACTTCGCGCTTTTCCCCAAACGTTGCGCTTTTCCCCGCGTTTCCAACTTCCACTTTACCCATTCTTGCTATTTCACCCAGTTTTTGTCTCTTGCCTTTTTAACTCGTTTGCCCAATCCACGCAAAGCGCCGCGTCGCGTTTACTCGTCCGGTTTTAACAAAATATAACAGCAAAGAATCAGCACAAAACCGCTCGTCGCGACGCAATGCCCGACCGCGTCCGGAACCGGAAGCGCAATCCGCCGCCCGGTCGCCCCCGCAAACGCCGTCGCAAGGCTTTCGTCCCCCCAACGTTTGACGACGACCCGCGCGACGCCGTCCCGCAACACCGCCTGCTGAACGACGACCATCTCGACGCCCAACGCCAACAACAAGAATCCCACGAACGCAACACGCTCCCTTTTCGTCATCGCCTCACCGTTCGACGCTCGTCGCCCGCCTCCGTTTTCCCCATTAATTATTAATACAAACGGGTCGGCTTCCCCAACGATTCCGTCCCCCGCCGCGCCAACATCATACGACGTCCCCCAACCCGCGCGACAAAAAAGGAAAATTTCGCCTTTTAATCGGACGAAACCGCCTCGCGCCCGCCGACAAAGTCTTTTTATTCGGAAAAATCAAAAGAATCGAGCGCGACAAGAAAAAAAGTTCGCAAAATATAAAGAACCGCGTCTTGAAATTTAACGCCAATCCGATTATCATAAACGAAGGAAGTATTTTTTCGGAATCGACGAAATCTTCCTCCGCCGTCGTTTTTCCGTCTTTCCGACGGGCCGTCGGCGCGCAACCGAGCGTTTTAGGAGTCGGAATATGTTCAATCGAAATTTTTGCCGAGCGTCGCTCGGATTGGCGTTGAGCGCGGCGTTGGGAGCCGCCTCGTTGACGGTCGCGCAAGAGCCGAGCGCTTCCGATTACGTTCGCGGCGCGAGTCGTTTCGCGGTCGGCGATTTCGCGCAAGCGTCGGTCGCGTTCGACGAAGCGATCGCCGCGAAAAGCGACGACCCTCGCGTTTATTATTTCCGCGGACTCTGCGCCGCTCGTCAAAACGATCCGGCTTCCGCCGCCGCTTTTTACGCGACCGGCGCTCGCTTGGAAATTGAAAGCCCGAAAGGTCGCCTCGTCGCCGTCGACGACGCGTTGACGACGATCCAAGGCGCCGAACGCGCTTTGATCGAAACCGCTCGCGCGCAAGCTCGCGCCAATTGGAAAGCCAAGGAAGCCGCCCGTCAAAACGCGCTGTACGGCGAATCGCTCGACCGTCAACGCGCTCGCCTCGCGCTTCCTCCGAAAGCGGAAGCGCCCGCGCCCTTGGCGTCCTCGAACGAGCCGCTTATGTTCTCGTCCATTCGTCCATTCTCTCGCGCCGAAGTTCCGGCGCATCAAGCGCCCGACCTTTACGACCCCAATTCGGACGAGCTTCAATACTTCCGCGAAGACCTCGGTAAAACGAGTCTCTCGACGCGCGAAATGAAACGCCTCGCCGAAATCGCGTCGCGCGAAGTTTACGAAGACCCGATGGACAAACCGGCCGCCGACGGTTCCCCCTTCATTAATATTTACGATTCGAGCGAAGTTTTCGTCGAAGACGCTCCGTTCGTCGGCGACGACGACCCGGACGTCCTTTACGCCGCGGAAGAAAAGAACGCCTTAAACGCGCTCGCGACTTCCTTCCGCCTCGGCGCCGCGGCGCTCGCTTTGCAATCCGGTTCCGCCGACGGTTCGCAAGGTTCGTCGCCTTACGGGTCGTCCTCTTACGGGTCGTCGCCCTATCCGTCGGGCTCTTACGGCGGCCCCGGCTCGTCCTCCGACGCGCCCGCCGCTCCGGTCGCGCCGAGCAAAGCCGACGACACCAAAACGATTTTCCCGAACGACGAAAAACCGGTCGCCAGCCCGTTCGGCGATAAAGCGCAACTCGACGCGCAAAACGATTTCGACCTCTTCCAAACCGGTCGCGATTTCAAACCGACCGCGCCGGCGCCGGCGGATCCCTATTCCTCCTCCGGCGGTCCGCATTGATCGTTTCGCGCGAACACTTTTTAGCGAACGCTCGTCGTTTAACGCGACGGGCGTTCGCGCCTTAAGACCCCGACGGCGGCTCGCTTCCGCTTTTCCTCCATCTTTCCTATCTTTACGTCAATGACAGCGAACCGCACTTCCCGCACTTATTTAACGTTGGGCGTCGGCGTTACGGTCGGCGCGTTGATTATCGTTCTAGGAACGCTCGCCTTGACGCGCTTAGGAATCGCGCGGCGTCAAACCTTAGAAGACGATTCGCAACTTCGCGTTTTAGTCGCCGTCGATCCGCTCGCTTACCTCGTCGAACGCGTCGGCGGCGACCGCGTCGTCGTTTCGACGCTAACCCCGACCGGCAAAGACCCGGAATCTTTTTCGCCGACGCCCGCCGACTTAGCCGCGCTCGCGTCGACTCGCCTCTTTTTCCGCGTCGGACTCGCCGTCGAGGAACGTTTCGCGCCCAACGTCGCGTCGATCGCCCCTAACTCGCGCTCCGTCGACCTTTGCGAAAACGTCGAACTCCTGCCGAACCCTTGCGCCCATTCGCGCTCGGAACACGACGACCATTCCTCGCATTCCCACTCCCATTCCTGTTCGCATTCGGAACTCGACCCTCACGTTTGGACGAGCCCCGCCGTCGCGCGCCGTCTCGTCGAAAAAGCGACCGCCGCTCTTTGCGAAGCGTCCCCCGAAAACGCCGAACTATTCCAAGCGAACGCCGCGACGCTCGACGCCGAACTTGCCGCGTTGCAAACGGAGATTTCGCAACGTCTTGCGCCGTTTGAATCGAAAACGTTCGTCGTTTTTCACCCCGCTTACGGCTACTTCGCCGACGAATTTCATCTAAACCAACGCGCGATCGAGTCGCAAGGCAAGGCGCCGCGTCCCCGCGAATTGGCGCAACTCGTCGAAACGGCTCGCGGCGACGGAGTTCGAGCGACGATCGTGCAACCGGAATTCGACCGAGCCGCCGCGCAAGTCGTCGCGAACGAGATTGGCGCCGAACTGATCGTTCACTCGCCGTTAGAAAAAGACTACTTCGTCAATTTACGCGCCTTAACCGACGCGCTCGAACGTTCGTTCGCGCCGAAGTCGACGTCGCCGTAAACCGTCGCGTTTCAAACGTTGCGTCTTCCTTTCCGCAAACGCGCCGAACCGAGATTTTCGTCGGCGTTTTCCGGTTTCCTTCCTCCCGTCAAGATTGTCGATGCGAAAACCGCGCTTCGTGCCTCGCGCTCCGTTAACCGACGCGCCGATTTTTCTCCGACGCGTCGCTCGCGACGCTTTTTGTCGCAACGCGTTCCTTTGGGGCGTCGGCAACAGTTTTGTCAATTCGACGTTCGTTATCTACTTCCTGAAAACCTTGGTTCCTAACGCGAGCGCTTCGGCGGCGTTAGGAACGGCGATCGCTTGGACGGTCGCCGCGCCGCGCCTAATCGGCCTCTTGCGTCTCCTAACGCCCGCCGCGATCGGTTGGGTCGGCGGGCGCAAGCGTCTCTGCGTCGGTTGCGCATTCCTTGCGCCGTTGATTTTATTGGCTTTACCGCTCGGCTCGCCCTTCTTCGAATCGCTGTCGACGTCCGGCGACGACGGCCTTAACCGCGCCTTTTTCCTAATCGGCGCGCTTTGGGCCCTTCACCACTTAGTCGAATACGTCGCGACGACGGCGCTTTGGAGCTGGATGGGCGACGTCGTTACTCCGGCGTCTCGTTTGCGTTTTTTCGCGCGCCGCGAACGTCGCCTCCTTCTCGGCAAACTCGTCGGCTTGGCGGGCGTCGGCGCGTTCACCTATCTTCAACGTTCGCCGCTATTTCCATCCGATTTTTTTGCGGCGGACGCTTGGAAAATCGCGCTTCCGTTACTCGGCGTCGTTTTTTTAACCTTTTCCGCCTTTCCGCTTTTGCGCGCGCCGGAAATTTGCGTTGAAAACCTCGCCAAACCTAGTTTTGCCAATACGTTGCGTAATCTTTACGCGCCGTTGCGTTCGCCGTCCTTTTTGACGCTCGTACTCTTCGGCGCCGCGATTCAAGCGATTTTAGGGTTCTCGCAATCGCCGCAATATTATTTCCGAACGTCCGTGTTGCAACTTTCGTTGTTCGCGTCCCTTGCGTCGTCGGCGTTTATCAACGTCGGACAATGGCGGAACGCCGACCGCGCGGCTCGTTTCGTCGCGCGCTGGAACGCTCCAACCGCTTGCTTCGCGGCGCTTAGCGTCGTCGCGCTCGGCTTTTTCCTATACGCGGCGGCTCCGACGAACGCTTGGCTCGTCGTCTTTGTCGCGGCCCTTTTTTGGATCGCTTGGGTTGTCGTCAACATCGCCTTAAACAACGAAATAACAAGACGTTCCGATCCTAGCGAACGTTCGGCGTTCGTCGCGTTTTACTTCGCCGCGACGGCGCTCGCGTTCGGTTTGGCGTCGATGCTCGGCGGACGCGTTTTCGACCGCGTCCGAGCGCTTGCCGTCGAAGAGCCGACGCCCGGTCTTGAAGTCGAATATTGCCGCGTCGTTTTCCTTGTCGCCGGCGCGTTGTTGGCGCTTGCGCCGACCCTTCTTCTTCTATTTCGAGACCGACGCAACCTCCCGCGACGCAACAGTTAACCCCTTCCTTTCCCCGCGTCTCCCGACGCCCAACCGCCCCCGCGCCCCCGATGACCGTTTCCAACGCCCCCGCTTTTTGCGACGCCGCTTCGCTCGAATCGACGCGCTCCCTTTTCCAACGCCTTTTCGAACGCCTCGCCTCCTTTATCGCCGACGTCCCCAACGCGAACGAGCGCGCCAACGCCGCCGTTAAATCGTTGGAAATACTCCAATTAGAACGTCGTTTTTTCCCGGCGGCGACGCTCGGCTTTTCCGAACCGCCCGTCGACGATTGGCGACGCCGCGTCGAACAGGCGCTCGAAGCGGTCGAGCGCGACGTCTTAACGGTCGAATCTCGTTCGGAACGCGCTTACTTGCGACGCCTTGCCCTCGACGCGGCGCTTGCTTTAAACGCTTGCGACGCAACGTTTTTTGTCGAGCGTTTCGCGGACGCTTTTCTCGCCGAAATCGACGACGCCGAAGAACGTCAAAACGCGCTCGTCGCCTATGCGACGCGTCTTGCCGTTCGAATTGCGCGTTTCCCCCGAAACGCCGCCCCCGAACGCGCTAAAGCCTTTGCGGCGCTCGACGAAATCGAAGACTTGCGCCTCTTTGAAAGCGCCGCCGCCGACGTCGTCGCCGCCGTTCTTTTTGACGCGATCCAATGTAACGACGCGCCGAACGTCGCGCCGAACGCCGACGCAACGCTCGATTTAACGCCGTTTGGCAACGACGTCGCGGAGGCTTGGGAGCAATTCGAATCGCCCGGCGGTTTTCTCGAACTCTGCGAGCGCGCGAGCGTCAAGTTTTTCGCCGACCGAACGCCGCTTCCCCCGACGCCGCAAGAAGTCGCGCTGCGACGGGCGTTAAACGTCGAAACGCGCCGCCGTCTTGAAGCGCTCTTAACCGCGCTCGACGCCGACGTCGATCTTGAAGGTTCGCCGCTCGACGAAGACGCTCGCGAAGAGTTGCAAAACGTTGTCGACGAAGCGGTTGTCGAATCGCCGTTCGCGTTGGAAAACGGCGAATTTTTCCGCGCGTTTTTCGAACGTTCGCGCAATCTCGACGCCTTTTTCCCAATTTTCGAACGCCTCGACGAAGCGGAAAAAGCGTCGCTCGCCCCCGTCGACGCGACTCGAGTTCCCGACGCTTCCTCTCCAAACTCCAACTTAAATATCGGTTATCGTTCGTTTTACGCTCTTACGTCGTCCGAATGCGCCGAAGAAAAATCGCGTTGGCTCGAAACGACGCGACGCCTCGCCGCTCATTCCGACGCGTTCGACGCCGACCTTTACGTCAAACTTGACCGTTTAACGACTTACGCGGAACTTGAATTTCAATTCGGCGATAAAACTAACGGTAAAAACGCCGTTCGCCAAACGTTGGGCCTCCTCCCGCGCTTAGACTCCCCATTTGAACGAGCTTATATTTATCGACGTCTTGTCGCGTTACATATCTCGTCGTATCCCAAGACGGCGCAAAAGTTAGCGGCGCTATTGAAGTCGGAACTCGACGCGATCGAACCGGACGACCTGCGCGACGCGGGCCTCGTCGACGCTTTCGAACTTTATGCGCAAGCCGTAAAGCTCGACGCCGAACCGATTTCCAACTTTATCGATTCGCTCGCGTCCCGTCTTGCGCGCCTTGAATGCGAAACGCGATTTAAACTAAAGCTCCTTTCCTCGCAACCATTTACGCCCAACGTTATCGAAGAAATCGCCAATCTTGCCGATTCGGCGCTTAACTCGCTCGCAACGTTCGACGAAACGGCGCCCGACGAAGCGGTTTTTATGTTCGTTAAAATTGCGACCGCCGTCGCGGACGCCTATCGCCCCTTATCCCAAACGATATAACCCGCTTTCCAATAAAGACATAACGCTTTATCCCTTTCCTTTTGCCAACCGTTAACCGCTCAACCGTTAAACTTGCGTTTTCGGTCGCCTCCCGCGACGATCGTTTCGCGTCTTGGCGACGCCGCCTAACCTATTTAACGTATTACCTTTAAGGAGTCAACCAATGTCCGACTCGCCCGATTTTATCGACCTTGACGACGCGCTCGTCGATTTGGATCGCGAACGCCGTTGCGGCTTTTCGGAAGTCGTTTACGGAGAAGGAAAAACGGTCGAAGCGATTCGGCGAATCGCGCTCGCGCAACTCGAACGCGGAATCGACGTTTTCGCGACTCGCGTTTCCCCCGAGAAAGCCGCCGCGCTCCTTCCCGAGTTCCAAGCTCTTAATCCGAACGCTTATTACAACGAAATCGCCCGCACATTCCGCATTCCCAAAACCAACGACGACAACAATTTAAAGCAATGCGACGTCGTTTCGCCAACCGTCTGCGACGCGACGCCGCTCTTTCGCGGCAAAGTCGCGATCTTGACCGCCGGAACGAGCGATCTTCCGGTCGCCGAGGAAGCGCGCGAAACGGCCCTTTGGACGGGCGCGGACGTCGTTCTCGTTCAAGACGTCGGCGTCGCCGGGCCAAAACGTTTAATCGCAAAACTTCCGTTGTTTGTCGACGCCGACGCGATCGTCGTTTGCGCCGGAATGGAGGGCGCGCTCCCCAGCGTCGTCGGCGGGTACGTTTCCGCGCCCATCGTCGCGGTTCCGACGAGCGTCGGATACGGCGCCGCGTTTGGCGGAGTCGCCGCAACCCTCGGAATGCTCAACAGTTGCGCCTCAAACGTTACCGTCGTTAACATCGACGCCGGTTTCAAAGGCGGGTACGTCGCCGGCTTAATCGCCAAACGAGTCGCCGACGCCGCGCGCCGAGCCTTCGAACGCGGTCGCGTCTCCCAACGTCAAAGCTAACTCTTTTATTGAAGTAAGTTACCCAACGCTTTTATTATCGCGACAAGGAGTCCGCCGATGTCCGCCCCGTTTCCCCCTTCCGTCCCCCAAAGCGACATTGCGCCGCGTTCGTCCGAACAGTTTGCGCGAACGGAACTTATGCTCGGTCGCGACGCCTTGGAACGCTTGCGTCGTTCTTGCGTTTTAGTCGCGGGACTCGGCGCCGTCGGGAGTTACGCGGTCGAGGCGTTGGCGCGCTCCGGCGTCGGGCGTTTCCGTCTCGTCGACTTCGACGTCGTTCAACCGAGCAACATAAACCGCCAACTTTTCGCGACTTGGGAAACGGTCGGTCGTTCCAAAGCCGACGTTGCGAAAGAACGAATCGCGGCGATTAATCCGTCGGCGCAAGTCGATACGCGTCAAATACTTATCAACGACAAAACGCTTCCGTCGCTTTTCGCTGACGACTGGACGTCGCCTCCCGATTTCGTCGTCGACGCCATCGACTCGCTCGGGCCGAAAGTCGCGTTAATCGCCGAGGTTACACGTCGTCGCCTACCGTTGATTTCGAGTATGGGCGCCGCTCTTCGCTTCGACGCGTCGCTCGTTCGCGTCGGTCGCTTGACCGACGTTACGTGCTGTCCGCTCTCGGCGCAAGTTCGCAAACGCTTGCGGCGCTTCGACATAAACACCGACGCCGTCCGTTGCGTTTACTCGCCGGAACCGATTCGCGACCGAATGCGCGCCGCGACGTCCGGTTTCGACGGTCTCGAACGCGTCGCCCCCGCCGCTCCGCTTGACGCGTCCAACGTCGACTCGCCTCCCGGTCGCCCGCGCAATTCGCTCGGCAGTCTCTCGACGATCGTCGGAATTTTCGGCTTGACCCTCGCGCACGAGGTAATCGCCGGTCTGATCGGCGGTTTCGGTTCCCTCGACCGCTAGTCGTTACACGGCGCCGCCTTTAAGTTTCGCGCTTTTTTTTCCTCAAACGCTTGCCGGCGGCGCCGTCGTTTCTCCTCCATTCCCCTCATTTACCCCATTTTAACAAAATTCCTTCTCAAATTTTAAAATCTCTCTTGCCGCGCCGAGCGAAATTTGCTAATTTTCTTACGGCGGCGCTTATTTTGTTTTTTCCGCGCCTCTATTTTCCTTAACTTTTACTTTTTCAGTCGGTTGCGAACGCTTTTTCACAACCGCCCGCCCTAAAACGACGTTATGACGCACAACGAAGCTCGCCAAGAAATCGAACGTTTGACCGCCGAAATCCGACGCTGCGACCGCCTTTACTTCGTCGAAAACGCGCCGGATCGTCCCGACCACGAGTACGACGCGCTCGTTAAAGAGTTGCGAAAAATCGAGTTAGCGCATCCCGACCTCGTTTCGTCGGACAGTCCGACGCAGCGAATCGGCGACAAGCTCGAAGGAAAAGCGGAAGTCGTCCAGCACGCGACGCCGATGCTTTCCATCGAAAACGTTTACTCCGACGGCGAGCTGTTCGAGTTCGTCGAGTCGGCAAAAAAAGCCGCAAACCGGCCCCTCGCTTGGGTTTGCGAACTCAAAATCGACGGCGTCGCGGCGTCGCTCGTATACGAAAAGGGCGTTCTGACCCGAGCCCTAACCCGCGGCGACGGCGTTTTCGGCGAGATCATCACCCCGAACGTTCGAACGATTCGCGACGTCCCGCTGAAACTCTCCGGCGATTTCCCCGATTATCTGGAGGCGCGCGGCGAAATTTATATGACGAACTCGAATCTCGACCGGCTCAATCGCGAAGGCGCCGAGCGCGCCCAAGCCGCCGGAAAGGAGTTCAAGCCGTTCGCCAATCCGCGCAACCTGACGTCCGGAACGCTTAAACAGCTCGATCCCAAGGTTTGCGCCGAACGCAATCTCCGTTTTTTCGCGCACTCGACCGGCTCCGACCCGACCGCCGTCGCGTCGACGCACTTCGAGTTTATGCGGAAGTTGCGCGAGTTCGGCCTCCCGACGGCGCCGCTCGCCAAGCGTTTTGAGACGTTCGACGAAGCGTTCGCTTACGTCCAAGAGATGCGCGAAAACCTTGCGTCGCTTGACTTTGAAGTCGACGGCATCGTTCTGAAAGTCGACGATTTCGCCGCCCGCGCCGCGATCGGGTCGACGTCGAAATTCCCGAAATGGCTCGTCGCCTGCAAGTTCGAAAAGTACGAAGCGCAGACGACCGTCCGCGATATCGTCGTTCAAATCGGCAAATCGGGCGTCGCGACCCCGGTTGCGGAGCTGGAACCGGTCGAAATCGCCGGGACGACCGTCTCCCGGGCGACGTTACACAACATCGCGTTCATCGAAGAGAAGGACGTTCGAGTCGGCGACGCGGTCGTCGTCGCGAAGGCGGGCAAAATCATTCCCCGAGTGATGCGCGTCGAGTCGTATTTACGACCGCAAACCCCGGAACCGCCGCGCTTTAGATTCCCGGAACGTTGCCCGAGTTGCGAGTCGCCGCTCGTTCGCGACCAGCAGGAAGTTTCGAAACGGGACGAAACCGGCGCGCTCGTAAAGGTCGACGGCAAAACGGTTAAGGAGTTTGTCGACGGTTCCTTCATTCGTTGCGCGAACCCGGAATGTCCGGCGCAATTCCGCGAGCGGCTGGCGTTTTTCGCGTCGAAAGGGGCGATGGACGTCGACGGAATCGGCGCGGCGCTCGTCGAACGGCTGACGTCGCCGATTCAAATCGATTTATTCGAGCAAGAACCGCCGCTCGTCCGCTCGTTCGCCGACCTTTACCGCTTGACTCCCGAACGGTTAACGCAACTCGACGGCGTTAAAACCAAGTCGGCCAACAACTTAACGCAAGCGATTCAAGAAAGTAAAACGCGCGGCCCGGCTCGACTCTTGACGGCGCTTTCGATTCCCGGCGTCGGCGCGCAAACGGCGAAAGACCTCGTTAAGGATTTTCGCTCGCTCGACGCGATGCTCGAAGTCGAGTCGGCGGAAGCGTTTACGGCGACGGAAAACGTCGGCGCGATTCTGGCGCAAAACCTCTTCCAATTTTTCCAATCGGACGCGGGACGCCGCATTATCGCGGAGCTTCAAGAACTCGGCGTCGAAACCGCGCTTCCGGAACTCCCGGCGACGTCGGCAAGCGGCGAAAACAGTTTTGAAAACGCTCTTCCTCTCGACGGAAAAACTATTTGCGTTACCGGGACGCTTAATCGTTACGACCGCGTCGAAATCAAAGAGACGATCGAAGCAAACGGCGGCAAGGCTGCGTCGAGCGTCTCCAAAAAGACGACGTTCGTTCTCGTCGGCGCGAAACCGGGTCAGGCGAAAATCGACAAAGCGGCGGAACTCGGCGTCCCGACGATCACCGAGGAGGAGTTCGAAGCGATGATCGGCGGCTCTTCCGCCAACGGTTCCGACGCGGACACAACCGACAACGTAAACAACCTACTTTTCTAAGGTTACACAACCAAAACACGCTCGTCTTTATCTATTGACATCGTGTCGCTTAAAAATAGGTCGCGCCGCCGTTTTTCGTTTTAAAATCGACGGCGCGACAAGCGACATTTTCGCTCTTTGAATCAGGCGTCAAATTTAAAATAATCAAATCTTTCATCTTCCCCGCTTTCTTTTTTCCGCTTTTCTTTTATTATTTGACAAAATTTTACTAAAAATCGCGAATTTTGCAAAAAAACGCTTGCGACGCGACGCAAAATATTGACAATTACCTTTGTAATTTGCCGTCGTTTGGAGAAGACGCGTTTTATTTCGTCGCGCCGCTCTCAACCCATTAAATAGCAACGCATTAAGGAAAGCAAAATGAAAAGCCGCAATTCGCGCCGCTCCGTTCGCTCGACGGCGCTTCTGACGCTCGCCCTCGGTTCGTTCGCAGCGCCGACATTTTGGGAAACCGATTTTGCCGACGTTTCTTTATCGACGCAACTTGCCGCGGCGGCGGAAGTTGCGTCGAACGGCGATAATCCCGAACCGTCGGAAAAAATTGGCGTTCGCCCTTACGAAATGGACTGGGCCGGGCGAACGGAAGAAGTTCGCAAGCCGCTCGTCGACTTCGAAAACCTCGACGGTTGGACGGTCGAGGCGGTCGGTTCGGTCGCGACGTTCGAGCGAAGCCGCGAAGAACAGATGTACGGAAAATACGTCGGCAAGCTGACTTACCGCAAAGACGCCGCGTCGCAAGAAACGCCGACCGTTCGCGTTCGTCCGCCGAAACCGATTCCAGTCGAAACCGCCGATTTCGACGCGTTCTCTTGCTGGATCGTCGGCAACAACTGGGCTTGGGTTTCCGACCCGAAAACGCCGCGCGTTCGCGTTTTCGCGCTCTTCCAAACCGTTGACGGACAAGAGGTTCCGCTCCTCGTTGAAACGGTCGATTGGCGCGAATGGTTCCTTTGTTACAAAACGATTTCTCCGGCGAATCGCAAGCGGCTGGGCGACGCGGCGTCGTTCAACGGTTTTCTTATCGAAAACGGATACAACGAAGAAGACCGAACCCTTTATTTTGACTCGTTTTGCGCTTTTAAGGAAGAACGAAAACCGCTCGAATTTACAGCGCGTCCCAAACCGGGAATCGACCTTTTCGACGGTCAACCGCTCGGCCTAAATTCCGGCGAGGGGCGACTTCCGTTCCCGACGCGTCCGGAAACAATTTTGCCGGACTCCGCAAAGAACCTAAAGAAAGCGGCGTTTCACACTTACGGCGACGCTTACGACTTTGTTTACGAAGGAACCGACGGGACGCTTGTTTACGACTACAAACCGCAAGTCGGCGATTGGTCGGACGTTACGGCGCGTTGGAACGACTCGGAACCGTTCAAACCGCTTTCGGGAGGCGGCGTTAATTATCTAATCGGCGACGCCGGGGCGCAAGAGCCGGTCGAGAAGCGCGAACTCCTCGAAAAAAGCGACGCAAACGGTTGCGTTACAACGCGTTGGAAATTGTCGTCCAAAACGGCGGCGGCGGAAGTCGAGTACCGTTTCCAACTCGCCGGAAAGTCTTTAATCGTCGACGTTATCGCGCTCGGCGGACGCGTTCCGGCGGTCGAGTTCGGACGCGTCGAAGGCGTCGAAAAGCCGCGCACGTTCGCTATCCCTTACTATTTATACGATTACGGTCGCCGACCGGGCGCGCTCGTCTTCACGCCGCCGACCGACGGCGCGGAAAAAGCGCAATCCGACGACGCTAACCCCAACGACGGCAAACTCTTCGCGTCCGGTCATATCGATTGGTACCGAAGCGGCGCGTCGTATTTGCTCGGAAAGCACGAAGTCGGCAAAACCAACGACGGCGGCGCTTACGGCGTCGTCAACGGCGGCTCCGAATACCGAACGAAAACCGACGGGACGCGCAACGACGTTTACGAACGCTTTGTCTTGACGATTTCGCCGACGTTCGAAGAGACGCTCCCGACGATCGCGAACCCGACGTCGCCTTATAAACACGTTGCCGGCAAAGGAGTTTGGAACGCGCACGGAGCGACGACGCGCGACGCCGACAAACGACTTTGGCGCGACGTTTGGCGGCGCGGAATGCGACGCGTTATCGTTACCGACCACGAAGTCTGTTGGCGCGACGGCGGCGAGAGTTTCACGTTCCGCACCAAACCGGCGCCTAAAAAGGGCGGCGACGCGGGTTGGGTCGATTATTCGCGCTTTATGCAGGACGAACTCGGCTTTGTTTACGGGCCGTACAACAACTTCACCGACTTCGCGCCGGTCAACGAGTATTGGTCGCCGGATATGATTTCGCGCCTCCCGGACGGTTCGCTCCAACGCGCTTGGGCTCGATGTTACGCGCCGAAACCGGCTCGAGCGGTCGAATACTGCGAAAAGTTGACGCCGATTAACGAATCTAAGTTCCAATTTAGTTGCGCTTACTGCGATGTTCACTCGTCCGTTCCGGCTTGGACTCGCGTCGACTACGACGCCCGCGTTCCCGGCGCCGGGACGTTTATGAGCGTCTATTATCCGTTCGGCGAAATCTTCCTCCTGCAGAAGAAAAATTGGGACGGCCCGACCTATTCCGAAGGCCCGCACCACTGTTTTTACTCCGGGTTGACCGACGGAAACTACGCGCAGGACCAACCTTACAACTTGCGCGTCAATCCTTGGCTCGTCGACTTCGACCTGCGCAAAATGCACGATCTCGAGTGCAATTTCGGGCTCGGCAACGTCGGTATGTTCGCGCCCGGTTACGCGCCGAAAACGCCCGCCGAAAACACGGCGCTACTCGACCGCTTTCTCGCCGGAACGCTCGCGTTCGGACACCCGGGCTTCTTGGCGCGCGAGTTCGGAAACAACGGCGCCGCAAAGAGTTACTTTATGATTCAACAGATCGCGTCGCGTTACACGCAAGTTTCGGCGACGACGATTCGCTACTTCGACGCCGACGGAAACGCGCTCGACACAAGCGCCGCGCTCGCCGGCGACGTCGTGAAGCGCTCACAAGTCGCGGTCGAGTACGCCGACGGGACGACGGTCGTCGCGAACGGTTCGGAAACGGAAAACCTCGAAACGACGTTCGCCGGGCGCAAGATTTCGCTCCCGCCAAACGGTTACGTCGCTTGGACTTCCGACGGCGATATTTACGTCGAGTCGCGACTTTCCGACGCCGGAAGCCGTTTCGATTACAGCGTGTCGCCGGAATATATTTATCTCGACGGTCGCGGCGTTTGGACCGTTTGCGAACGCGCTTGCGGAACGGGGGCGGGCGTTTGCCGAATTTTAGACGCAAACGCTTTCGAGTTAATCCCTTACGACGGCGCGGAACTCGGGTTTAAAATCGCCGACGCGAACGAAACGGTCTCGGCGGTCGCGCTCGATTACGACGGCAAGGAAATCGGCGCGGCGCAAGTTCGTCGGTCGCGCGGATTTACGTTCGTCGCTCCCGTCGACGGCGCGTTCTCTTACCGCTTAACGAAAACGCCGGTCGACGCCGCAAACGCCGAAACGACCGGCGCTTGCGAACGTTGGAGTTGCGACCGATTTCACGTCGCGCCGGGCGAAACGGTCGTTTTGCGCGACGTAAACGGCGAAACGGTCGACTTTGCGATTCCGAAAGACGCGGCGCCGGGTTCGCGAATTTGGGCGGAACCGGAAACGGGCGCGTTCGTCGATTTCTCGGTCGTAAACGCCGTCGAGCCAAGTTTTGCGTTCGACGCGAAAACGAACGTTTTGACCGCGTCGCTGAAAACCGCCTTGCCGCGCGCCGCCGGAACGCTGAAGCTCGAATTCGCCGGGCAAACGTTCTCCAAACCGTTCGATTGCAACGGTTCCGAAACGTCGTTCGTTCGTTTCGAACTGCCCGCGCCGAACGCCGTCGGCGCCGAAACGGCGAAAGCGACCGTCGTCGCGACGCCGCCGCAAGGAGTCGCGCTCGAAACCGTTTATTCGTCGACGTTAGAAACCTCCTCGCAGTTCGTTCCGTTCGAAGCGTTCAACTTCGGCGCTCGCGACGGACGCGTTTCGTCGAACGTCGACTTCGCGCCCTATCTCCAACGCCGGGACGCGGTTCCGTCGCCGTCGTTCGCCAATTCCGGCGCGATCGCGGCGTTCCAAACAAGCCAATCTTGCGGCGGCGACGCGCGCTCGGGCTACTTCCTCCACCCGCCGTATACGGGCGGCCCGACCGGACGAACGTATCTCCGCTTCGATTTTGAAGTTCCGAACGAACCGGCGACGTTCCGCGTCGACGTCGGGAAAAAAGACGAAAGCCACCTCGGCGACGGGATTTTGTTCCAAGTCGCGGTCGCGACCTTCGCCGACGACGGTTCGATCTCCAACGAGCAAACGCTTGCGGAAACGACGGTTGCGCAACACGAATGGAAGCCGCTCGAAGCCGATTTGAGCGCGTTTGCCGGAAAGAAAATTTCGCTACTTCTCGTCGCCGACGTCGGAAAAGCGAACGACTCCTCCGGCGACTGGGGCGTCGCGTCGAACCCGCGCCTCGAATCGCCGGAACAAACGCTTGTTCGACGCCTGAAAGACGTTTCGAACGCAAAATAAGTCGCGACGCCGCGACGCGGAAAAGCCGACGGCGGGCGACGCGTCGGCTTTCCGTCTTTGTTCGCGCCGCTTAAAAAATTTCGCGAAAGTAACTTCCCTTTCGGCGCAAAATCGTTTATAATAGGCGGCGCGTCGACGCTTCAAGCGGCGGCGTTTCCCGTTTTCCTTCCCTTTTACCTTCCAACGAAATTCCCGACAAAACGTTCTCCCGCCAAGCGTTAGCGGAGCGGAAGCGTTCGTCGGCGGAGCGTTTTATGTCCGACAAAAAATACGATATCGGCCTAATCGGCGCCGGCGTGATGGGCCAAAATCTCGCGCTTAATATGGTCGACCGCGGTTTCAGCGTCGCCGTTTACGACCTCGCGGCCTCGCAAACCGACAAATTCCTCGCCAAAGACGAAGCGAAGTCGAAGGGCGACGCGCTGACCGGCGCCTACTCGCTCGAAGAACTCGCGTCGAAACTGAAAACGCCGCGCAAAGTCCTCATGATGGTTACCGCGAAAGACCCGGTTCCGGCGCTCGAAAACGCCCTTTACCCGGATCGCGCCCCGGTCGACGCCGTTCTCGACGCGCTTCTTCCGCACCTCGAACCGGGCGACGTCGCGATCGACGGCGGGAACACGCACTTCAAAGACACCGAACGCCGCGTTAAGTTCCTCGCCGAACGCGGAATCCGCTTCGTCGGAAGCGGCGTCTCCGGCGGCGAAGAGGGCGCTCGCAAAGGCCCGAGCTTGATGCCCGGCGGCGACCCGGAGGCTTGGCCGCTCGTTCAACCGATTTTCCAAGCGATTTCGGCGAAAGTCGGCCCGAACAACGACGTTCCGTGTTGCGATTGGATCGGAAACGGCGGCGCGGGCCATTACGTCAAGATGGTTCACAACGGCGTCGAATACGGCGATATGCAGCTCATCGGCGACGCTTATTGGATTCTCAAAAACGCCGTCGGCGCGACGAACGAAGAACTCGCTGAAATCTTCGGTCAATGGAACCGCGAAGAACTCGACAGTTATTTAATCGAAATCACCCGCGACATTTTCACCGTTCTCGACCCGCGAACAAAAGCCGGTCTCGTCGACGTTATCCTCGACGCGGCGGGCGCCAAGGGCACCGGGAAGTGGATGAGCCAACACGCGCTCGACCTCGGCGTCCCGAGTTCGCTCGTTACCGAAGCGGTTTACGCTCGGTCGATTTCGTCGCTCAAAGCCGAGCGCGTCGCCGCGAGCCGCGTTCTTTCCGGCCCGACGAACGTCCGGTACTCCGGCGACCGCGCCGAATTCATTAACCAAGTGAAGCAAGCGCTTTACGCGTCGAAAATCTGCAGTTACGCGCAAGGGTTCGCCCAACTTCGCGCCGTCGCGAAGGAGTTCGGCTGGACGCTCGACTTGGGCCGAATCGCGCTCCTTTGGCGCGGCGGCTGCATCATTCGCGCCGTCTTCCTCGAACGGATTAAAGAGGCGTTCGACGAGAACCCGAACCTCGAAAACTTGCTCCTCGCGCCCTATTTTAAAGCGGCGGTCGAAAACGCGCAAACCGCTTGGCGCAACGTCGTTAAGACGGCGGTCGAACTTGGAATCCCGGCGCCCGGTTTCGCGACCGCGCTGACGTATTTCGACGCGTACCGCTCGGAACGCCTCCCGGCGAATCTCATCCAAGCGCAACGCGACTATTTCGGCGCCCACACGTACAAGCGCGTCGACGACGAAACCGGCGCCGCCCATCACACCGACTGGATCGCCGAAAAGAAGTAACGCCGCGCAAGCGTTAAAAGCGGTCGCCCAAACCGCCTAACCTTTCCATCTTAACGCTACTTGCCGCGACGGTCGCCGTTTTCAAACGTTCGACCGTCGCCTCGAGGAGCGTTTGCGCGCCTCTTACCGACTTACTTATCTCGCCTATTTTCACCATTTTAACGTCGACGGCAATCTTTTCGCAAAAATCCGCCGCGTTCCTTAAAAATCGTTGACGCGGCCCGTTCGTTCCGTTAAAATAAGGGCGCGAAACGACGTCTCAACGTCTCGACGTTCCGCCGTTTCGCAACCGTTTCGTTTCCCTCTCCGCTCCCCTCCGACGAAAGGAACCGACGATGACCGCCGCCCGTTTTTTGCGATTTTCGCTATTTTCCGCCGTTTTAACCGCCGCGATTCTTGCGGTTAACGCGCCGACGTCCGCCGCCGAACCGTCCGCCGTTCGAATTTGGCCGGTCGACCCGCACTTGAAAATCTTCGCCGACGCGCCCCCCGCCGACGTCGCGCCGCTCGTCTTGCAAGCCGCTCGCAACGAATACGAGTCGGGGCAATTCGGCTTGCGCGCCGACGCCGACGTCGCGGGCCTTACCCTTGCCGTTTCGGACTTAACGAACGCCGACGGCGGAAAAATCGCCGCGTCGAACGTTCGCCTCCGCCCGATCGGAACGATTCCCGTTACCAAAAACACGCCGGGCGCCGACGCGATCGTCGTCCGCAAAGCCCCGTTCGACGCGCCGGACGTTCTCTTCGAAGAAACGACGCTCGACTTAACCGCGCAAACGTCGCAGGGCGTTTGGGTTACCCTCTTCGTCCCAAGCGAAACGGCGCCGGGTCGCTACTCCGGAACAATTACGGTCGCTTCCGCAACGTCGCGCGCCGAACTTCCGCTTGAAGTCGAGGTTTTCCGCTTCGAACTCCCGCAAGAACGCCATTTATGGGCGACGAACTGGTTCAACTATTGGCGGTTCGCGAAGGAAGCGGGCGTCGAGTTCGACTCGGAGGAATTTTGGACGGTTTTGGAGCGTTATTTCCGCAATATGTCCGAACATCGCCAAAACGTCGTTTACGTCTACTGGCGCCCGGGCGACGGTCTCACTAGAGCGGCGCGAACGAAAGACGGCGCTTGGAACGTCGACTTTACGCGGCTCGAACGCTATCTTAAACTCGCGGAGGAAACCGGCGTCGGCGAACGGTTCGAACTCGTTCACGTCGGCGGAATCGACCGCGAAAACCACGCGATAAACTGGGCGCAGGCGGTAATTTACGACGAAGCGCAAGGCAAAGACGTTCGGCTCGACTCCTCCGAATGGCTCGAGCCGGTGTTGCGACGCCTTGAAGCGTATCTCGTCGAAACGGGTCGAATCGACCGCTGCATGATCCACGTCGCCGACGAGCCGTTCCGCGAAGATTTGCCCGCTTGGCGCGCCGCGTCCCGCCGGATTCGCGAAATCGCCCCGAAACTGCGCCGCGTCGACGCGATCGAGTCGACCGATTTTGTCGGCGACCTCGAAGTTTGGGTTCCGAAACTCTCGCACTTCGACCGTTGGCGCGAATTTTACGAAGAAGTCCGCGCCGACGCCGCCCAAAACGGCGCCGACGTTGAATTTTGGTACTATATCTGCTGTCATCCGTTCGGCGAACGCTACCCGAACCGCTTTATGGACTTGCCCGGCTCCCGAATCCGCGCGCTCCATTGGCTGAATTATTCGGAAAACTTAACCGGTTATCTCCACTGGGGTTACAACTTTTGGGGCGACGACCCGTTCGGCGCGCCGACGGAGAAATACGGCCCCGGCGACACGCACGTCGTTTACCCCGGCCCGCTCGACTCGATTCGTTGGGAGCTGGAGCGCGAAAGTCTCGAAGATTACGAGTATTTCGTTTTGCTCGAAAACCTAATCGCCGACATTAAAAAGAGTTCCGGCGCCGAATTGCGTTGGCTGAACGCGAAAAAACGCTCGCTCGAACTCGCTCGCCGCGCGATTAGAACGCCGTCCGACGTCGCGCTCGACCCGGCGGTCTTTACCGAAACGCGCCTCGAACTGGCTCGCGAAATCGAGTCGCTGACGAACGGCCCGCGTCTTCTCGTCCAAACGTTCCCCGGCGACGGCGCGACGCTCGTTCCGGGGCCGGTCGTTATCGAGTTTTACGGCTTGACCGACCCCGGCGCGACGGTCGCGATTAACGGCAAAACGGTCGAAGTTCGCCCCGACGGGACGTTCGAACATTCGAGTTGGCAAGAGAAAACCGGCGCGGTCGAGATTGTCGCAACGACGCCGGACGGTCGAACGGCGAAAACGGTTCGACATTTCGCCGCGGCGACGCCGCTCGTTCCGGTCGTTCCGTTCCAAAAGGCGGTTAAATAACGCCGTTTCGGACGTTACGTTCCTTAAAAAACTCGGGACGCTCGACGTTTCGCGACGCCGCGTCCCGTCCGTTTTTCCCAATTTTCCATTTTCCCTTATTTTTACTCCCGCTAAGGAGTTCCCCCGATGAAGCTTTCAACGTTCCGCTTGGTCGTCGCGACGGCGTTCGTCGCGCTCGGCGTTTTCCGTTGCGACGCGCTTTCGCTCGCCGACGAGCCGACGCCGGAAAAACGCTTAACGAAAGAGGAAATCGTCGACGATTTAACGTCGCTGATTAACTATCCGGAATTGAAGGACTTGCCGAACGTCCGCGAGTACGAGCGGCTCAAGCGGACGGTCGAAATCGACGGCAAGGAATACGTCGTTTGGACCGACGCGATTCAAAAAGCGCTCGACGAGAAAAAGGGCGTTTTCATTCCGAAATCGGACGACGTTTATTACATCGACGACCCGATTTACCTCGACTCCGACCGCGCGATTCAAGCCGACCCGGAAGCGCGGATTCACGCCGTCCCGAACTTGAACGCCTGTATGTTGCGCAATCGACATATGCTCCCGGGCCGAATTCGTCCGGTTTACCTCGACGACGACTCGGAACGCGATTTCCGCATCAGGGTTGACGGCGGAATTTGGTCGCAAGAGAAGAAACACCGTTCCGAAGGAGACGGCGCGTCCGACCGCAAACGGACGATTCCGGGCTCGGCGGGCGTTTTCCTCTTCTCGAACGTCGCCGATCTCTCGATCACAAACGTCCGGATTGAAAAGGGCGCGCCGTTCGCGATTCACGTCTCGAACGCTCGGAACGTTTTCGTTTCGGACGTCGCGGTCGAAACGAACTGCGACGGCGTCCACTTCAACGGCCCGCTTTCCCGCGCCGTCGTTCAAAACCTCGACTGCGTTCGCACCGGCGACGACTGCGTCGCGCTCAACGCTTGGGACTGGCCGCAAAGCGGGCCCGCGCTTGGGCCGATCGACCGCGTTTTGGTTCAAAACTGCCGCTCGGTCTCCGGTTCGTTGAAGGATATTCGCCTTCTCCCCGGCGTCTTGGTTTACCCGGACGGAACGAAAATCGACTGCCCGATCTCGAACGTCGTCTTGCGCGACCTCGAAGGCTTCAACTATTTCAAGATGTACGCGCAATCGCCGGCCGGGCGTCAAAACGAATGCCAAGTCGGAACGCTCGACAATATTTACGTCGACAATCTCAAAGGCGCGCTCGCCTGCACGCCGACCGCCGGTTGGGACGCCGACTTTTACGGCGTCGGGCCGAACAACAAAGTCAACCCGATCGCGCCGATCAGCATTTTGTCGAACTCGCGCAACTTGACGTTCGAGAATTTGACGCTTAAAAAGCCGGACGGCGACGCTTGCTTGGTTTACGTCGGCCCGGAATGTATGCAATTTTGGTACGGCTCCGGCGAAAACCGCCGCCCGATCGACGTCTTTATGAGCGACGCGACCTGCGTCGTCGAGAATATCGAGTTTAAAAATATCCGGTTCGAAGACGGAACGCCGGTTCCGAACCCGGAAAAGCTCGTCCGCCCGGTCAAACTGAGTCGCAACCCGAACTACCCGAAGGAATCCCCGCGCGGCGGCGACGGCGGCGGCGAAGTGCGACGCGTCGACGTTCTCCAATAACGCCGGACGTCCGAACGCCGAACGTTGTTTTCTTGGCGTTTTTCAGAACTAACGCCGTTGATTTTGCCCAAACGTCGAGAAAAAATTTCGGTTCCCGAACGCGGCGACGTTCCCCGCCCGAGCGGCGCCGCGTTCCCGCTTTTTCCCGTTTCCCTGTTTCC
>JAFSDX010000133.1 GCA_017436025.1 Thermoguttaceae bacterium
GACCACCTCGAACTGAAAAACGAGCTTTGCGACGAGATCGAGCGCGCGCTCGGCGACGAAGCTCCCCTCAATTTCCGCGACGGAGGGTTCGTTTGCGACGGTTATAGCGAAAAACTCGACGAATACCGTCGACTCCAACGCGGCGGGAAGGAATGGCTGACCGCGTATCAAGCCGCCGAAGTCCGACGAACCGGGCTGACGGGGTTGAAAATCGGCTTTAACAATGTTTTTGGTTACTATATCGAATTATCGCGCTCGGTCGCCGATAAGGTTCCGGAAAATTACGTTCGAAAACAGACGCTCAAAAACGCCGAACGGTACGTAACGCCGGAGTTGAAGGAGTACGAGGAAAAAACGCTCGGCGCCGAGGAACTCGCGAAGGAACTCGAATTCGAGATTTTTTCGACGCTCCGGCGCAAGGTCGCGGACGTTCGGGCCGACATTCAGCGCGCGGCGAACGTTTTGGCGCACTTCGACGTCTTGGCCGGGCTCGCGACGTTGGCCGAACAGGGGAATTACTGCCGTCCGGAGATGGTCGACGAGCCGATTTTGCGCATTGAAGACGGGCGGCACCCGTCGCTCGACGCGACCCTTCCGGCGGGGGAATTCGTTCCGAACAGCGCGTTTTGCGACGAGAAAAACGGTTTTTTGCACCTCATCACCGGCCCGAATATGGCGGGGAAAAGCACGTTCATTCGCCAAACGGCGCTCTTGACGCTGATGGCGCAGGTCGGCTCCTTCATCCCGGCGCGGGAAGCGACGATCGGCGTCGTCGACCGGATTTTCGCTCGGGTCGGCGCCTCCGACGAACTGACGCGCGGCCAAAGCACCTTTATGGTCGAGATGATCGAAACGGCTCGCATTTTGAACAACGCGACGCCGCGCAGTCTCGTCGTGTTGGACGAAATCGGACGCGGCACCAGCACTTACGACGGCGTTTCGCTGGCTTGGGCGTTGGCGGAATTTATCGCGAAGAAAATCAAATGTCGGACGTTTTTCGCGACGCACTATCACGAGTTGACCGATTTGGCCGACCTTTACGACGGCATTAATAACCTTAACGTCGCGGTGCGGGAATGGCGAGACGAAATCGCGTTTTTGCACAAGATCGCGCCCGGCGCCGCTGATAAAAGTTACGGGATTCACGTTGCTCGACTCGCCGGGGTTCCGAAGGAGGTCGTCGAGCGGGCCCGCGAGATTTTGGCCGGTTTGGAGACCGCGCGAGCCGGGCAAACGACCGACGCGGTTCGGGAAACGCTCCGAAGTATGTCGCGAAAGGGCCGCAAAAAGGGCGCCGAGGAGCGCGATTGCGTCCAATTTTCCCTCTTCGGCCCGGAAGATCACCCGGTCGTCGACGAGTTGCGCCGCTTGGACGTCGACCGAATGACGCCGCTCGAAGCGCTGACGACGCTCGAACGGTTGAAGCGGTATTTGGAAACGTCCGATCCGAAGGGACGGCGCTAACGGCGCGAAGTTTAGCGGTCGCGGCGACGTTGGCGGCTTTAACGGCTTTGGCGGTTGAGACGACGCCGACTTTGGCCGTTCGACGCGCCTTTTTCGACGCTTTTAACCGCTTATTAATTAATATCGACAACACGATGTAGCGCTCGCGTAAATAAGGCGCGATTTCGCAAAAGAAAATATTGACAAAAACGAGAAAAAGCCGCCGCGAAACCGGTCGGCGAGGAGGCGAAACGATGACTTTGAAGAGCCCGCTCGAACGATTTTTGAAATACGTCGCGATCGAAACGACGTCGAACGAAGAGGCGACGACGACCCCGAGTTCGCCGAAAGAGTTCGATTTGGCCCGCGTTTTGGTCGACGAGTTGCGCGAAATTGGGCTGACCGACGCCGCCGTCGACGAACATTGTTACGTTACCGCGACGCTTCCGGCGAACGTCGAGCCGCAAAACGCCGACGAGCCGATTCCGACCGTCGGGCTGATCGCGCACCTCGACACGTCTTGCGCCGCGTCCGGAGCGAACGTCCGCCCGAAAACGTTCGTTTACGAAGGGGGCGATATTGAGCTTGAAAACGGCGAAGTCATTCCGGAAACGGACGAAATGAAGCCGCTCGTCGGGCGTCGTTTCGTCGTTTCGGACGGAACGACGCTCCTCGGCGCCGACGACAAAGCGGGAATCGCGGCGATTATGGCGGCGGTCGAGCGTCTTGCGAACTCGCCGGAGAAGCGGGCGAACGTTCGCGTTTGCTTCACTCCGGACGAGGAAATCGGGAACGGAACGGCGTTTTTCGACGTCGAGCGGTTCGGCGCCGACTGCGCGTACACCGTCGACGGCGGCCCGGGCGGCGAAATCAACGGCGAAACCTTCTCCGCCGACCGCGCGACGATCACCGTTCGCGGCGTCGACGTTCACCCGGGCGAGGCGAAGGGGACGATGATCAACGCGGCGGCGATTTTGGCGCGCATCGTCGCCGAACTTCCCCCCGAACGAACGCCGGAACAAACGGAAAATCGGGAGCCGTTTATCCATCTTTACAAGCTCGACGGCGGCGTTTCGGAAGCGAAGGCCGTTTTTCTCCTCCGCGCGTTCGACGAGGAGGCCCGGGCCGAGAACCGGCGCTTGCTCGAAGCGGCGATCGAGAAAGTCGTCGTCGAGACCGACTCCGACGCGGTTTGCGAACTGGACGTCGTCCGCCAATACGAGAATATGGGCTATTTCCTCAAAGACGCGCCGGAGGTGTTGGAAACGCTCGAAGCGGCGGTTCGGAACGTCGGGCTCGAGCCGCGTTGGATTCCGATTCGCGGCGGCACCGACGGTTCCCGTTTGACCGAAATGGGCTTGCCGACGCCGAATATTTTCACCGGCGGACGCAATTTTCACTCGACCCGCGAATGGCTCGACGTCGAAGATTTGGAGAAAGCGACCGAAACGCTCGTCGAACTGGTTCGCCTTTGGGCCGAGAAACCGCGCCCGCGTCGCTTGCGCAAAGCGGATGAAACGGGCGAAACGAACGTTTGAGTTTAACGATTGAATCGAAAATAACGAGCGCGGGCCGTTGGATTGGCGGTTCGCGTCGCTAAAAATTGAGAAAATAAGAAAAATAGGGAAGAAAATGGAATTTTTTTATCGCGTTTTTACGACCGTCGACAAGAAACTTTGGTTGGCCGAAATTGAAGATTACCTTGAAAAAGAGGAAATTCCGCTCTCCGCGATTCCGATCGTCGACGAAGCGGACGAAGACAACCTCGACGCGGAGCCGATTCAAATCCTTTTCGTCGACGCCGAAGACCGCGAAGTCGCGATTCTCGAATTCGACGCGCTCTCCGATTCGGAAATGTTGACCGAGGAAGTCGCCGAATTCCGCGAACTCGTCGGCGAGATGCTTCCGGAACGGAACCGCGCTTGGGCGGTCGAAAAATTCGCGGCGACGACCGGTTGTTTCGCGTTCCAAATGCTCGAAGACGGGTTTGAAGAAGCGAATTGGGACGCCGTCGCGACGTTGGCCGCTTGGCTCCGCTCCGAAACGAACGGTTTCGAGCAATCGGACGGCGGCCAAATCACCAACGAAAACGGCGCGGTCGTTTTGGTCGTTCCTTACGACGAAGACGAGGAGAAGGAAGAGGACGATTGGCGCGGTTGCTCGGTCGCGTTGCTTGTCGACGGCGCTTGGGTCGAGTCGGAACTCGATTCGGAAGCGGCGTTCGAGAAATTTCTCAACGGCGACGCTTGAAAACCGGGGCGTTTTCCGGTATACTGAGCGAAACGAACGTCGACGGGGCGGGAAAAACGTCGCGTCGGCGTTCCGATTTTGCGGTTTAAGCCGATTTTAACGCGATTCCGAACGAGCGTCGGAGTCGACGGGGGCGTTTAACGTTCGCGTCGCTTCGGCGTCGGGATTTTGCGTCAATTTTCCGGCGAGCGGGGCGTTTGGTTGTTCGCGTTTGCCGATTTTTCCGGCGAGCGGGGCGTTTGGTCGTTCACGTTTGCCGATTTTAACGATTTTTCCGACTTTATTTTCCGAACGTAAAGGACGAGGCCGATGTCCGACCGACTTTTTGAAGAGCAGTTGAACGAAACGAAGACCCTTTTTCGCGAAAAATTCGGCGCGGAGCCGCAAACGCTCGTCGCGGCGCCCGGTCGCGTCAACTTGATCGGCGAACACACCGACTACAACGGCGGTTTCGTCTTCCCGATGGCGATCGAACGTTGGACGATTATCGCCGCCGGGCCGAACGACGGCGCCGAAAAAGCGACGATTTACGCGAAAGCGACCGACGAAACCGCCGATTTCGCGATTTCCGGCGAAATTTTGCCCGCCGATAAGGTCGAGTGGACGTCCTATGTTCAAGGCGCGATCGCCTGTTCGCTCGAAAAGGGCGCGAAAGTTTCCGGTTTCAACGCCGTTATTACGACGAACGTTCCGCTCGGCGGCGGACTTTCGAGCAGCGCGTCTTTGGAAGTCGCCGTCGCGACGCTGATGGAAGAGTTGAGCGGCGTTAAATTCGGCGCCGTCGAAAAACCGCTCCTTTGCCAAAAGGCGGAACACGTCTTCGCGAAGATGAAATGCGGGATTATGGACCAATTCATCTCCGCGCTCGGCGAAAAAGATTGCGCGATGCTCCTCGACTGCCGCAGTTGCGAGCCGAAAATGATTCCGATTTCCGACCCGAGCGTCTCCGTCTTGATTACCAACTCGAACGTCAAACACGCGTTGACCGGAAGCGAATACCCGGAACGCCGCGCAAGTTGCGAAGAAGCCGCCCGCCGTCTCGGCGTCGAACTTTTGCGCGACGTTACGATGGAAACCCTTGAAGCGTCGAAAGATAAGCTGATCGACGAAGCGAACGGCGACCGCCTCTACCGCCGCGCTCGACACGTCGTCGGCGAAGACGTCCGCACGCTGAAAATGGCCGACGCGCTCGTTGCCGGCGATTGGGCGACGGTCGGCGCGCAAATGTTCGCCAGTCACGACTCGCTCCGCGACGATTACGAAGTTTCCTGTCCGGAAATTGACGTTTTGGTCGAAATCGCCCGCAAAATCGGCCCGGAGGGGGGCGTTATTGGGTCGCGCATCACCGGCGGCGGCTTTGGCGGTTGCACGGTTTCGCTGGTAAAAACGGAAAAAGTCGCCGAGATTACCAAAATTATTGAAGCGGAATATAAAAAGGCGGTCGGAAAAGACGCGACGATCTTCGCGACGCGTCCGGCGCAAGGGGCTCGCGTTCTGTAATTAAGGAGCGTTGAGCGGCAAACGCGATTTTCCGGTTTGCCTATCCTGCCTGTTTTAACGTCGCTTAAGGACGGCGAACGACGTATCGGCGTCCTTGGGCGGTGTTTTGCCTTGTCGGAAAGCCGGCTCGAATCGCGACGCTTTTGCCGTCGGGGCGTTTTGGGGCGGCGGTTTGCTTTGTCGGAAAGCGCGTTTTATCCGGAAACGGCGGGGGGGCGTTAGAGATCGAAAACTTTTTTACAAAACGAGCGTTAAAAACGTCAAAAAGCGCGCTTTTAAAATAATCGGCATAACCCGGCGGGAATAGCGACGTTTGCGGCGTCGACGGTTGCGAAAAAGGGCGCCGACTTGAGAAAATTGGCGTTCCGACGGGAAAAAAAAGACGCGTCGAGCGATTTTTTGACGCAAAATCGTTAGAAAACGCGAAAACGTTCGGGGGCGCGCCTTGACGAGCGGCGACGTCGTGTTAAAATACGTTAGTAAAATTTTTTATGTCCGAGCGTTTTGCGCGGCGTTTGCAAGCGATCGATCGAGTTCCGTTTTTAGAAGCGGGGCGCGTTTTAAGGTCGACCTAAGCGGCGGGAGCGGAAACGTGGGGGCGCCTGTTCTGTCGGGGCCGCGTCGTTGAAGACGTTTTTCGGCGCGCTCGACGTTTTGAACGCCTAAAATCACATCGATGGGAGATTAAAGTGTCTATTTCCGAAAGAAAAAAGGAATTGAAGTGCCGTCGTAAGCGTCGCGAACAACTGACGAAAATGAAGGCGAAGTTGCCGACCCTCGACGCCGCCGGCAAAGCGGTTTACGCCGCGAAACTGCGCCGTATGACGCCGGGCGCCGAAGACCTCATCCGCGCTTGGGGCCTTGAATAATTCGATTCCTTGGCCGACGGTCGCCGGTTTTTCGTCGAAACGCGATTTCGAACGCTTTAAGCGCCGGAACGCCGTTTAAGCGACGAAATTAACAACCGCGAACGTTCGAGCTTTCGAAGAGACAAAAAACGCCGATTTTCGAGTCGGCGTTTTTTTGTTTCTTGCGGCGTTTCGAGCGGAATTTTGGGGAGCTTGCGGCGTTTCGAGCGGAATTTTGGGGAGCTTGCGACGTTTCGAGCGGAATTTTTGGGAGCTTGCGGCGTTTTAAGCGGAATTTTGGGGAGCTTGCGACGTTTCGAGCGGAATTTTTGGGAGCTTGCGGCGTTTGAGTTGGCGTTTGGACGTTCTTGGGGCGTTCCGAGTCGGCGTTTGGCGATTCATCGTCGATTTTGGGGCGCCGGACGCCGCGACGCTTGACTTGGACGCGCCGTTGCGTTAAGATTAAAAGCGGAAAAGTCGCGGCGCGCGACGAAAAATTGACGGCGGCGCTAAATTGTTTAATCGTTAAAATCGGCGCGGTCGGCGGGAAAAATAGAGGAGAAGCGACGATGAAAAGGAAAATCGGTTGGCGTTGGGGCGGCGCGCTCTTGGTTTTAGGCGCGATTTGGAGCGCGACGGCGGCGAGTTTAATGGCGCAAGCGGCGGAAAATTCGATAAAATCGGAAAAGACGGAGGCGGCGAAAATTCGCGTTCTTGTTTTCGACGGCGGACACCCTTACGACGAGCCGGAGTTCGCCGAAATGTTGACCGCGCTCGGCGACGAATTCGAGTTTTCGCGAGCGACGCTTCCGCAAGACCGGGCGTTGTTGGCGCCGGGGCTCGAAAAAAAGTTCGACGCGCTCCTCTTTTACGATATGTGCCAAACGCCGATGAGCGACGAAGAGTTCGCGCGGTACGAAACGCTCCTCAAAAGCGGTAAAATCGGCGTCTTTTTCCTCCACCACCGACTTTCCGCGCACCCGGAACGTCCCGATTTCTGGAAAATAGCCGGCGGAACTTACGTTTTCGAGCAAAATCGCGAAATTGAAGGGAAGCGTCGCCCGCTCGGCGCCTACGAACACGACCGCGAAATCGACGTAAAACCGGCTCGCATCGACGGCGAACCGCCGTTTCCGCTCGAAGCGTTTACGATTATCGACGAAAGTTACGAAAATATGTGGGTTTCGCCGAACGTCAAGGCACTGCTGACGACCGACGCGCCCCGAATGACGCCGCAAGTCGCTTGGACTTGGACGCTCGGCGACGCGGAGGTTTTGGTTTTTGCGCTCGGGCACGATAAAAAGGCTTACGAAAATCCGGCGTTTCGTCGTTTTTTGAAAAACGGTTTGAATTGGCTCGTCGAAAACGTTAAGAAGTAGCGGTCGCGACGGTTGGACGGGCGAACGGCCCCGGTTTTAAACGGCTAAGCGCGGACGAAAAAAAGCTCGATTCGCTCGTTGAAGGGAAATGAAAGAAAAAACGCCGCTCGATTTCGCGTCGAGCGGCGTTTTTGCGTTAAATTGGGCGAACTCTGGCGATTAAAGAGCTTGCACCGCGTCGCGAACGGCGGCGCCGACGTCGAATTCTTCCGAAGTTTTGCCGGAAACGGTAATCGTCAGCGGCGTCGAGTCTTTCGACTTGAACTGCGCGTCGACGAGGTCGTAAGCCTGACCGCCGCTTACGGTTAGGCTAGCCGACGCGTTCGGGTCGACTTCCGGTTTTTCGACGACGTTTTTGGTAATCGTTACTTTAAATTCGCCTTCCGGGGCGCCGGGGTACGTCCCGTGCGTGTGCATTTTCGCGACGCCGCTTGCGTCGGTAGCGCCGGAGACAGCCCATTTGAAGTCGTCGGCGCCGTGAAAAGTAACGGTCGCGTCGGCGAGCGGGGCGCCGTCTTGAATCACCTTCACCGAACAGGGGAAGAGTTTCGGCATCCCGTCCGGTTTCGGGCGACCGCAACCGACGACGGCGGCGCAACAAAGGAGCGCGGCGAGGGAAAAGAGGAAAGGCGGGAAAGCGGAGGCGTTGGCGGCGAGTTTGCGCATATTGTCGACCTTTTGGATTTTAAGCGTTAAAAAGGGGAGGACGCGTCGGCTAAACGTCGGCAAAGTCGACGCGCTTTTTCTATTTTGACGAAACGAGCGGAAACGTCCGACGTTTTAGCGGCTCGTTTGCGCCTGTTTTGGCGATTTTAGCGGTCGCGGCGATTAGAACGAGGTCGCCGTTTCGCCGCCGTTGATCGAGCCGAGCGCGCCCCAGACGCCGTAAGGGCTCTTGCCGGACGTAACTTGCGCCGCGGAAAGGGTTCCGCAGTCGATCGTGTCGGAGACGAACATCACCGAACCGTCGACGCGAAGCGCGTTGACGCCTCCCGTGTGATAGCTCGTCGGCGCGAAACTGCCCCATTCGTGCGAGTTGAAACTGCCCGCGACGCAAGAAGCGGAGTTCGGCGGAAGGGTGCAGGTAAACCAAGCCTCGGCGGCGCGTCCGTTCGACCAAATGCGACCGCGCCAAAGAACCGTGCAGGGGTTTTTGACGGTCAAACGGTCGGCGGCAAGCGCGTTGTCGAGGCAAAGTTGCGGGCGGCCTTCGCCGTCGTGCGGTTGATAGCTCGCGACCGCGCCTTGGCGGACGACGTTCGTTTCGCGGGTCGCCGGGACGACGCATTCGCTAAGGCAAATGGTGTTCGACGTTCCGTCGGTGATCGCGCTCATTTTCTTCCAAACTTCGCGTTGCCAAAACGCGCGCGGCCCGA
Organism: Thermoguttaceae bacterium; assembly: GCA_017436025.1. Taxonomy (GTDB): domain Bacteria; phylum Planctomycetota; class Planctomycetia; order Pirellulales; family Thermoguttaceae; genus RUG369. Next base: position 8,797 of record JAFSDX010000133.1, read on the forward strand.
TGTTCGAGCGGTTCGTCCATTCTTGGTCGGCGCGGCGGGCGAACGTCCACATGCCGTCGCCGGCGCACATATAAACGTTGGTGCAGGACGAGCCGGTCGCGGCGGTCATTTCGCCGTTGTTGCCGTCGGACGGGCAGAGGAGCGCGGAGATTTTTTGCCCGTACCAATGGTCGCGGTTGGCGGCGGCCAAGTCCCAAGGCGCGCCGTACCCGTTTGTCAGCGAGCGGTTTTTCAGCGAGTCGTAAGCCCAGCGGCAGTACTCGTTGTACATTCCGTTTTGCTCCATATAGGGCAAAAGGAAGACGATACCGCTATTTAGCGGGCAGTTGACGGTGCCGGCGTTCTGGTCGAAGCCGAGGAAGTAGCAGCTTCCGGCCGGGAACGTGTCGGCGTTGGCGGAGGCGTAATTCTGCAGCGCGAGGCCGAGTTGCTTGAAGTTGTTGGTGCATTGCATCCGGCGGGCGGCTTCGCGAGCGGCCTGAACCGCCGGCAAGAGCAAACCGATCAAAATGCCGATGATCGCGATGACGACGAGGAGTTCGACGAGGGTGAAGCCGCGTCGGCGGCGGAGCGTCGGGAGAAATTGCGAACGGAGTTGCATAAGGCGGTTCCTTGTCGAAATGGGACGCGGCGTTCGTTCGGACGGCGTCGGGCCGTTCGAAAAACGTTTCGCGTCGAGAAAACTGGCGAAACTAAAAATGATTTAGGTAAAATACGCTGTTTTTAACGCCCTGAGGAGCGCGTTCGACGGCGTTCGCTTGGCGCGTTGAAGACAGTATACACGACCGACGACGGCGTTTCAAGTTTTTTTTCGACGACGCCAAGAAAATAACGATAAATGTTTTTTTTTGATTGTTGAATCGGTTTTGTCGGTTTTGACGGTTTTGCGGCTTTGTCGACCGCGTTTTTCGTTTTTTTCGCCGTTCGTTCGTTTCGCTCGTTGCAATCGGCGCCGTCGACGCGTATAATGAACGGGACGCGGCGACGTTCGGCGAGCGTTTTTGCGTTCGTTTTATCGCCGTTTTGTCGTTATTATTAATATAAGGAATAATATAAGGCGTCGGCAAGGCGTTCGTCGTTCGCGCTTTTGGGCTCGGACGGTCGGGCGCCGTCGCCGTCGAAGCGCTTCGCAACGGAGGAATGAAAATGACTCGCAACGTTAATCGTCGTCAGTTTTTATCGCAAACGACCGGCGCGCTGTTGGCCGGAACGGTCGCCGCGCCCTATTTGAGCCGCTCGGCGTTCGGGTCGAGCGCGACGCCGAAGTTCGAGGTCGCGAAAATTGCGACGCTGACGCCGCCGGACGGAATCTATTACGGTTGGCCGACCGTCGCGCTTCGCGGGGACGAGTTGCTCGTCGTCGCTTCCGGCGGGCGGGAAACGCACGTCTGCCCGTTCGGGCGCGTCGATTTGATTCGCTCGAAGGACGGCGGCGAAACTTGGACTTGGCCGCAAACGATTTACGACGGCCCGATCGACGACCGCGACGCCGGAATTTGCGTTACCGACAAAGGGACGATTCTCGTTACGACCTTCACTTCGCTCGCTTACGAACCGGGGCTGAACGCCGAAATCGCCGCTCGCGCCAAGGGGGAAGGGAAGTGGAGCGACGCCCGATTCGCCGCTTGGAAGGGCGTCAACGACCGAATCGACGCCGACGCCCGCAAGAAGGAACTCGGCTGTTGGATGCAACGCTCGACCGACGGCGGGATCACTTGGTCGGCGCGCTATTCGACGCCGTTCAACAGCCCGCACGGCCCCTGCCAACTCGCCGACGGAACGCTCCTTTACGTCGGGAAAGAGCTTTGGACGGACGAAAAGCGAATCGGCGCCTGCGTCTCGAAGGACGACGGGCAAACTTGGGAGGTTAGGGGGTTTATGCCGGTTCGCGACGGCGACTCGGTCGTTCAATATCACGAACTGCACGCCGTCGAAGCGACCGACGGAACGCTCGTTGCGCAAATTCGGAACGAAAATAAGAATAATCACTGCGAAAATCTTCAAACGATCTCGAAAGACGGCGGCGCGACTTGGTCGGTTCCGCGAACGATCGGCGTTTGGGGGATTCCGTCGCAACTTATGCGGCTGAAAGACGGGCGGCTCCTGATGACATACGGGCACCGTCGGGCGCCGCTCGGGGTTCAGGCGCGGGTCAGCGACGACTGCGGCGAGACCTGGTCGGAGGCGATGGTCGTGTACGGCGACGCGGTTTCCGGCGATTTGGGTTACCCGTCGACGGTTCAGTTGGCCGACGGAACGCTCCGCACCGTTTGGTACGAGGTCGAAAAGGGAACGTCGAAAGCGTCGCTTCGTTGCGCCGCTTGGAAGCTCGTCGATTAACTGAAACAGCGTTAAAAACCGCAAAATCGTTGAAGTCGCGCCGTCGACGTTGGAAAACGGCGTTAAAAGGCGATGAATTTAGCGATTTTGCGGGCGTTGGGGACGCCGAACGTTCGTCGAAACGAATCGATTTTGACGGCGACGCCGGTTTTATGGACGCGTCGAACGAAAGCGGGCGGCGGTTTCGCGTTTTGTCGATATTAATTAATATTAAGGGGAAAACGGCGATGAAACGGAGCGAAAGAGCGCGTCGGGTCGGGCGTTCGGCGCTGGTCGCGGCGGCTGTTTGCGGCGTCGGCGCGAACTTTGCTGATTTTAACGTCGGCGCGGTTTGCGCAAACGACGGAGAAGCGGCGGTTGCCGTGAAATCGGCGACGTCGGCAAGAATGGCGGTTTCGGTAAACGACGGCGATTTGGCGGCGTTCCCGTTGGCGACGCCCGGCGAAAAAGCGGGGGAACGTCGAACGTTTACCGTCGACGGCGTCGAATTCGCGTTTCGTTGGGCGCCGCCGGGGCGTTTTCTGCAGGGGAGCCCGGAGAGCGAGGAGGGGCGCGACTGGTACGAATATCGGCGCGAAGTTGAATTGACGCGCGGATTTTGGATACTTGAGACGGAAACGACGCAAGCGATGTGGAACGTCGTTTTCGACGAGAACCCGAGCAAGTTTCGCGGCCCGAAGCGACCGGTCGACAGCGTCGGACTCGCGGAAATCGCCGAGTTTTGCGCCGCGTTAAGCGAACGAGTCGGCGCGAACGGGGCGGTGAAACCGGTAAAATCGGGAAAATCGACAAAAAACGAAGAGGCGGAGGAAGCGACCGGCGTTCTTTTCGCGCTCCCGACCGAAGCGCAGTGGGAGTACGCGGCGCGAGCCGGGACGACCGGGCCCTATCCGGCGGCGACGCTCGAAGAAATCGCTTGGTTCGGCGACGAAAACGACGGCGGAACGCGCGACGTCGCGACGAAAAAGCCGAACGCTTGGGGGCTTTACGACGTCTGCGGCAACCTTTGGGAGTGGTGCGCCGACCGATATGGCGACTATCCGACCGACGAAAACGGGCGCGGACTTTCGGCGATCGACCCGACCGGCGCGACTCCGGAGGAATGTCCGGGGAACGTTCGCGTCGACCGCGGCGGGTGTTGGGACAGCGAAGCGCGCGAGTGTCGAACGGCGTATCGCGGGTATTACGACGCCGACCGCAAAGGGCCTTACGTCGGTTTTCGCTTTGTTTGCGTTCCGAAAACGGAAAAACGGGGCGATAAGTGAGCGGGGCGAGCGCGGCGCCGAGCGACGTTGGGGACGATTTTGGCGAATCGGGCGATTTTAGCGGCGGCGCGGAAAAAGCGGCTAAAGCGGACGGCGCCGTTTATTGCGATTGAGCGGAATAAAGGCGCGTCGAATGGGCGGGGAACCGCGACGAAGACGGGCGCAAGCCTTGACGAACGGGGCGTTCGAGAGTATATTGATAAATAAAAAGCGTCGACGGCGCCGCGCTCCGATAACCGCGTCGCGAAAAGGAACGTCGGCGATTCGCGACCTTGGCTTCCTTAACATTACTTAACATTAATTAATAAGGAATAAACGTCGGCGGTCGTTCGACGTTTTAAAGCGTTTAAAAACGTTTGGTTTTCGACATTAACGATTGAAAGAACAATGTTTCCCGCGACCGTTGCTTTTCCGTCGACGCGACAAACGTCGACTTCCGAACAGATTGTCGTTCGTTTAGACGGACGCGGCGCTCGTTTGTATTTTCCGGGCGAAACGATTTCCGGAAGTTATTATTTGAACGAAGCGCGAGAATCGACGATCGACGCGGTCGAGATTTCCGTCGTTTGGCAAACGGAGGGAAAGGGGAACGAAGATTGCGGCGTTCACGCGTTTTGGCGCCTTTCGAGTCAGGAAGGCGACTGGATCGACCCGTTGCAACCGGGCCGTTTTAGCGCGGTGTTGCCGCCGTCTCCCCTTTCATATGAAGGAAATTTGATCAAAATTCGGTGGAGCGTTCGCGTTCGCGCGTTCTTGTCGAACGGTAAGCAGCTCGTCGACGAAGCGAGTTTCCGCCTCGGCAATTTACCCGATATGCGAACGTTGAGCTTGGGGAGCGCCGCGACAAACGACGGTTGGGGCGAGCGCGAAGAAACGTCGCGTTTGCGAAACGTTGAATAGAAGAGATAAAAGGTTTTTAGAAGCCGGTATTGTTGTTTTAGTTTCAGATAAATATAAACGGTGAAATAATGAGCGCTCCCTTTGCGACCGACGCCCCCGACGCTTCGCGAACCGGCGAAAAATACGGCGAGCGAACGGACGACCGCGCGAAATTTCCCGAAAGCAATCCGTTTTCGACGCGTTTCACCGCGCCCGGCAAGACGCCGTTCTTCTTCGAACGCTCGTTTTTGCGGCAGTTGAAAGCGAGCAAACCGGCGAAGTTCGAGGAGTTCTTCATTCGCGCGCTCGGCGCCGGGGAAGACATTCGCGGTTCCGTTTGCCTCCAATTCTTGGTCGACCGATTCGAGACGAACGGGCGGCGCGGGCAGATCGTCGGGCCGCACGGGAGCGGTAAATCGACGCTAACTTGCGCTTTAAAGGAAGTGTTGACGAAGCGCGGTTACGAGATTTTTTCTTGGTCGCTCAACGATCGCAACCGTTTTTTACCGGACGTTTTTTGGCTGGAGTTGCAACGTTTTCTGCAGTCGGCGCCCGCGTTTTTGCCGGTGAAATGCCTCTTGCCTCCGCCGGTCGTTTCGCCGGAAGATTATTGGGAGCAGGCGCGCGAAATCGTTCGCGATTTGAGCGACGTCGAAACGTTCGACGACGACCAAGAGGAGAAATACGACGACGTCGCGACGATCGACGAGTTCTGCGTCGATAAAAGCGCGTCCGAAAATTCCGCAAAATCGGACGAATCGGAACGTGAAACGGCGCCGAACGCAAGCGCGAACGAGTCGACGTCGGAACGTCGCGACGGCTTTTTCGGTTTCAACGCCGCCGGGAATTTCGGTTTCAACGCGACGCGCCGAGGGGACGCCGCTCCGCGTTGGCCGCAACCGCCGCAAAAAAAGGCCGCCGAAGGAGCGGACGCGCCGACGCCGTTCGCGCCTTTTCCCGGCGTCGCGCCTCCGAACGAACCGACGCCGAACGTCGACGCGAACAAAATGGCGCCGAACGCGGAATTTCTTGCGGAAAGCGCCGAGCGAGAGGCGCAAAACTCCGCCGCCGAAGCGCGCGAATCGCAAAAGAAGTTGGAAATTCCGCTCCCGACGCTCGATTTCCAAAAGAAGCGGAGCGCGATGTTCGACAAAAAAGTCGTCTTTTTCGACGGGTTCGAACAACTTTCGTACGCAAACCGCGTTGTTGTGCGCACTTTCTGTCGAATGAACCGGCTCGGACTCCTCTTGACGACGCACTCGCCGGCCATCGGGATTCCGGTGTTGTTCCGCGCGACGCCGTCGGTCGAAATTTTGCGCCAAATCCTCAATTATCTCCTCGACGACCTCGATATGACGCCGGAGGATTCGGAACTTGAAATTTTGTTGAAAAATTTCAATTACGACGTGCGCGAAATCCTCTTTTCGTTGTACGACGCGTTCGAAAGTTACCGTTGGGCGCCGCGCGAGATGCGGGAAAAAATCGTTCGCCGGTATCCTCGTTGATCGTCGCGGCGGCAAGTTTGCGGTTTAAAGCGATTTTAACGGCGACGAGCGGGGCGGATACGGCGCGTTGGGGGCCCGCGACCTTGGCGGCGACGCGTTAAGAAGTTGAAATAGGTAAAATAGCAAAATAAAGAGGGCAAAATGTCGCTTTCCGTTCGTTTGGGCTCGGTCGAGTTGCCGAATCCGATTCTTGTTGCGTCGGGAACTTTCGGTTACGCTAAAGAGATGGCGGGCGTCGTCGACTTGTCCCGTTTGGGCGGCGTCGTTCCGAAGACGATCACCGTCGAGCCGCGCGCCGGGAACAAACCGCCGCGAACGGTCGAGACGACCGCCGGGCTCCTGAACGCTATCGGGCTCGACAACGACGGGCTCGACGAGTTTATCGCGAAAAAGTTGCCTTACTTGCGAACGTTGCGATGCCCGATTATCGTCAGCGTCGCGGCGAAAAAGATCGACGATTGCGCGATTTTCGGCGAGCGGTTGAGCGCGGAGCCGGGAATTGCGGCGGTCGAGTTGAACGTCAGTTGCCCGAACGTCAGCGGCGGCGTCGATTACGGAACCGACCCGACCCTTTGCGAAAAAATGACGGCGGCGATGCGCAAGTCGTTGAAAATTCCGTTTTCCGTTAAGTTGTCGCCGAATGTTACCCGAATCGCCGACATTGCCAAAGCGGCGGAAGCGGGGGGCGCTGATATGATTTCCGCGACGAATACGTGTTACGGTCTCGCCGTCGACTGGCGGCGCCGTCGTCCGCGCTTGGGGAACGGTTGCGGCGGGTTCAGCGGCCCGGCGATCAAGCCGATTTCGTTACGTTGCGTTTGGCAAATCGCGCAAGCGGTCAAGTTGCCGATCATCGGTATCGGCGGGATTTCGACGGTCGACGACGTCTTCGACTTCCTCGTCGCGGGCGCTTCGGCGGTCGAAATCGGGACGGCGAACTTCTACGAGCCGGACGTTACGACGCGGATTCTCGACGCGCTCCCGGTCGAAATGGAGAAGGCCGGAATCAAAAATATCGCCGACATTATCGGAACGCTCGAAATGTGAAGCGGTCGAGTCGGTCGACTTTAACGTTTGCGACGGCGGTTTTCGGCGCTTGACCGAGACGGGAACGGCGTTATAATGAAAATACGTCGACTCGGTAAAAAGCGGGGCGACGCGCCGTTAAATCCGTTTCGATATTCTTGACGAAAGGCCGTTTTCAATGACGCAGACGCAACTTACCGCCGCTCGAGCCGGAGCGATTACCCCTGAAATGGAAATCGTCGCGGAAAAGGAGCGGCTCGACGTCGAGACGGTGCGCTCCGAAATCGCGCTCGGGCGGATGATTATCCCGGCGAACAAAGTTCACCTGAAAAAGGGGTTGTCGCCGATCGCGATCGGGCGGAAAGCGACGACGAAAATCAACGCGAACCTCGGCGTTTCGTCGTTGGCCGGGGACGAGCGCCGCGAGTTGGAGAAGATCGAGTGCGCGATCAAATACGGCGCCGACACGATTATGGATTTGTCGACCGGCGCCGACTTGGACGCGTTGCGCGAACGGATGATCAACGCTGTCTCGGTTCCGGTCGGGACGGTGCCGCTCTACCAAATCTGCGAAGAACTCGACGACATTCTCGATATGACGCCGCAAAATATCTTGGACGCGGTCGAAAAACAGGCGAAGCAGGGCGTCGACTACATGACGATTCACTGCGCGCTTCTGAAGCGGCACATTCCGCTCGTCGACTCCCGCTTGACCGGCGTCGTCAGTCGCGGCGGTTCGTTGACGGCGAAGTGGATGGTCGCGCACAACGCCGAAAACCCGTTTTACGAACGCTTTGACGACCTTTGCGACATTATGCGCGAGTACGACGTCGCTTGGAGTCTCGGCGACGGGATGCGCCCGGGCTGTTTGCACGACGCTTCCGACGCGGCGCAGTTCGCGGAGTTATCGGCGATGGGCGAGTTGACGAAGCGCGCTTGGGCCAAGGGAACGCAGGTGATGATCGAGGGGCCGGGGCACGTTCCGCTCGACCAAATCGCCGACAATATGAAGCGGCAGGCGGTCGAGTGTTACGGGGCGCCGTTTTACGTTCTCGGACCGGTCGTTTGCGATATTGCGCCCGGTTACGACCACATCACGAGCGCGATCGGGGCGACGGTCGCGGCGTTTAACGGGGCGGCGATGCTTTGCTATGTTACGCCGAAAGAACACTTAGGCTTGCCGAATCTCGAAGACGTTCGCAACGGTTGCGTCGCGTACAAGATCGCCGCGCACGCCGCCGACGTCGCGCTGAAACGTCCCGGCGCTCGCGACCGCGACGACGAAATGGCGCGGGCTCGGTTCGCGTTCGATTGGGAACGGCAGTTCGCGTTGGCCCTCGACCCGGAACGCGCCCGGCAATATTACGAAGAAGCGCGGTCGAATCCGGAAGACGCGTCCCGAACCGGCGGCGCTTCGTCGCAAAACGGCGAAAAGGCGGGCGAGACCGGCGCGAACCGTTGCCCGCGCGGGCTCCATCCGACGTTGAACCCGGACGGAACGATTGAAAACGAAGATTATTGCACGATGTGCGGCCCGAAATTCTGCGCGATGCGAACGACCGCCGACCTGATTCGCCTCCGCAACGAGCAAAAGGCGAACGAACAATAGCGGCGTTGGGCTAACGCCGCGTTAAACGTCGGTGTTTTCTTGCATTTCATCAAAGATAGCGACTTTCGGCGCGTTGGCTTTCGAGCGAGCGCGCCTTTTTTTGTTAATTCTAAACCGTTTCGCTGTTTCTAAGTTGTTTTAAAAAAAGGGTTGCGGTTAATGGCTTTTATGTCGTCGGCGCATAAACTTCGTCGGTCGGCGTTTATCGAGGAGCGTGTAAAATGGTGCGATTTCCGAAAAGTTCCGCGCGTCAAGAGGCAAGAGAAACGACGATGCTGACGTTATCTAATTGTCTTGCAAAGACTTGCGACGAAGGTAGGCCGGGGTGCGACGTCTTGGCGCATTTGGTTTACGTCGGAAAAATCGCCGAAGCGCTTTGGGAGCGGTTGACGCCGGACGCGCAAGCGATTTTGCCGCGCGACGTCGCCGTGTTATTGGCCGCGTTACACGACGTCGGTAAAATTGCGCCCGGTTTTCAAGTTAAGATTTGGCAATCGGTTGCGAAAGAATATCGCGTTGACGAAGTTCGGCGTTTTCTTGAAACGAACGGCGAAGGCGAGAGCGCGCACGCGAAAATCGGCTATTCGGCGCTGAAAAAGTCGTTCGGCAAATGGGCCGAGGCGGTCGGAATGCATCACGGCGAGTTGGCCGCTCAAGAGCCCGGCGCAATCGGTTGGCAGGCGCTACGCGATGAAGCGATCGACGAAATAACGCAAGTTTTCGGCCCGATACCGACGAATATCGCGAAGCCGACGCGGGAGCAAATCGAGTTGACGGCGGGATTTATCGTCGTCGCCGACTGGCTCGGTTCCGACGAAAATTTCTTGGTCGACGGCGTCGTTCCGGACGCGAACGAAGCGAAGAAACGCGCCGTCGAAATTCTCGACGAAATCGGTTGGACGGTTCCTAAGCCGTTTGACGGCAAGACGTTTGACTCTCTTTTCGGCGACGCGGCGAACGGCGGAGAACGCTTCGAACCGAACGAGACGCAACGAGCGTTTCACGACGTCGCAACGGGGCCCGGCGTTTTTATCGTCGAGGCGCCGACCGGAACGGGAAAGACGGAAGCGGCGCTTTGGGGCGCGTATCGCCTCCTTCGCAACCGTTGCTGCAACGGGATTTACTTCGCGCTTCCGACGCGAACGACGAGCGACAAAATTCACGAGCGTTTCGAACCGTTTCTCGCTCGCGCTTGCGCCGATTCGCCGGTCGCTCGGTTGACGCACGGGACGGCTTGGACGCGAACGTCGAATGAAAGCGACGCGGCGTCAAAAGAAAAAACGGCTCGAGAAAACGACTTGGCGTCAAATAAAAGTTCGGAAAGCGCAAGTCGTTGGAAAACGGAGGAATACGAGGTTGACGCGAGCGGAAAAAACGAAATCGAGAAGAGCGACGGCAAGCGTTTTTTTGCGGACGGCGACTGGTTCCGCCCGTCGAAGCGCGCGCTTTTGCAGGCGTTTGGCGTCGGGACGGTCGACCAAGCGTTGTTGAGCGTTTTGCCGCAGAAACACGCGTTTTTGCGCTTGTTCGGCTTGGCCGGCAAGGTCGTAATCGTCGACGAAGCGCACAGTTACGACGCGTACACGGGCGGCTTGCTCGATACGTTGATCGCTAAATTATCGGAGGCGGGCGCGACGGTAATCGTTCTTTCGGCGACGTTGACGCGGCGTCGTCGCGAAGAGATTTTAGCGCTTGGCGCGGCGTCGAGCAAGGACGATTTAAACGAAACGACGTTAAGTAACGTTTCTTTGAGCGACGCGACGTCAAAAGATAATGAGGCTCCGTCGCCGGAAAGCGATTCTTATCCGTTGATTTCATTTAGGTTGCGTTCCGGTAAAACGGGAAGCGTCGCGACGTCGCCGCCTCCGAGTCGAACGATAAAAATCGAACGTTGCGAACGGGATTTACACGACGTCGTTAAACGAGCGGTCGAGGCGGCGGAGCGGGGCGAACTCGTTTTATGCGTCGCGAACACGGTCGACCGAGCGCAGGCGCTTTACCGCTTGGCGAAGAGCGTTTCGAGCGCGCGGCTTCCGGCGGAGCGAATCGGACTTTTACACGGACGTTTCCCGACGCGTCGACGCGAAACGATTGAAAACGAACAGTTTGCGATTTTCGGCAAAAACGGCGACCGGTCGAGCGGCGCGCTTCTTATCTCGACGCAGGTCGTCGAGCAGAGCGTCGACTTGGACGCCGACTTCCTGATTACCGACTTGGCGCCGACCGATATGCTTCTTCAACGAATCGGTCGACTTTGGCGACACAACCGACCGAATCGCAAGGCGTTAGAGCCGCGCGTTTTGATTGTTTATCCTCGAGAAAACGTCGAGACCGGCGGCGAGAAAAACGGCGACGCGTCGTTCAAAACTCGTTTGGAGGCCGACGCTTACGTTTACGCGCCTTACGTTCTTTGGCGAACGGCGGAGGTTTGGGGCCCTCTCGAAAAAATCGTCGCGCCGACCGACGTCCGCCACCTCTTAGAAGCGACGTATCGGGAACGCGAAGAAACGGAACCCGAGGTCGCGACAATGCTTAGCGAAATGAGGAAAGATATTAAGGATAAGCGGGACAATATTAAGGGCTTAAAGAATGCGGCGAAAAACGGGGAAACATATCCCGACCTAGAATGTCATACACGTTACGTTACCTCGCCGTCGGTGGACGTTTTACTTTTACGTCGAGTCGACGAGGGAACGAATCCGCCGACGATAACGACGCTTGATGGGAGCGAAATTAAATTAATGAAACGTATTTGGCGTTTTCGAGACGCGGTCGAGCTAACGCGGTCGACGCTATCTTGTAGAAAAAACTCGAGGTGGGACGCCAGGCGTCCAACGAACGACGAAAAGGGGTTGACGTCGCAAGAATCGTCGGTATATAATACGTTGCAGACAACCTATTTTAAATTGACGAAAAAAGACTCTTGGCGTGATTTTGCGGCGTTTACCGTCGACGAAGAGGGAAAGCTTTGGACGCTCGACGGAATGGAAACGCCGTTTCGTTATAAAGATAACTTAGGTTTTTACGTGGAAAGCGTCGATAGGGCGCAAGGCGACGAGGCCGTAGATTATGAAGACGACGGAGAATGTGATGAAGAAATCGAGTGGTGAGAGCGTCGGAACGTCGCGTTCGTTTAATCTGGTCGACGAGCCTTGGATTCCCGTGGTCGACGCGGCGGACGAGACGTGTAAGGTCGGGTTACGCGAGTTGTTTGAGCGTTCGGAAGAATTAGTCGATTTATCGGTCGGAACGCTCGAACGGATATCGCTTTACCGTTTGTTGATTTGTATCGCGCAACGGGCGCTTGTATGCGACGAAAAAGGGGGCGGCGGACTGCAAAACAACGACGAGGACGAATGGCGCGAGGCGGGGGAGCGGTTTGTAGACGCGGCGCTCGTTTACCTCGACCAATGGCGCGACCGTTTCGATCTTTGGGGCGACCAACCGTTTTTGCAGGTGAAGGCGTTAACGTCGGCTAAGAAAAAGAAAGACGAGAAAAACAAAACGGATAAACTCGATTTTGGTTTAGCGGCGGGAAATAACAAGACGCTTTTTGACCAAGCGTCGACGCCGGAAGGACGCGAACACGAATCGGATTGGTTAGCGCGTAATTTACTTGTTTATTTAGCGTTTTCGTCGAGTGGAACTATTGGAAAAGCGACGATCGGCAAACGCGAAACCGGGGGAAATAGCAAAAACGCGCCTTGCGTTGAGCGTTGTATGCTGTTTACTTTTTTAAAAGGAAAAAATCTACGACAAACGATCGCTTGGAATATGATTCCGTTCGACGATGAAGATTTGGGAACGCCCGCTTGGGAGTACGACGATTGGGTTTCGGAATCGGCGATGGAAGAGCTTGCGGAATCGTACGCGGGACGTTTGGTTCCTGTCGCGCGGTTTGTTCGACTTGAAGAGGACGGACAAAATGTTGTTTTAGCCGACGGCGTTACTTATCCGCAGTTTAATCCTAAAAAACATTGGGTGAATCGCGAACCGATGGCGGCTATTATTGAAACGGGAGACAAAAAAGAACCGTGGAACTATGTAAAAATCGACCCCGACCGCAGACCGTGGCGTAGTTTGCACGCAATGTTGGATTGGAGCGCGTTTAAGGAGAAAAGTGATCGATGTAAAGGCGCTTGGAATTTAATGAATATCGCTCGGATTTCGGAAGAAGAGCGTAGAAAAAGTAAAAAATTTGCGATATGGGTAGGCGGGCTTAAAGCGAATCAAGGAAAGATAATCGATTCCGCTTATTGGAGCGCCAATATTCCGTGGAGTTACGTGAACGATACTAAAGAAAATACGCGAATTTCAACGTATGCGCGCGGCGTGAAACTTGCAAACGGCGCGGAAAAGCGTTTGATTGCCGCGATAAAAAAATATTGCGAACGTTTGGGCGCGTCGACGCAAACGAACGCGAAAAGCAGAACGTCGCTTGTCGTTCAAGCGAAGAATCGATTTTGGACGGCGCTCGAACGCCGCGTCGACGAATTGATCGCCGAAGCCGCGGAAGATAAGAGCGGATTAAAACGTTGGAAGGAAACGTTAAAGAGAGAATTGATCGACGCTTACGAGAAGACGTGCGCTTGCGTAACGGCGCGGCAGATACGGGCGTTTGCCGAGGGAAAAGTCTTTTTATTCGGTTTGAACAACAAGTCCGGCGACGACAAGAACGCGTCGACCGATAAACCGAAAAGGACAAAAGCAAAGAAATAAACGTTGAAATGGAAAGTGTTAGCGAAAAGGAGCGGCGCTTATGAACGAAAAGCGGAAGAAAAAAGTCGACGCTTTTATTCGGTTTTTGAAAAAGACGTCGAAGGCGGATAATCGCGGCGTTTTGGCGGACTTGCGACGCGGTTTCAGCGATGCGACGGCGGTTCGCGTTTGGCCGCATATCGGTAAATTTTGCGGCTCTGAAACGGAGCGGCTCGTATTTCGAACGGTCGCGGCGTGTTACGCGACGAATCCGTTAAACGACGCCGATAAAAAAATCAACTTCGGAACGTCGGCGCGAAAATTGAAAGCCGAATTTCCCACCTTCGAAACGACGTTTCAACGTCTTCTTAACTGTCGAAGGCGAGAAGACGTTTGTAAACGCTTGCAAGGCGTTGTGTTAGCGATGAAAGCAAAGAACGTCGCCGTCAATTGGAGGCGATTAACTTGGGACTTGCTTTGCTGGAACGATCGGGTGAAAACGCGTTGGGCCGCTCAATTTTGGCCCGTCGGCGATTTTGCTGATTTCGAAGAGACGGAAAACGATGCCGAAGCGGAAAGCGAAGACGGCGAAGGAGGGGACGAATAACGATGTTTTTGACCCGCGTTCTCGTCGGAAGGGGAGACGAGATAAAGCTAGGATTGAAAGACCGTTACGACTGGCACCAAGCGATTTGGCGCGCGTTTCCCGGGTATGAACGGGGGACGGAACAGCCGTTTCTTTGGCGGCTCGACGTCGGCGACGTTGCGTCGACGCTTTGGATTTTGTCGGAAGCGGAACCGGCGACGCTCGGTTGGGGGCGGCAAGCGACGAAACCGGTCGCGGAAACGTTTCTAAAACACGCGAGATATGAGTTTGCGCTTTCCGCAAACCCGACGGTGATGCGCGTCGTGCGGCTTGAAGACGGGAGTCGCAAGAAAAACGGTTCTCGCACCGCGATTTACGACGCCGCGGAGCTAAAAGAGTGGCTGACGCGCAAGGGCGAGGCGGGCGGGTTCCGCGTCGAACAAGTCGACTTTGACCCGGCGGTTAAGGAGTCGTTTTACAAAGAAAAGACGAAACGCGGCACATTGTCGCGGGTCGAGTTTCGCGGCGTCTTGTCGCCGACAAATTTCGAGCTTTTCGAAGCGACTTGGAAAAACGGAATCGGAAGCGCTAAAGGCTTAGGTTTCGGACTCTTGCTGTTGAAACCTTTGGCGTAAAATTTGACGACGGCGCTTTGTCGCTGAAAAAGACAGAATAACGAAAATAACGACGGAGTTTGCATTCGCAACCGTCGAAAATAGAGGAGATTAACGCGATGAAATTGATCGAACTTCACCTGTTGCAATCGTTTCCGTTCACCTGCTTGAATCGCGACGACGTCGGCGCTCCGAAAACGGCGTATTTTGGCGGCGTGCAACGGGCGCGCGTCAGCAGTCAGTCGTGGAAGCGGGCGATTCGCGAACGAGCGTTCGAACTGGAGCCGGAATACTTCGCCGGAAAACGCGGACTTTTTCACTCGGAAGCGTTGCGAAATAAGCTGATAGAGTTCGGATTCGACGCGAGTAAAGCGCAAAAGGAAGCCGAAAAAAAGATTAAAGCGTTAACGACGAACAAAGAGGATAAAAGCAAGCCGACGCTACTTTATCTTGCGCCGTCGGATATTGAGATTATCGCGAAACTTATGGTTGAAGGCAAGGCGGATAAAAAAGGGCAAATGAAAGAGGCGACCGACGACGATATTTTAGACGCGGTGAAAGATTCGTCGCATTTGGACTTTGCCGATCTCGCGATTTTTGGTCGTATGGTGGCCGCCAAGTCGAAGTTAACGCTCGAAGGCGCCGGGATGTTCGCGCACGCGCTGTCGACGCACGAGGCGGCGAACGAAATCGACTTTTTTTCGGCGGTCGACGATACGAAACCGACCGACGACGCAGGAGCCGGGCATATCGGCGTTCTTGAAGCTAACTCCGCTTGTTACTATCGTTACATCGGGTTGAACGTCGATTTGCTTTTCGACGACGCGCACCTTGGCAAGGTTGAAAAGGCCGATAGAGAGGCGGCGCTTAAAGCGTTTCTTCGCGCCGCGTTGGAGGCGGTTCCGAAAGCGCGCAAGAACTCGATGTTCGGTTACTCGTTGCCGGAATACGCTTTAGGGCTCGTGCGCAAAGGTCAGCCGCTGTCGTTGGTTAACGCGTTTGAAACGCCGGTGCGCGTTAAGTCGAGCGACGACGGAGGTTACCTTGAAAAGTCGGTCGAGGCGCTCGAAAAGCATCGCGACAAATTGAACGCGATTTACGGACTGCAAAAGCAAGTCGCTTGCGAAGCTAAGTTGAGCGAAGACAAACCGTTGGACGCTTGGATCGAGGAAATCGTCGCGGCCGCGTTGGGGGAATGAAACGTCGATGAAAAAGAAGTTTTTGGCCCTTTACTTTGACGCGCCGTCGCTGGCGTTCGGGTTCGAGAGTCGGCACGACCGTCGGGGAACCGCGCCCTTTCCGACTCGAAGCGCCGTAACGGGAATACTTTGCGCCGCGTCCGGCGTCGAGCGCGGCGACGAGGCGTTCCTTGCGAAAATGGCGGCGCTCGAAATGGTCGCGTTGGAGCTACCGCGCGTCGTCGAAAAGTGGAAAGACGGTAAGTTGGGTAAAGCAAGACTTTCCGCGTCGAATTTGCTCGACTATCACACCGTCGGCGGCGGGTACGACAAAAGCGACGAAATGAAAGTTCCGCGAAAAGCGGAAACAGGTAAACCTGAATGGAAAGATGGAAAATGGGTGTCGGCGCTTAGTTATCGCGAGTACCTAACCGACGTAAAGTTCGGCGTTATCGTCGGCGGCGACGCGGCGACGATCGAAGCGTTGGCGGCGAAATTAGCCGATCCCGTTTGGGGCGTTTGGTTCGGCCGTAAATGTTGCGTTCCCGCAAGTCCGCTAATGCAAGGCGTTTACGACGATAAGGCAAGCGCGGCGCGACGCCTCTTCGACTTGTGCGAAATCGCCGAACTCCCGAAAAACGAAACGGACGACGAAGCGAAAAACGAACGTTACTATCGCTTGATTCGCGACGCGAAACCGGGCGACGAAGAATCGCAAGTCGTTTACGACGTTCCGGTTACGTTCGAACGGAGTCGGCGCGGACTCGGCGAGGAATTTAAACGGCGACAAGTTGTCGTGTTGACGCGAAATTACGACGACCGCGACGCTTTCGACGAAGATTTCGGGGAGTAAAATGCCGATTTTCGAGAAACCGTCGCGCGACTCCTTGCCGCATTGCGACGAACGTTGGACGCCGATCTACTTGGAACGCGGGCGCTTAGAAGTCGACGACTCGAGCGTCAAGTGGATCGGCGCCGACCGAACCGTTTTTCGCGTTCCGATCGCGACCGTTTCCGCGCTCGTTTTGGGCCCGGGAACGACCGTAACTCACGCCGCCGTCAAGGCTTGCGCCGAGTGCAACACGCCGATTATTTGGTCGGGCGAGCGGGGGACGCGATTCTACGCTTGCGGGATTTCGCCGACGCACGACAACGCGAACGCCAAGAAACACGCCGAGCTTTACGCGTCGCGCAAGTCGCGAACGGAAGTCGCTAAACGTATGTTTTTACAACGGTTTCCGCAAGAAATCGTCGAAGGAAAAACGATCGAGTCGCTCCGCGGTTTGGAGGGCAAACGCGTCAAAGCGTTGTACGCCGAAATGGGCGAGCGCTACGGAGTGCAGTGGAAAGGTCGCAGTTATGATACGTCGCATTGGGATTTGGCCGACGGTATCAATCGCGCAATTTCCGCCGCAAACGCTTCGCTTTACGCGTTTTGCGCTTCGTTTGTCGTCGGAATGGGGTTCCTGCCGCAACTCGGCTTCATTCACAAAACCGGCTCGCTTCCGTTTGTGTACGACGTCGCGGACGTTTACAAACCCGAGACGACGTTAAAGGCCGCGTTTCAAGCGCTTAGCGTCGACCCTGACGCCGACGAAACGCAGGTTTTGACGCTGTTAAAGCAAAAAATCGAAACCGCGAAGTTGGCGCGACGTATTCCGAAAGATATTTATCGTTGGCTCGGATTGAAGGAAGGGAAGGCAAGCGACATATTGTAAATGTTGGGTAAGCGGCGTTAAATAAGACGTTGTCTTGGCCGAAAAAGAAAGCGGAACAAAATGACGGTCATCGTAATCAACGACGCGACGCCGGCGATTCGCGGGTATCTAAAGCGTTGGTTTGTCGAGCCTAAGCCGAACGTGTTCGTCGGAACGGTCAACCGGCGCGTGCGCAAACGCGTTCTCGAGTACGCGCGGCGCAACGCTCCGGGGATCGGCTTGTTGGCGATTAGCTCCGACAACAGTTCGCAAGGCTTTGAAATTGAGTCGTTTGGCGAAACGGATCGGCGACCGACGCGAATTTGCGGAATCAACGTAATCGCCGAAAAATGGAGCGAGGAAGAGGAAAACGTCGACGGGCAAACGTTCTAAGTCCTTTAAGAACGATGGTTAAATGAATGCGAAAACAACGGGAGCTAACGTAAATTTCGGCGTCGGCAAGACGTCGCAAAATTGACGAAAACGGCGATATGTTAAGACTTACGTTTTGCGGAATGGGCGGTCTCGACGTCGACGCGGAGCGGCGCCTTTGGAAAACGGGCGTTTACTGTTGGGACGATTTCCGACGCATAAGACGCCCGCTTTTTTCGGCGTCGCGCACGCGCTTGATTTTGAAAGACTTAGACGAAGCGGAACGGCGCTTGGCGTCGGGAGCGGACGGCGTTCGTTGGTTTTACGCCAAGACGCCGCCGTCGCAATATTGCCGTCTTCTCGTTAACTTCCGAGAAATAGCGGTTTATTTCGACGTCGAGACGAACGGCTTGGAGTCGAACGCGCAAATCACGACGGCGACGTTTTTCGACGGCGTTCGTTTTCGGACGTTTACGCGCGGAGCAAACATTAACGACGCGGCGTCGTATTTTGGCGCGATTTCATTGTTGGCGACGTATAACGGAACGACTTTCGATCTGCCGTTGGCGCGTCGCGAGTGGGGCGAGGCGTTTCGCGGCGTTCACGTCGACTTGCGTAAAACGTTGCGCGACTGGGGGATGCGAGGCGGTTTGAAGCGGGCGGCGTCGGTTTTCGGCGTCGAGCGTCGCGAGGCGCCGGAAGTTTCGACGGGCGCGGAGGCGGCGGAACTTTGGCGGCGTTGGAGCGATTTGGGCGACGCCGAGGCGCTTGAGCGGCTTCAGCGTTATAATCGCGACGACGTTCGGGCGCTTGCCGAAATCGCTCGAAAATTATGCGACGAATCGATGAGCGGAAATATTTTTTATCGTTCGGTTTCCTGACCGTTTAGGGGCGGGAGCCGCGTCGTGTTGCGTTTTGTCGTTTGCGTTTGGCGTGTTGAACGAGAGGAGTCTTTTGACGCGGTTGACTGTTGTCGAGAGGCCTTTACGTTTAGCGAGCCGAGCGGCTTGTTTGGCGTCGTTCGGGCGGGGGAGAGCCGAGCGGGTAGAATCGACGAATGACGGGAAATTCTTGGCGCGTCGGTTTGGGGCTTGCATTGGCCGGAATCTTTGGTATAATAATTTTAGGTTCGCGGCTTTTATCGCGAACTCGTTCCTAAGGGACTTTTTTTCCAGGGCGTGAAGAGACGGAATTTTTAGACGCTATATATACGTGGTTTTTTCTTTTAAACAGCGTATTTTGGTGTTTTCCCTACACACGTAGGGATGCTCCGTTACGTTGAACAAAACCCGCGTCGCGGACGCGGTTTTCCCTACACACGTAGGGATGCTCCGGGAACTTGGGCCCCCGCGCGACTGTGCATCGTGTTTTCCCTACGCACGTAGGGATGCTCCGGCAAGGAGTCGTTCCAACGCTCGATGCAATCGGTTTTCCCTACACACGTAGGGAGGCTCCGTCGGCGTAAGCGCCGAGTTGGTCGTCGATAAAGTTTTCCCTACACACGTGGGGATGCTCCGGTTTTCCGCGCGTCTTGCAACTCGGCGAGCCAGTTTTCCCTATATGCGTAGGGATGCTTCGTCGTCTTGAATCTCTTGAATCGACCGGTCGTAGTTTTCCCTATATGCGTAGGGATGCTTCGCCGTTGCGCGACTTGCGCCGTCGGTTTGTCGGTTTTTCCTACCCGCATAGGGAGGGGCGACTTAATCCTTTTGTCGCAGTGGTTTATAATCGGTTTTTTCAGCGCGCGTAGGGAGGGGCGGCGCCGTTGACGACGGTGGGGCGGCGCCCGTTTGCACGGCGTTCGCGCTTGCGTCGATTGTCTAAGAGCGCCGAGAGCGGCGGCAGGCGCAATCGTTCGAGAACGCCTCGTTGGTCGCTTAACGATCCGACGCCGAGAGCGGCGGCAGGCGCAATCGTTCGAGAACGCCTCGTTGGTCGCTTAACGATCCGACGCCGAGAGCGGCGGCGGGCGCAATCGTTCGAGAACGCTTCGTTGGTCGCTTAACGATCCGACGCCGAGAGCGGCGGAGGATAAAATCGTTCGTTCGAAAAAAAATACTTGTTTTTCCGGCGCGACTCGTTTATAATTCGGTTAGGACGGAAACGAAACGGCGTTTTCGTCTCCGATTTCGCACGTCGGGCGCGGCGCGTCGGTAGGACGCGAACGAGCGCGGACGGTTAAGCGAAAACGGTCTTGTCCTGTTTTTCGTTGCAAAATGAAAAAACGCCGCTTTTAAACGAAAGGAACCCTCGCGATGAGTTCGAACGTCGATCAATTTTATATGCGTCGCGCCCTTAAATTGGCCGCGCTCGGGCGGGGCGCCGTCGAGCCTAATCCGATGGTCGGGTGCGTGATCGCGCGCGACCCGAAAACGACGGATTGCGCGAAAATCGCCGCCGATTGCGAAAACGCCGACGCCGTTTGCGCCGATTGCGTCGATTTTGCGGACGAAACCGCCGAAGCGCGCATCGTCGGCGAAGGTTGGCATCAACGGTACGGAGGGCCGCACGCCGAAATTAACGCCTTAAACGCCGCCGGAGACGCGGCGAAAGGCGCGACGATGTACGTAACCCTCGAACCGTGTTCGCATTTCGGGAAAACGCCGCCCTGCTGCGACGCCGTGATCGCCGCCGGAATCCGACGCGTCGTCGTCGCGACCCGCGACCCGTTCCCGAAGGTCGACGGCGCCGGAATCGAAAAGCTCGAAGCGGCCGGAATCGAGGTCAAAGTCGGCGTCTTGGAGAATAAAGCGCGCGAGTTAAACGCCCCTTATTGGACGCGGCTGACGAAAAATCGGCCTTGGATTATCGGGAAATGGGCGATGACGCTCGACGGGAAAATCGCGACGCGGGTCGGGTCGAGTTATTGGATTTCGTCCGACGAGTCGCGCCTCCTCGTTCATCGGTTGCGCTCTCGGGTCGACGCGATTTTGATCGGAAGTCGGACGGCGATGGAAGACGACCCGAAACTGACCGTCCGGTTGCCGGAAGGGGAAACGCCGCTTCGGACGCCGACGCGAATCGTCTTCGACTCCGGAGGGACGCTCTCCGCCTTCTCCGAGTTGGCGTTGACGGCGCGCGACGTGCCGCTTTTGCTCGTGTTCGGGCCGGAAGCGCCCGCCGAAAAGAAGGCGTTTTGGGAGTCGAAGGGCGCCGAGGTCTTGGTTATCGACGCGCCGAATCGAGAACAACGATTGATTTTGTTGATGGAGGAACTTGCCAAGCGCGGAATGACGAACGTGTTGGTCGAGGGCGGCGGCGAGTTGCTCGGACGGCTCTTCGACTTGGAGATGATCGACGAAGTTAAGGTTTTCGTCGCGCCGAAAATTGTCGGCGGAAAAGAGGCGGTCGTTCCGGTCGGCGGCGTCGGACGCGAGCTGATGCGTAAGGCGGCGACCCTTAAAAACCGCAAAACCGAAACGATCGGATCCGATATTTTGATTAGCGGGACGGTTGTTTATTAACGGTTGATTTGGGCGTTCGAAACGAAAACGCCGAGTCGTTCCGAAAAGGAGCGGTTCGGCGTTTTTAGGGGCGCGCCGTTGTTAAGATAGGGGGATTGGCAAGATTGGGAAGCGGATAAAAAAAGGGGTTGCGCGAATTTTGACGGTTGAATGGAACGTCAAAGGCGACCGAACGCGGCGTCAAGGTCGGCTAAAATATCGTCGATCGACTCGATTCCGACGGAAAGACGAATCAACTCCGGCGCGATCCCGGCTTTTCGGAGGTCGTCCTCGCTCAACTGCGAATGGGTCGCGCTCGCCGGGCAAATAATCAAACTCTTGGCGTCGCCGACGTTTGCAACGAGGCTGAACAACTCGACCGAGTCGACGAAACGCCGCGCCGCCGCCGCTCCGCCCGGAACGCCGAACGCGACGACGCCCCCGGCGCCGTTTGGGAGGTACTTTTGCGCTAATTCGCCGCCGTTAAGACCGGGATATTTTACCCAACTTACCTCCGGGCGCGAGTCGAGGAAGCGAGCGACCGCCAACGCGTTTTCGCAATGCCGCTCGACGCGGAGCGGAAGCGTTTCGACGCCGAGCAAAAACGTCCAAGCGGCGTCCGGCGCGAGGGTCGGCCCTTGGTTGCGGAGCCCGACCGTTCGCAAACGAACCGAAAACGCCGCCGGATTGAGGTCGCCGAGGTCGGACGCGAAACGAAGGCCGGCGTATCCGCGATCCGGTTCGTTGAAAAGACGAAATTTCGGGTCGCTCCAATCGAACTTGCCGGCGTCGATCGCGATTCCGCCGATTCCGGCGCCGTGTCCGCCGATCCATTTCGAAAGGGAATGGATAACGACGTCGGCGCCGAAGTCGATCGGGCGAAGCAAAGTCGGCGGGGTGAAGGTTGAGTCGACGATAAACGGGACGTGGTAACGACTTGCAAGGGCCGCGTAACGGTCGAGGTCGGCGACTTCGAGGCCGGGATTGCCGATCGTTTCGACGTAAAGCGCCCGCGTGTTTTCGTCGATCGCCGCTTCGACCGCCGAGAAATCGTTGACCGGCGTGAAGCGAACGTCGACGCCTTGCGAACGGAGAATCGCGTCGAACTGGGTGAACGCGCCGCCGTAAAGGTTGTTTGCCGAGACGATATTGTCGCCGACGGTCGCGATATTCGTTATCGTAAAATAAATCGCCGCCGTTCCGCTCGACAGCGCGACCGCCGCGATTCCGCCGTCGAGCGCCGCGAGCCGACGTTCGAGAACGTCGTTCGTCGGGTTGGTTAAACGCGAGTAAATATTGCCGCTTTCTTTGAGCGCGAAGAGGTCGGCGGCGTGTTGCGCGTCGCGGAAGTTGTACGCGGTCGTCCGATAAACCGGAACGGCGCGGGCCAACGTCGTCGGGTCGGGCGTTTGGCCGGCGTGCAACGCTAACGTCTCGGGGCGAAATTGACGATTTTGACGATTTTGAGTCGCGGGCATCGGCGGCTTCTCCTTTCCAGTAACAAGCGGCTCGCTAATTTCTACTTGCTTGGTTGCGATTGATTTTAATCCGATTTCGCGTCGCGTCAAGAGCGTTTTTCTTAAAAAGGCAAAATGGCGTCTTGGACGGTAGAGAAAGCGGCGTCGGCAAGCGTTGAGTTGAAAGGTTGGAAAAATGGGGGAAGCGGAGAAAGCTGGGGGGCTGCTTGGAGAGAAGCGGAAAAGGGAAGGGGACGGATTTTGCGGGAGGAACGGGGGGCGTTTCGGCGAATTTTGCGGAAACGCCCCCTTCGATAAGCGAGAAGATCAAAACGATAAGACGCAAAAAGACGAGGGCGAAAAGAAGTCGGCGGCGACGGCGTTTATTTGCGCCCGGTCGCCAACTTGCTAATTTGCTTGAATTGCGGCGTTCCGGCGACTTGCGTTAGCTCGAAAAGGAGCGATTCGGCGGTCGTCGGAACAACGCCCGCTCGGACGGCGCGCTCGAACGCGATTTGAGCGTCGAACGGGTTGCGCGACGCGACGCAGTCGGCGACCCAATAAACGTTTTTGCCGAGTTCGAGCAAGTCGAGCGCGGTTTGAAGAACGCAAATGTGCGCTTCGATTCCGGCGAGAATAACGTTCGGGCGCGGGGCGTCGGCGAACGCGGCGCGAATTTCGTCGGTCGCTAAACAACTGAACGTCGTTTTATCGAAAACCGTCGCGTTTTTTAACGCTTCGTTGATTTCCGGGAGCGTTTCGCCGAGCCCTTTAGGGTATTGACGCGTCGAAACGACCGGAACGTCGAAAACGGCGAGACCGTCGAGGAGGAAACGATTGCGTTCGAGGAGACGCTCCGGTTCGGCGATTGCCGGGACAATTTTCTCTTGCAAGTCGATAATCAGCGCGATCGCGTTTTCGGGAGTGATTTTCATTGTCGTTTTAATTTAGAAAAGCGTTTGTTTGTTGCTTGTTGGCGCGGTAATTTAATGTTGTCGCAGGTTTGAATAATAATCGATTGTTAAAATCAAAAAATAATTGTTTTTGATTTATTTAAGGAGCGCTGTGTCGATTTTTGGCGCGCGTTCGGTTATCGAAGGCGTTTCCGGCTTGCTTGACTCGCCGCGTTTATAGGCGAGGAATTGAACCCAACGTTCCGCGTCGAGACCGTATTTTTCGCCGGTAATTTCGGCGAGCGTTCGCATCGACGCGTCTTGAAGAGCGCCGTCGTCGAGTTTTTCGCCGGTTAAACCGAGTTCGAGCGTTTCGAAAACCAACGGCGAATCTTCTTCTTGAAAATTGGCAAGGTTGCGCAAAATGGTAACGCGTATATCTTTTCGACGCCGATTTTCTTCTTCGGAACCGGCGGCGATGGAAAACGGAAGACGCTTGTACTTGTCGGCGAGGAGTTCGGCGGCTAAACGACGGCTTTCGGCGGCGCCGCCTTTAACGTCGAGCGCGTAAACGCCGAGCCCGTCCGCCGCGGAAACGGCAATATTCAGTTCGTTATCCTCTAAAGCGATTCGAAAAATGTTTTCCGCGACCGGGTTCGAGTAATTGCGCGAAATTTTAGCGATCGCTTCGACCGACGCCCGACGAACGTTCGGACTTGTCGCCTTCTCAAATTCTTGCGAAATTTGCAAAAGAAGAACGTCTTTTTCTTCGGCGGGGGCCTTGGCGCCTTTCTTTCCCTTTTCTTCGATCAGCTTAATTCGTTCCCAAGGACGCAAAACGCCCGGAATTTGATCGCTGCGCCGCGTCGCGCCGGGAAAATGAAGCAAAATTTTATTATCGGTCGAATAAAACGGCGTCGCGCACCCGCCGCCGAGCCCGAAAACGGAACCGCCGAGCAAAGCGGTCGCGACTAAAAACTTCGAACGTTGCGTTTTGCCGAAAAGCGCGTCGAGGAACTGCATAAAACGTTAAACCGGGAAATTTGCGCAAAGGTTGCCGTCGAAAGCGCGCCGTCTAACCGGCTCCGAACGCTTCCGATTAAACGTATCGTAACGATTTTTCCGGGCGAGCGCAAGAGGTGTTTTAAGCGTCGACGGGTTTTTGACGGTAAATTTTAACGATCGCGTAAGAAAAACGGGCATTCGCCGACTTGCGAGAAGAACGGAGAATCCCGAAAAGTCGTTGAAAACCCGAAAACGGGAGGCGGAGAATCCGAAAAGTCGTTGAAAACCCGAAAACGGGAGGCGGAGAATCCGAAAAGTCGTTGAAAACCCGAAAACGGGAGGCGGAGAACCCGAAAAGTCGTTGAAAACCCGAGAACGGGAGACGGGGAACCCGAAAAGTCGTTGAAAACCCGAAAAATGGGCGGTTTGGGAGATTGAGGCAGCTCGAAAGGGGAAAACGAACGGGGGAAGGCGAAGCGCCGGGGCGGGAAGGCTTGAACCTCGCCCGCCCCAAAAGCGCTCGGTTTTATTCGTCGTCTTCGCAAACGACGCGGAAACCGACGTCGAACACCTTCGCCCAACTCGGCTGCGACGAGCGGAAGTCGGCGGCGGCTCGGTAAGGACGGTCGCGCCAAGAACCGCCGCAAACGACGCGCTCCGACGGCTGCGAGTCGAGAAGCGGAACGCCGAAATCGGGCGCCGCGACGTCCGCCGTCCATTCGGCGACGTTTCCGAACATATCGAAGAGGCCGAACGGGTTCGGACGGTACGAGCCGGGAATTTCCGAGAGGAAACCGCCGTCGCAGAAGGCGCGCGACTTCGGAATCCAGTCGTCGTAATACGAGGCCGCCGCCGGAACGCGCTCGTGATAATATTGGTCGATAATGAACTCGATCAACATTTGGTCGGCGAGGTTCGCGTCGCGGGAAAAGTCGGCGTCGAGCGGGCCGAACGAGGTCGGCGTCGTCGTTCCGGCGCGAGCGGCGCGCTCCCATTCGGCGGCGGTCGGGAGACGGAAACGCTTGCCGGTCTTCTTCGAAAGCCAATCGCAGAACGCGACCGCGTCCGTCCAAGAGACGCGGCAGGCGGGAAGAAGCGGGGAATTGACGTAAAAACCGCGAATGCCGTGGCTTAGCCCGAGTCGCGATTCGACGCGAGCGTCGTGCGCCGGGTTGAAAACTTCGAGCTGCTCGTTGGTGATTTCGAAGGTTCCGATCCAAAACGCTTTGCCGCCGTCGGTCGCGGCGACTTCCTCGGCTCCGGCGGTTTGCGGGGCGTCGGCGGATTTTGCGTCGGCTTTTTCGGCGTTCGTCGCCGCCGGGATTTTCGTCAAATAGAGCGGGACGTTCGGCGCGAGGTCGATTCGACGGAGCGTTTCCGGCGAGCGTCGGCGTTCGCTAAGTTTCGCGAGCGCAAGCGCTTGGAAGTCGGCGCTTCGTTTCGACGCGAAGTAACGGGAACGCTCCGGCTCGACGTATTTGGCGCCCGTGTCGGCGGCCCAAGCGAGTTCGTTCGAACTGGTGCGCGTCGACGAAATAAGGCGGTCGTGTTCCGGACGCTTTTCGGCGACGCGGCTCCACTCGGCGCGGTTCGGCGATTCGCAGCCTTCCGAACCGGGGCGACCGGCCCAAAGTTCGCGGATTTTGGCGGCGTAAACGGCGTCGGTTGCGAAACGTTTTTCAAACGCGGCGCGGAGTTCCGAACCGTTCGGGAATTGACGCTTGCCGGCGGCGACGTCGGCGATTAAGCGCTTCGTCTCGGCGGTCGCGAAGGGCGAAAACGGAATTTTCGACCAACCGGTTTCGAGACGACCGGCGGAAACGGCGCCGTCGTAACGCTCGCCGCGCGCCGTTTCCGAATCGTCGACGACGTTCGCGTAAAGTTTTTGAAGCGCGACGCGGTTTTTGTTCCATTTTTCGACGCGCTCCATCCCGGCGTATTCGCCCCAAGTCCCGTGATATGGGGCGTTCATATCGATCCAAGAGATCAAAATGTCCCAAGCGTCGGCGTCGAGGACGAGACCGTAATGGTCGTCGCGGAGGATTTGGAACAACTCGGTCGCGCGAGCGGAAAACTCCGCCGGTTCGAGGAGACGAGCGTCGCTCTCGAGACCCGGGCGGCGAACGTAGCGCGCTAAATTAATGTAGGACGTCGAGAAATTGCCGACGTTCGGCTGCCCGCCGATGAACGCGGTGCGGTAGTCGTCGACAATTTTGCCGCCGCGCAAGTCGAACGGAACGACGCCCCAACCGGAATCGGCGCCGTCGTGACAAGCGACGCAGTAACGGTCGAGAACCGGCTGAACTTCGCGCTCGAACGAGAAACCGCGAGTCGGGCCGCGCCAAGGAGCGATTTCGTCCGGCTCTTTGCCCGACTGGAACGCGGTCAGGTCGATCGGGTTCGTCGCGTCTTGGTCTTCGTGGCAGCCGACGCAAGAAACGAACTCGCCCGGTTGACCGACGAACCAACTGCGCATCTGTTGGAGCGCGACGCCGTTTTCGTCGAGCGGTTGGAGCGCGATCGGGGTGTTCGCCGGAATTTTGAAGAGCGCGGAACCGTCTTCGGCGATCGGAACCGTTCCGAGAATTTGCCGGACGTCCCAAGGCCCGTCGACGCCGACGATCGCGTTCATTCCGCCGATTTCCGGATAGGCGTAGTTGTAGGAGAAGACGCGGAAGCTCTTCGCCGTTCCGCGCGGAACGCCCTTCAGGCCGTCGCCGAAATAAACGTCGGCGACGTAAACCGTCGCTTCGTCGGCGCTTGGGTCGACGCGGTCGAGAACGACCGGCGGAGCCTCCGTCTCGCGCCAAGGAACCGGCTCGAAACAAGCGGAGTCGGCGGTTTCGGCCAACGCGATCATATTGTCGAAACGGTCGACGAGGTAAAGGCCCCAAGGCGCGTCGGCATTCGGCTGCGCGGAGACGAGGAAATAATCTTCGCTGAGCGGAACCGGCGCCATATAGCGCGGCCAACTCTCGTCGACGATGTTGTCGCCGTGCAGCGTCGAGTAATATTTTTCGTCCGTTCGCGACTCGATTTTTTTCGGATAGCCGCAAATTCGCTCGACCGCGCCCTTTTGGTCGACTCGGCCCCGCTGCGCGTCGAAAAGGACGAGTTCGCCGAAGCGCGGGACGCCGTGATGGCCCGAAACGACCGCGACGAACTTCGTCGTCGAACCGGGGATCGGCTCGGCGTAGTTCGCGCTAACCGGCCAAAAGCCGTTACTTCCGTAAAACGCTTTCTGTTGCGTTCCGTCCGGGTTCGCGGTAAAGAGGCGGCGACCGGCGACGTGCGGAATATCCGTGTATTCCCAACGGAGGTAAAGGAGTTGGCCGTTTGGAAGGAGCGTCGGGAACCAGTTGTGTTCCTGATCGAACGCGAGGCGGCGAATCGAACCGTCGGCGTTTTTGCGGTAAAGGTTGGCGACCCGGCGCGTTCCCTGCATACAAGGAACCGCGGCGTAACCGGCGTTCGAGGTGAAGACGACGCCGCCGTCCGGGAGGTAACAAGCGTCGTAACTTTCGGCGTCCGGGAAGCGCGGAAGGATTTCGCGAAACGCTTCGTCGGTCGGCGCGCCCTTTTCGGCGGCGAGCAGGTCGAGTTCGAAGACGTTGAAAACGCCGTCGCGGGTCAGCGACGAGAAGAGCGCCTTCTCCGCGTCGAAATGGAGGCAAAGGTCGCCGAGGAAGGTCGGGTAATCGGGCGCGAAGAGCGTCGTCGAGGTCGGGAGCGCGGCGTCGGCGTCGGCGGAGAGCGGGTCGACGTCGGCGTCGACCGTCGGGAGCGCGAGGACGCGGAGCTTGTCGTCGAAGTTGCGCGGAACCGCTTCATGACTTTCGTAATTCTGCGCGAACCCGAGGTTTCCGGCGTCGCGGAGGACGTAGAGAACGCGGTCGAAATCGACGAGCGGGTTCGCGCGGCCGACGAAGGCGTAAAGTCGGACGGCGCCGAGGAAGTCGTCGGCGATTCGTCGGGCGGCGTCGACGGAGAGTTCCGGAGCGGCGAACGCGGCGGCGATTTCCGAGTCGGCGGCTTCGAACGCGACGAGGCGTTTTTCGGCTCCGCTCAAGTAGTCGTCTTCTCCGGTTTCTTCGCGGAAACGGTCGAGCGCGGCGCGGGCGCGGGCGAGCAAGTCGCGGCGCTTGGCGAGCGACCAATCGAACCGGCGCGACGTCGGAAGGGTCGCGAACGTCGGCGCGTTTTGCGCAGATTGGCTGTTTGGCTTAAATTGGTTATTTTGTGCAATTTGATTATTTTGCGCGGTTTGACCGTCGGCGGCGCTCGGCGTTTCCGGAGCGATTTCGACGAGAACGGCGAGGGAACGCGTTTCCGGTCGCGTCGCGGCGTCGGAATCCGCGTCGGAATCGGCGTCGAGCGACGGCGTTTGAAGCGCGAACATTCCGGGAACGTAAGTTAGTTCGTCGCAAGGGTTAGCTTTGGCGATTTCGGCGGCTTTCTCCGCGGCGGGGTCGACGACGGTCGCGGAAAGACGGGACGCCGGGACGAGCGCGACGGTCGTTTCGAGCGCGAAATGAGCGTCGAACTTGGCGCCCGACTCGCCTTTGAGGGCGCGGTCGCGGGCGTAATCGAGGTACCAACCGCCGCTCCAAGGCGTCGGCGTCCAACCGGTCGTTTTGGCGATTTCCGATTGAGCGATCGAGCGCGGCTCGCCCCAAAACGCGGCGGCGTCGGCGATTTCGGCGCTTGGCTTGAATTTTGGAACGAATTTGAGCGCGCAAACGTGCGGGATGTGAATCGTCTTCGTATCGAAGCGGAGCGTTTTGACGCCCGGCGCCGCGACGTTGAAATCGAGCTGCTTTTCCCAACGCGCTCGGCTCGTTTGCCAAGAGTCGAACGCCGTTTTGAAGACCGTTCCGACTTCGGCGCCGTCGAAAACGAAGCGCATCGGGCGGCTTTCGTTCGACGCGTAAAACGCCCAAAGCTCGTATTCTCCGGCGCTTGGGAACGCGACGTCGTATTCGACGAACGTGTCCGGCCGACCGCCGGTGCAGAGGCAAACGGCGGCGTCGGAGTAAGGGAGCCCGCCGCGAACGACGTTCCCGCGCTCGAACCATTCGGAGCGAATCGTCCGCGAGAAGTCGGGAGACGCCGGATTTAAGGAATTTGAGGGCGCGGCGTCGGGGGCGAGCGGAGCGTCGGACGTCGGGGAAACGTCGGACGCGGCGACGGGAAGCGACGTCGGAACGCCGAGTCCGAAGGCGAACGCGGCGGCGCCGAGCGCGAACGTTGAAATTGGGGAGAAGAAGCGGCACATAGACGACCTTTCGAAGGGGCGGCGGCGCGAAACGTCGAGCGAGTCGAACGCCGACGCCGGAAACGGGGAAGGAAAATGGAAAGTGAAAATGAAAAAACGGGGACGCCGCGCGTCGACGGAGCGGAACGAGCGGCGTTAAGGCGGGGAAAACGCGTCGACTTTGCCGAAAAAACGGGCGTTAATCGGCGATTTCCGGAGAGGCGACGTCTTTGGGTGCGAGGGGCGTCGAAGACGGGAGAAACTCGAGCCCGGCGATTCGCGCGGAACCGTCCGCCGCCGTTTCGATCGTAACGCGAGCCCGAACGGCGCGCGCCGAGCGGTCAAGCGCTTGGGCTTCCTTCAACTCTTCCTCGAACTCCTTCGGAACGGTCGGGAACTCGTCGACGCCTGGGAATTGGAGCGCCGTCCTCGTCCGTCGCGACGTTCGCCGCCCGACGAGGAGGACTTCGTCGGAAGCGAGGGACGCCGGGCGCTCCGACGTTCTCCGCGTCGCCCAAGCGACGTCGGTTTCCGGGTCGCGGCGCAAGACGACGTAAACCGGGCCTAAGGCGTAACTTTCGTCGACAACCGGCGTCGCGTCGCCGTCGCCGAGAAGGACGTCGTTAACTTTGCGCCGTTCCGGGTTGACTTGGTCGGCGAAGGGGTAGTCGAGCGAAAGGTAAGGGGTGTCGCGACCGCGCCCGAACGTTTGAAAGTCGCCGTAATCGTAAACGCGATCGACCGCCGCTTCGACGACGAACGACTCGACCGGAACGAACGGACGGTTCGCTTCGAAGGCGATAAAACCGAGAATCGCGAACTGCGCGGCGACGACGGCGGCGAGAGCGCAAGTCTTGAGGCGGCGGGGCGTTTCGGCGGTTTCTTGCGCGTCGTCGGATTGCGGGGCGGCGGACGTTTCGGCGGCGGTCGGAGCGTCGAGCGCGTCGGCGAGGAACGCCGGTTCGCGGAGGGCGGTTTCGGCGCCTTGCGCGTCTTGCGATTGCGCGGCGTCGAGTCGAGCGCGGAGCCGAGCGAGGAAGAACGCGGCGCTAAAGAGGGCGACCGAAATCGCGCCGAAGAAGCAAGCGGCGAGCGTCGCGTCGTCGAGGTCGAACGCGAAATAACGCAACGTCAACCAAATAAGGAAGTAAAAAACGCCGAACCAATAAAGGGCCGCGTTCCGGAACGCGCCGACGAGGAACGCGACGCTCGCGACCGCGAGAACGAGAACGTTCGTCCAAGCCGCGGAAATAATCGCGACCGCCTCTCGAAGAGGTTCGCTCGGAAAGTTCCAATAGGTCGAAAGTTGCGGGGCGGGCGGAGCGAGGGGGCCGAGAAAGAAGGGCAAAAGCATTAGCGTCGCGATCCCGACCGGCGAAACGAGCAAAGCGCGTCGCGCCGGGCCCTTCGCGAAAAGTTCGGGACGCTTCCGCCGAGCGGCGAAAAACGTCGCGAGCGCGACCGCTCCGCAAAGGGCGAAAAAGCCGACGTTCGCCGGAATGGAGTAGACGGCGGGCCAATTAGCGCGCTCGTCGTAAAATTCGTAACGCGAATAGATAAGGAGGAAAATAAAGAACGGCGCGGCGCTAAGGAAACGCAACTTCGACGCGACGAAACGGTCGGCGACAAGTTTCAAACCGGCGAAATAAACGAACGCGGCGAGGAAGAATAGGTAAAATAGATTGAAGAAGCCGACGAAGGCGCTCGACCGCAACCAAACGCAATATTGGAGCGACGCCCAAAAGACGCCCAAAAGCGCGTAAAGGAGCTGGACGCCGCTCGCGTTGCGTCGGACGCCCCAACGGTACCCCAACGCGGCGAAAATCGGGAGCGAAAGCGCGGCGTTCGGGAGTTCGGGGAAGAAAGACGCCGGAGAAAACGGGGTCGGGCGGTCGAGCGAGATCGCGGCGATCGTCCAAACGACGAGAAGCGGGACGGCGAGGTAGTGCGTCGCGGCGCGGTCGCCGAAAAACGCGACGCCGAACGCGAGGGCGCCCCAAAGCCAATACGCCGTCGGAAATTCAATCTCGAACCGGAAAATTTCCGCGAACTGCCAAACGCTCAGCCCGAAAACGAACGCGCCGAGGAAGAAGAGAGCCGCCGAGAAATTGGGGCGCTTGCCGAGTCGCGCCGCGAAACCGCCGAGGTTGGCAAGCGCGAGCGAACCGACTAAAACGCCGATTTTGAACGACTTGCCGAGATGAGCCCAAGTTTGCGACAAAATGAAATAAAGGGCGATTCCGAGCGCGAGCGCGCCGAGCGTCGCCGTCGCGAAGACGAGGACGCGACCGAAAGCGTCGCGGCGGTCGGGACGAACGGCTGACGAACCGACGGACGTCGGCGTCGCGTCGGGGCGTTCGATGTAAAGAGCGCGAAGTCGGGCCGCCGTTTCCGCGTCGAAATAATTGTTGGCGAGCCAATAATCGATTTCCGTTTGAAGCCAACGAAACGCGTGTCGCGGCAGGCTCCGTTTGGGGGTTGCGTCGGACATAACGACTTTCCTTGGAGAAATATGGGTGATTTGCCGTTTTTGACGTTTGGGTGAATTTTGACGCGTCGAAGAGCTGGGGAAACGACGCTCTGGGGGTATTATAATCGACGCGCCGTCGCATTTCAAGCGTTTCGGGGGAAAAATTGAAATTTTTTTTGACGCAGGGAGAACGGCAAAAAAACGACGCTCCTATAGTAATATCGACAACACGATGTAGCGCTCGCTTAAAAAACGGGCGGCGATTTTGCAAAAAAAGGGCCGAAACGGGAGCGAAACGACGCGGCTCCGGAAAGTAAAGTGCGGCGGAAGGAAGCGGAAAAAGAAAAAACGGCGGAAAAAACGAAAAAATCGAAAAAAAATGGAGAAAATGGCGAAAAAATCGCTAGCGGGCGCTGGACGCCTTGCGCTATTCGGGTATATTTAAAGGACGTTCCTTTCGTGGAATCGCTCTCCCTTGCAATGTTTGAGGCAAGGTTGGCGCGGTCGCGAAGACGAAAGGAGATTGACGCTAAAACGGAGAAGCGGGATGCCGCGACGGCCTGAAAGCGTCGAGAGGAAAATAAACGATTGCCGACGGTCGGCGTTGGACGCGTTTTTTCGAACGCGGCGCCGTCGTCGTTATTTTGGAGTCAATTCGACGCAAGCGGCGTTTTCGGAACGCGTTAAGCGCAGGGCCCGACCGGGTCGGCGCGTCGCGAGGCGATCTCGCGACCGTTGGCGCGCGCCGCGACGAAGCGACTTAAACCGCCAATTTTGGAGGATTAGTTTAATGGTCAAGCTCACTTTGCGCGAAAAAGAAACGATTCAAGACGCCGTTCGTCGCTTCCGCAAGCTCGTCGAACGCAGCGGGATCAAAAAGGAAATGCGTCGTCGCGAAAATTATGAAAAGCCGAGCGAAACGAAACGTCGCGCTCGCCTTCGCGCCGAACGCCGCGCCGTTCGCGCTTCGAAGATGGCCGCTCGCTAATCTTCATTGGAAAATAGCCGAATTTTTCGAAAATAACGTTGACGCCGACTTTTAGGGCGCGTTGATTAATCGAATAATCGATAAAACGCGTTGCAAACGGTTGTCGTTGAAAAATTCGGAACCGATTCAAACGCCGTTCGTCGCATTCGAGCGGCGTTTTTTTGTTCTTGCGCGCGATTTCCTGTTTTTGAGCGTTTTTTTTCTTGCGCGCGATTTTCTGTTTTTAAAACGCTTTTTGTTTTAGGTTGCGATTTCTGTGGTTTGAACGATTTTAGCGATTGGTTTAAACTTTTCAACGACCGACCGACGACCGAGGAAAAGCTCCTTACTTTTCGACCCGTTGGGAAAATCGCTCTTCTTGCTTTCCGACGCCGCCAAACGTCGCGCAGAACGCAAAAACGACGCGGCGATTCGTCCCGACGCTCGGCGCGCTTTTCGTTCCGCTCTTAGACGGCGCTCAAAAACGTTATTCGGCGTCGTATTTCGCCGATAAAATTTTGCGAAAACTCTTGACTTTTTACGTCGCGTCGCGTATAATGATCGGCGGCGCGGTGTAACCAATGGTCGACGGCCCGGTAAATCGCGTTATTCCTTTGTTTAGACCAAAAGAAGGAGCGGGAAATATGGAAAGAAACGAGACGTCGAGACGAAAAAAACGGAGAAAACGGCGAGCGACGAACGTTTGGGTCGCGTTGCTCGCGTTGGCGTCTTGCGTTTTCGACGGTTCTGACGTTGTGTCGCAAGTTGTTGAAAACGCGGAGGTTAAGGTGGACGTCGCGCCGGAGGAGAAGGAGCGCGAGCGTTTGGCGAAGGAACGGGCGCGCCGTTTTCGCGAACAAACGGCGGAGTCGTTCCTCGAAACGCGAGCCGTTTTTTATCCGACCGAACTCGCTTGGGGGGACGCCGCTTATTTTGCGACCGTCGAGCGGAATTTGGACGCCGAGCCGCGGAATATTTACGCGCCGAATAGTTACGAAGTCGGAAAACGCCGCGACTTCGGGAAAATCGCGATTACCTCGCCGGACGTCGCGGGCGAGTACGTTTATCGAAACGAATTGGCGTTCGATTATTTAAGCGAGGCGCGGGACGCCGCTTGGATGGACTCGGCGCTGCTAAGGCGGCATGTCGAAATCGCGCCGGGCGAGGAGCGTTTTCGCGTCCGAGCCGCGCTTGAATTTCCGCCGCTCGAAGACGCGAACGCTCCGTTTTGGGCGGCGATTCGGCAAAAGTTGGACGCGGAGGGAAGCGTCGTTTTGCGACTAAGCGTCGACTTTGAACGAACGGACGAAAGCGTCGAGTTCCGCAACGACGTTTTTGAGACGGAAGTCGTTGTTAATAAACGAATTAGCAAAGAAGCGGAAAAGCTCGACCGTTGGTTCGACGCGACGCCGAAAGAAATGTTGCCGATACGCCGAGAGTGGGACGGCGGGGGGTACAAAGCGCCGCAAAACAAAAAAGACGGCGAGCGGGCGAAGTCGAAGGAGAATAAGAAGTCCTTTATTTCCTTAAACGGCGACGTTTACGAGCCTTGGGCGTTTCTCCGCGTCGGGAATCGCAAGCCGGCCGCTCCCAATAATCCGACCGATTTGGAGGGATGGCGCAAGTTGGAAAGCGAGTTCGCGCCGTCGACGCTCCGCGACGAGATAACGTTCGTTCGGTTGCAACTCGAATATTACGCGGCGTCGCCCGGGTTTCCAACGGGAGACGCGTTGAAAGCGTTGATCGCTTGGTTGGCGGCTCGACCGGAGGCGCAACGGGCCGTTTTGGCGGCGAGCGTCGAAGGTAAGTCGAATTATTTCAAAGGGAAGGAGTTGGCGCCGAAGTATCGCGCGCTTGCGGAGGCGGTCGAACGAAGCGCCGCGCGTTGGGCTCCGAATCGCGAACGTTTCGCCGCGGAGGAGGGGAGCGCTCGTTCCGCGTCGCGAATTTACGAGCCGTTGCCGCCGCTTCCCGAGCCGTTTGAGACCGAAACGCGACACGTCGTTTGGCCGCGCGAGGCGTTTTTCGGCGACGTCGCGTACTTCGCGGCGATCGAATGCAACGTCTCTCCGACGCTCGGCGGCGCGCGAAACGTTGTCGATTTTGAATTTTTGAAGCGACATTATGCGGGCCCGGTCGAAATCGAAGCGGAAGGGATCGATATTAAACATCGGTATTTTCAAGAGTTATGGCCGTTGAATGTAGTCGAGCCGCAACGGGACGCCCCGTCGACGTTATTGCCGCCGGGAGAGGAGCGGGCGTTCGCGAAGTTCGCGTTCGAGTTGCCGCCGCTTGAAGATTGGAACGACCCGTTTTGGGCGGCGGTTCGCGAAAAATTGGCGACCGAAAAGCGCGTCGCGTTGCGTTGCCGTTTTAAATGTTGGAACGGCGGAAGAAAAAAGCCGACGCCGCTTGAAACGGTGATTGTTCTTAAAGAGCGGCCGAGCAAAGAGTTAGAAAAGGTCGCCGGTTGGTTTGACGCGACGCCGGACGAGCTTTTCCCGAAACGCGTCGGGCAGCATACGACCAAAACTCTTCCGTCTTTGTACGAAGCGCCGCGAATCGTCAAAAGCGGCGCCGAAGGAATCGAACTTGACGCAAGCGGCGAACTTTTCTGTCCTTGGCTCTTCCTGCGCGTCGGGAACCGCAAGCCGTCCGACCCGAACAACCCGACGACGGTCGACGGTTGGCGCAAATTGGAACGCGAGTTTGAGGCGTCGACGCTCCGGGACGAAATAACGTTCGCTCGCTTGCAACTCGAGTATTACGCGGCGTCAACGAACGAAGAAGCGGAAGTCGCGTCGAAGGCGTTGGTCGCTTGGTTGGCGGCGCGTCCGGAAGCGCAACGGGTCGTCTTGTCGGCGAGCGTTTTTTCGAAGGCGCCGGAATTTGCGAAAACGCGGCTGAACGCGAAGTATCTCGCGCTTGTCGAAGCGATTTGGAGCGAGGCGGAGATTGCGCGGCTCCTCGAAAAACGGGATTGCGTCGCGGAACCGACGGAAGAGAAAACGGGTAAATAGCGCGGGGTTTGAAGACAAACGCTAAATAAAGACGCTTTCCGCTAAGCCGGCGTCGTTGGGGAAACTCGCGACGCCGGCTTTTTGTCGCGCTGTTTGAATAAGAGAACGCGTTTGATTTTTGAAAATCAAACAGAATTCAACGCGAGCCGACGTCGCCCCGCGTTGAAACGGAGGGGAAGGGGCGAAATTATCGAAAAATCGGCGCGTTTTCTTAAAATTTGCTTGAATTTCGGGCGTCGAACGGGTATACTTGACGAACGGCGGCGCGTTTTCGCCGCGAGCGACCGCGCCTCGGGCCGCTCGAGCGTCTTATTACCTTAACGATTTTTGAAGAAGAAACGCGGCGTCGCGTCGCGAAACGGAGCGTTTATGAAACGTCGAACGAAGAATTGGAGAAGGAAAGCGTTGCAAGGCGTCGCCGTCGCGGCGGCTCTTTGCGGCGGCGTCGATTTTGAAACGTTAAACGGTTTGCAAACGATTGCAAGCGCGGAAGTTGCGAAGGTCGACGAAGACGCGGAAAAAAGCGGCGATGTCGCGTCGAATGAAGCGGTAAAAACGACGAATCGTTCCCTTGTCGACGACTTTTTGTCGCCTCCGGATTCGGCGCGACCCGGCGTTTACTGGTTTTTTCTCGACGCGAACCTGTCGAAAGAGGGGATGAAGGCCGACCTCGAAGCGATGAAGCGCGCCGGGATCGGGCGGGCGATCGCAATGGAGGCAAATCAAGGCGGGCCAAAGGGTTCCGTCGCGTATATGACGCCGGAATGGCTCGACTGTTGGCGGTTCGCGGGCGCGGAGGCGAAGCGGCTTGGAATCGACCTAACCCTTGCGTCCGGGCCGGGTTGGTGCGGCGCGGGCGGGCCTTGGATTCGACCGGAAAACTCGATGCAACACCTGCGCTCGTCCGAAACGAAAGTCGTTGGGCCGACGCGTTTTGAGGGAAATTTACCAAAACCGACGCCGCGCGACCCCTATTTTGGCCGAGGTTCGCTCGGGCCTTGCGAAAAGGACTGGCGGGAATTTTACCGAGACGTCGCCGTTCTCGCGTTTCCGACGCCGAAGGGCGCTTGGCGGCTCCCCGATTGGGAGGAAAAGGCGCTCTTTTTCCGCCCGCCGTACTCGTCGCTACCCGGCGTCAAGCCGTTTTTGCCGCCGACGCCGGAAACGCCCGACGCCGCCGATTCGATCGTTGAAGCGTCGCAAATCCGCGATATTTCGCAGTTTATGGACGCGGACGGTCGCCTGACTTGGGACGTTCCGGAAGGCGAATGGACGATTCTGCGACTTGGGCGGCGCCTTACCGGGCAAACGTCGCGACCCGCTCCCGACGCCGGACTCGGGCTCGAATCGGACAAGTTCGAAACGTCCGGAATCGACGCGCACTTCGCCGCTTTTAACGCGAAAGTGCTTGACGTCGCGGAGTTTACGACGCTGCATCACGACAGTTGGGAAATGAGTTCGCAGAACTGGTCGGAGAATTTCCGCGAACACTTTACAAAACGTCGCGGATACGACCCGTTGCCTTGGACGCCGGCGATGTTCGGGATTCCGGTCGAAAGCGTCGAGAAAACGGAACGCTTCCTTTGGGACTTGCGACGAACGGCGCGAGAACTCGTTTACGAGAATAACGTCTTGCGAATGAAGGAGTTGGGAGCGGCGCGCGGACTCGATTTTTCGACGGAGGCTTACGACCTCAACCCGGCGGGCGACCTTTA
>JAFSDX010000134.1 GCA_017436025.1 Thermoguttaceae bacterium
CGCAAAGTCCAGCCCGACCAAGTTTACTTCGTCGTCGACGCGATGACCGGGCAAGACGCGGTCAACAGCGCCAAGGCGTTTAACGACGCGCTCGAACTCGACGGCGTTATTTTGACGAAGCTCGACGGCGACGCTCGCGGCGGCGCGGCGCTTTCCGTTAAATCGGTTACCGGCGTTCCGATCAAATTTATCGGCGTCGGCGAAACGCTCGAAGCGCTCGAAGACTTCCATCCGGAACGGATGGCGAGCCGAATGCTCGGGATGGGCGACGTGATGACGCTCATCGAAACGGCGCAAGCGAAGTTCGACGAAGAAGAACTCCGCCGTCAACAAGAGCAAATGGAGAAGGGCGTTTTTACGCTCGACGACTTCCGCAAGCAAATGTCGCAAGCGAGTCGCCTCGGTTCGATGAGCAAAATTATGAGCTTTATCCCGGGGATGAGCCGCCTCAGCGGAATGCTCGGCGAACTGAACGTCGACCCCGATAAAGAAATGCGCAAAATCGGCGGGATCATCGACTCGATGACGCCGGAGGAGCGTCGCCGTCCGGACATTATCGACCTGCGCCGCAAAAAGCGCATCGCCGCCGGCGCCGGGGTCGAAACGTCGCAAGTCAACGAATTGTTGAAGATGCACGAGCGTATGGCGACGATGGTCAAAAGTTTCTCGTCGATGGGAATGGGCGACCGAATGCGCGCGATGCAGCAAATGACGCAACAAGCGTCGGTCAATCCTTTCGGTATGTTCGGCCCGATGAAAAAGGGCTCGACCGGTAAACGCCTCACCCCGAAAGAACGCGCCGAACAACGCAAACGCCTTGAAAAAGAGCGTCGCAAGAAGAAGCGCAAGTAAAAAAGACGCGAAAAAACGACGTCGGTAAAATTGGCCGAAAAGTCGGTAAAAACGAAAAAAAGAGAAAAGACGAACGACCGGTTAAACGTTCCGGTCGTCGCGGCGAAAAGCGAAAACGCCGCGTTTCCCGAGCTTCGACGTTAATTAAGAGAAGCCGGGTAATTTAGAGAATATTTAAGTTGGTTGGAAACGCCCTCTTAAATCGAGTCGACGTTGGAGGTTGGCGCCGCGACGTTCGCGCTTAGCGGACGAGTCCCCCCGAAACTCGGGCGGTCGCGCCGAAAAGGTCGACGATAAACGAACCGAATCGCCGGAAATTTCGGACGATTCGAAAAAAATAACGAAATA
This sequence comes from Thermoguttaceae bacterium, assembly GCA_017436025.1. Classification (GTDB taxonomy): domain Bacteria; phylum Planctomycetota; class Planctomycetia; order Pirellulales; family Thermoguttaceae; genus RUG369. Next base: position 1,201 of record JAFSDX010000134.1, read on the forward strand.
CCTTTTGACGAAGGAGTTTTAAGTGGCTGTTAAAATTCGTATGAAGAAGTTCGGTCGCAAGCACCGCCCGTTTTTCCGCGTTGTCGCCGTCGACGCTCGTTGCCCGCGCGACGGTCGCGTTTTGGAAGAACTCGGTTACTATGATCCGATGGTTCTGGAAACCGACGCCCGCGTCGTCCTCAAGAACGAACGCGTCGCCTACTGGCTCGGCGTCGGCGCTCAACCGACCGACAAATGCGCCGTTTTGATCAAAAAGTACGGCCCGAACGGCAAATGCCTCGAAGCGCAAAAAGCCGCGCAAGAACGTTTGGCCCAAAGCCGTCGTCGTCCGACCGCCGACGCCGAATAATTTCGGTTCGACGCTCGAACGAGCGAAGTTGAGTAAAATTTTGCGGAGCGTTGAGACGCGAGCGCGTCGAGAACTCCGATAATTTGTCGTCGACCGCCTGTTAAAATGGGCGCGAGTCGGTTAAATTCGAAGCGAGCCGAGATTTTTGAAGCGAAATAAACGGCTCTAAACGACGGCGACCGATTTTTCGCGGCCCGGGGGTATAAAGCGAATGCGATTCGACGTTTTGACGTTGTTTCCCGGAATTTTTGAAGGTTATCTTTCGGAAAGTCTGTTGAAAGACGCGATCGAACGCGGCGCGCTCGAAGTTTGCCTCCATAATATGCGGGACTGGGCGAACGACAAACACAACACGATGGACGACCGGCCTTTCGGAGGCGGGCCCGGCATGGTGTTGAAAGTCGACAGAATCGTCCCTTGCGTCGAAGAGGTGCAAACGTTCGCCGAGCGACCCGGTCGTTTGGTGATGTTGACGCCGCAAGGCCGTCCGTTGACGCAGCGCGTCGTCGAAGAGTTGGCTCAAGAAGAGCGGATTCTTCTGTTGTGCGGACGTTACGAAGGGTTCGATCAGCGCGTCGTAGAAATCCTGCAGCCCGACGAAATATCCATCGGGGACTACGTTTTGAACGGCGGGGAAGTCGCGGCGGCGGTCGTTATCGATTCCGTTATGCGTTTGATTCCGGGCGTGTTGGGAGACGAAAATTCGGCGGTGGTCGATTCGTTCTCCTCGGGAAACCGGCTCCTCGAAGAAGACCAATACACGCGACCGCGCGAATATCGCGGTTTGACCGTTCCGGAAATTCTCCTGAGCGGCGACCACGGCGCGATCGAGCGTTGGCGTTTGAGCAACCGCAGAGAAAAAACGCTAGCTCGGCGTCCCGATTTGTTGGACGGCGAGGAAACGAAGATCGACGAAGACGAAAAAAAGAAGAAAAAGAAGCGATCGAAAAAGGCGAAAGAGCCGGAACCGGTCGCGGAATCGGAAAACGCCGTCGAAGCGAACCCGAGCGAAACGCCGGAAACCGCCGACGCGACCGAAAAGAACGTCGACGTTTGATTTTCAAAAACAATAAAAGGGGCGAGTTAATTGGAATCGGCGATTCGAGCGAATCGCGACGAGCGTTCCGACGAGACGTCGGGGAAAACGTTTCCAATTTTCTTTCTAGTCCGGCGCGGTTTGCCGGAAGTTTTTAACGCCGCCTTTCCGAGAAAAAAATCAAGAAATTGAAGGAATATATCCGTGAGTCAAGATCTCATTCGTTTAGTTGAAGCTCGCGCTAAAAAAGAGAGCGTTTCCAAATTTGAAATCGGCGACGTCGTCAACGTTCACTGCAAGATTCTCGAAGGCGACAAAGAACGCATTCAAATCTTCAACGGCGTCGTTATCGCGCGCAGCGGCGGCGGGTCGTCCGAAATGTTCACCGTTCGTCGCATCGTCGCCGGCGAAGGCGTCGAACGCAAGTTCCCGCTCCACAGCCCGCGCATCGCGAAAATCGAAGTCGTTCGTTCTTCGGTCGTTCGTCGCGCGAAACTCTACTTCCTCCGCGACCGCGTTGGGAAGCGCACCCGTTTGGCCGAACGCCGCGTGGAACGCGCCGCGACGCAACAAACCGGCGCGAAGGTTATGAAACGCGGGAAGAAGGCCGCGCGCGCTCGTCGCGAAGCCGCCGCCGCGAAGAAAGCCGCCGAATAATCGCCGCTTAACGTTCGTCAAAACGACGACGCGAACGTAAGACGTTTCAACGTCCGACGTTCGCGTCGTTTTTTCTTGCCGTCGCGACTAGCGGACGGAAATAAGCTCGCCGACGTCGAAAGCGAAACGCGGTTTGAGGCGGCGGAAAAAGAACCATGCGTCGGAAAATTTTACCGACGTTGGCGCCGAACGCGAAAATGTTGCGGAAAGATTGCGGAAAAGTCGCGACGGGAACGCGAAACGCCGCGTCGACCGACGTGTAAAAATCGGGACGCGGCGTTTGCGCAAGTTATTTAACGAAAGTCGTTAAACGGAAATCAGACTTCCCAACCTTCGCGGTATTCCGTTTGCAGGAACTTGTTCGCGTCGGCGTTGTTGACGACCTTCATCGCCTTCGCGTCCCATTCGAGCTTGACCTTGCCCGCGCGGAGCGAAACGGCGCCGAGTTGCACCGCTTCCGAAAGACGACCGGCGTACTCGAAATTGCAAAGCGGCGTCGATTTACCGCCGTCGATAATCGAGTTAATCCATTCGCGGTGATGCCCCGCCGACGACGGAATCGATTTCGCCGGACGTTCGTATTTTTCGTATTTGTCGGTCGGGTAAAGGCGAATCGTGCCGTAGTCCGCTTCCAAAATCCCCTCGTCGCCGACGAAAATAACGCCCATCCCGAGGTTCGCGAGGTTCTTTTCGGCGATAACCTTCGGGCGGCGCTTGCCGTCGTACCAAGTGAGCGGGAGCGTTTTGCCGTTCCAGTCGAATTCGTAACGGCATTCGACGTCGAGCGGGCAACACATCGGGCTGATTTCCGTGTCGCACGTCGCTTCGATCGTCTTCGGATATTGCAGATCGAGCGCCCAGAACGGCAGGTCCATCAGGTGGCAGGCCATATCGCCGAAGGTGCCGGTGCCGAACGGCCAATAACCGCGCCAACGCGCCGGGACGTAACACGGGTTGTAGTCGATCCATTGCGCCGGGCCGAGCCATTCGTCCCAATGGAAGTGTTTCGGAACTTCAAATTTTTCTTTCGACGGTTCCGGATAACCGCCCCAACCTTTGCCGCACCAAACGTGAACTTCTTGCGTTTCGCCGATCGCGCCCGCTTGAACCAGCTCGACGACGCGGCGGTAGTTTTCGGTCGCGTGAATGACCGTGCCCATTTGCGTCGCGAGATTCTTTTCTTTCGCAACCTTTTGCATCGCGCGGATTTCGGCGACGTCGTGCGCGAGCGGTTTTTCGCAGAAGCAGGGAATACCGCGCTTCATCGCCGCCAACGATTGGACGGCGTGCGTGTGGTCCGGGCCGCTGACGAGAACGCAGTCGAGGTCTTTCATTTCGTCGAACATCGTTCGATAATCGTAAAAACGTTTCGCGTCCTTATATTTGGCGCCTTGCGATTCGAGCGTCTTTTCGTCGACGTCGCAAAGAGCGGCGATATTGACGAGGTCGTGCGGGAGTTCGTTGATATTGCCGGCGCCGCGACCGCCGATTCCGATAACGGCGATGTTCAGCTTCGACGAAGCGTTGTTGGCGCGGGCGACATACGGGGAAGCGAAGCCCGAAACGCACGTCGCGGCGGCGGAAAGCGCGGACGTTTTCAAGAATTGACGACGATTAAGAGCCATCGCGGTCTCCTTATTCGATAAAATGGCGAAAATGGGTAAAATAATAGACGGCCCGGGCGACGAAACGGAGGGAGGCGTCGTTCGAGCGTCGCCGGGCCGACGTTGGCGTTATCGGTTTTTTTAAACGCGTCGGCGTCGGAAATTTTGTGCAAAATCGTTAAAAACGCTAAAATTTGCCGTCGGACGGCGGGAAAGGCGCGCAAAATCCGCTCGACGCGTCGCGTTTTCAACGATTTTACGTCAAACGGCGGCGAATTTCAAGCGGAAAAACCGATTATTCCGGCGTTTTTTCCAATTCTTTTAAGAGCGCGACGAACCAAGAGCGGTTGTCGGCGCCGCAGTACGTCATTCGCCCGCCCATTCGGCTGAACGTTTTGCAGTAGCGATGATAATAGGCCGGGTCGGTTTGCGGCGGTTCGCCGTCGCGCGTCCAGTCCCAAGTCGACTCGGCGAGGTCGACGACGTGAATCGCGAAGTCGGTAATCGAGCGGCCCTCCTGTCGGGCGGCGTTGCGCGACATCGAGAGCGACTTTTCAAAGATCATCGGCGACAACACCGCCGAGCCGACCGAGAGGTAAACGCCCCCTTCAAGCCGCGAAACGGAATCGGCGTAAAGGAGGAAGTCCCGTTGAGCGGCGCGCCCGATCGCCGCGCAGTCGTTCGCCGGGTGCGTGTAAATAATGTCGCAGCCGATCATCGGGCCGCAGGTGAAACGGACGTCGGCGCGTCGGGTTCGGAAGGCGGTCGAGTATTCGCGGAACGGGTGCGCGATTTCGAGCTTGCCGTCCGGGAGCGCGAAGCGACGTTTGGCGCGGAGCAGGTCGGCGGCCGCCGCGGCGCGGTCGAGCGTTTCGGTAAGTTGGGTAAGCTCGGCAAACTCGGCGGGGGCGACGTCGGCGGTTCGCGGTAAATTGGAGAAATTGGAGAAGTCGGGGGAAACGGGGACGTCGGCGATTTTCGACCCGGCGGCGAGCGCGTCGCGGAGTTCGGCGTCGGACGGGATTTCGAATCCGTCGTCGAGAATCGCTTGACCGACCGCCGCGCCGTATCCGAGGCCCCGGTAAGCGCCGACGATAATCGCCAAGTTGATGTAACGGCCCGTTTCCTCCCAAATCCCGAATTGGCCTTCGGTCGCGTAACGTTGTACGTCTTCGCCCGATTGGCCCTGGAACGCGAACTCCCAGTCGTGAATGACGCCGGCGCCGTTCGTCGTTAGGTGCGTCAGCCAACCGCCTTCGGCGAGTCGGGAAAGAACCGGGCCGAGACCGTTCTTAATCGAGTGCGCGCCGTATGTTAGGACGCGAGCGGCGCCGAGTTTTTTAGCGCGTCGGAGTTCGGCGGCGGTCGCTTCGACGTCGCGAAACGCTTCGTCGGTTAGCGTAACGGGGTACGTCGCCGGGTCGATCGCTTCGCGTTGAATATCGATTTTGTTGACGCGGCGGGAAAGGGGAAAAATTTCGAGTCGGTCGCGGGAAAATAGGCTCATAACGCGGGAAGTTGGGCAAAATGGGTAAAACAGAAGAAGGAAACGGTGGGTTCGGTAGGGCGCGACGGGTTAAAATTCGCCCGATTCGCGAATTTGCGTCGCTTTTTGCCGGTTGAGCGCGACGTCTTCTAAGAAATCGCGCAATTCTTTAACGAGCGCCGTCGTCGTTTTGGCGGTCGGTATTGCGTCGATTCCGCGCATAAAGAGGGCGAGACCGGGCGCTTTGAAGGCTTTTTTAACGCGTTCGGCGACGGCGAGAATTTGCTTGATCGTTTCCGAAGTTAATTCGCGGCGGGTTTGATCGCGCAGTTCAAGCGCCGTTTGAATTTCCGGTTCGATTTCCACTTGCAACCGCTCTTCGACGGTCGGCGGTTTGACGCCGGTTTTGAGCCAACGTTCGAACGCGTCGGCGTCGTTTTTATCGACTAACGCAATATCGAATTTTTTCGCGACCGCTTTAACGAGCGTGTTGGTCGCCTTGCGGAAGTCGGCGACGAGCGTTTCGACCGTGTCCGGTTCGCCGAAGTCGGGCGCGACGCCGTTTTGGAAGTCGACAATGCGCGCGACGAACCCCTCCGGCGTTTTGGCGAAGGTTTTACGTTGTTTAACAAGCGCGTTTTTCAGTTCGACGATCGAGGTCGCGCGGAACATTGCAAAAAGTTCGACGAGCGCGTCGAGTTCTTTTTTGGCGGCGGCGCTCAAAACCGGAGCGAAGGCTTGCAGGGCTTGCAACAAAGTTGTTTTTTCTTCTTTCATTGGTGAATTCTCCGGTAAATTTCGGTTGCGAGACGGTGAAAACAGGGAAGGGACGCGCCCGGCAAGGCGTCGCCGTCGACGCCGTTAATGTGATTGCCGCCGGAACGACGCGGAACGAACGCGTCGAGAACCGGCGTAATATTTAACGAATCGGGAAAAAATTCGCAAAAATCTTCGTAAGCCAATTTAACGCGATTTTTATTTTTTTCTTCGAGCGGCGTCAAGCCCTTTTCGTTGTTTGTTCGGTTAAGAATCGCGCCGCCGAATTGAACGGAAAGACTTAGATTTTTGCGCGTTTTTCCAAGCCAGTTCATCGTTCGGGAAACGGCGTTGACGTCGAACGACTCCGGCGCCGTCGGCATAAAGACGAAGTCGGACGCGACGAGCGCGCCAACGGACGACGCGGTCAAACGGGGCGGGCAGTCGAAGAAAATATAGTCGTATTTTTCAAAAACCGCCGGTTTGTGAAACCAAATGCGGTGATAGTAACGCGTTTCCGTGCGGCGGCTTGCCAACTCGTTGAGGCGGCGGACGTCCTTGTCGTCGAGCGTGTCGTCGGCGGGAATCAGCCGGGCGTTCGGGAGGCCGAGGAACGGAACGGTCAGGTCGTCGAACGCGACCTTCGCTTCGGCGCGCGTGTCGAGAAGTTTGGTCGACGTTAACCCTTTTTGATAGGCGCCTTGCAGAACGAGCGGTTCGGCGCAGCGTTGCGAAAGCGTTCCTTGGAAGTCGAGGTCGACGACGAGAACGCGGGCCGGGCGGTTCGCTCGACCGTCGAGGTCGCGGAAGGCGCCCGACGCGAACGCCGCGACGAGGTTCGCCGTCAACGTCGTTTTGCCGACGCCGCCCTTTAGATTAATGAAAGAAACGATTCGCGTTTTGCCGCCGCCGGGCGCGGTCGGGCGGTTTTCAATCGGGGTAAATCGGGGGACTTTGGACGGTTTTAGGCCCGTCGGACGCGTCCAAATCGAACTGCTCGCCTTCAAGACTTGGTCCAAACGCCGCTCCGCTTCTTGGTAAAATTGGTGAAGTTGGCGCGCCGCGTCCTCCATTTCGCCGAGGTTTTCTTGAAGCGAGTCGAGAATTTCGCGATACTCCGCGGCGGACGGCTCCGCGTAAGAGTTGATTGGCGTGAGGATTTTAACGATCTGACGTCGCAACTCGTAAAAATCCTCCAACTGGCGCGCGACAATTTCCGGCGGCGATAATTTTTTTGACGGCGACATTGCGGAAACTCCCAAAACGACGCGGTAAATAAGCGGGAATAAGGTAAAAAATGGAAAATAGGGGGACGGCGCGAAATTTAAGGGCGTCGTTCCGTCAACGCGGCGACGATTTGCTCGACCGTCGCGGTTCCGGTAACGCCGATCTGTTTGATCGTGATCGACGAAACGACGCCCGCTAAAAACGCCGATTCGACGAGCGAAAAACCGAGCGATTTCGCAAAAACGAATCCGGCGTTCGTCGCGTCGCCCGCGCCGCAAATATCGAACGGCGGGGAAACCGGTCGCGGCGGGACGGCGGAAACGGCGATTTCGGTTGTTTGCGTTGTTTGCGGCGTCGGGGCGAGCGGCGGAAAATCGGCGGTTTGCGGGACGTCGGCGGTTGAGGAAAGCGGGGCGTCGCCGACCTCGAAAAGGAGGGAGCCGAGGGCGCCGCGCGTCGCCAAAACCGGGCGACCGTTGCGCTCGGCGAGCCAAGCGCCCGCTTCGCAAAGCGCAGCGACGTTCGACTCCGCGTCGCCGGAGAGCGTCGTTTCCCGTTTGCGGTCGGCGCCGCGAGCGGTCGCGAAGACGTCGAGAAGCTCGTTCGCGTTGCACTTGACGAGCGTTTCGCGGTAACTTTCGGCGAAAAAGCGCGAGTCGCAAAGGAAGAAAACGTTCGGGTTGGCGCGAGCGACGTCCGCCAAAAAGGCGCGGAAGTCCGGCGAAAACGTCGTTTCCGAACCGGGCGGGAACTGCTCCAAAACGACGACCGCGTCGAACTCGGCGGCGCGTTTGCGGAAGTTTGCTTTGAGCGCGTCGACCGCCGACGCCGGGAACGGGCCCGGGTTGCGAACGTCGAAGCGGTTCGACTCGACCCAACCGCCGCGACCGTCCGGGTTCGTCGGCTTAACGTATGTCGACGTAAGAACTTCCGGCGACGCGACCATTCCGGAAACGTCGGCGCCGATTCCGCGCAGCGCCTTCAACAGCTCGAAGCCGTCGCCGTCGTCGCCGACGATTCCGAAGCAAGACGTCGACGCGCCGAGCGCCCGCAGGTTGTTCGCGACCGTTCCCCCCGCTCCGGCGAAAACGCGTCGCGCTCGGATTTGGAACGCCGTTTTGCCGGTTTCGACCGAAATTTCGTTTAATTCCGGGGACAAAAAGAGATATTTGTCGAGGCAAAAGTCGCCGATCACCGCGATTTTCGGCGTTTTCGCGGCGGCGAGACGCGTCAAGCGGTCGGCCAAGTCGGCGGGCGGAGCGAACGGGACGGGCGATAAATTGGTCATTGGGGCGCTTTCGGGGGAATGGAGCGGTTGGCGACGATAGGGGAAATAGGAGGAATGGGCGAGCGGCGCAAAGCGAGTAAAAACGACGCGACCGGCGCCGCGAGCGTTCGGCGTCGCCAAAACGACGTTAAATTGGGCGATTCGCGACGTTTGCGCGGTTTGGAACGGCGTTTGGAGACGTTCGCGAGTTCAAACGTCGGAGCCGGTCGTCAAAAAGCGGAACAAACGCTCCGGATCGCCGAAGTCCGGCGCGATAACGTCGGCGCCCGCTTCGAGGAGACGTCCCCGTTTCCAAGCGTCGACGCCGGCGCCGGGGTTCGCTTCGTTCGTCGCGACGCCGACGGCGTAACCGCCGACTTCGCGGACGTTTTCGATCTCGACGTAACCGTCGCCGAAGCCGACCAACTCCGCGCCGTCGAGGCGGTTGACTTCAATCAGTCGCGAGATGACGAGCGCCTTCGAGAACGTTTTGTAATCGTCTTGCGCGCCGTAAATTCCGCCGTCGAAAAAGTCCGTCAGTTGGAGGAGTTCCGCCTCTTGCTTGACGTAAAACTCGTCGGTGCCGCTCGCGAGGTAAAGTTTGTAACCGGCTTCGCGCAAAAGAGTTAAGAAACGGCGCGCTCCCGGGACGACGAAATCGTCCGGACAAGCGGTTCCGGCGGCCAACGCGTCGACTCGGCTTTGAATCCGCTCTTGAAGACGGCGCAAATATTCTTTTTTGTATAAAAGCGGGTCGAGCGGCGTTCCTCCGCGCTCCTCGACTTCCTTCGCGAGTTGGATGCATTGGTAAATCGTTTGTTTGCCGGTGATTCGGTCGACAAAATCGCGAACGATTCGCTCCGCTTCCGCCGCGTCGTCCATCGTTTCGAGGAGAACTTCGCAAAAGTAAGGAACCATAATGTTCTGCCAGCCTTCGCGAACGAGGCTCAAGGTGCCGTCGAAATCGAAAAGCGCGGCGCGAAAACGGCGGTCGGTTTGAGGGGCGCGGATAATTTCAAGGGAAAACGGCGAGGCGGTCAACGGAACGCTCCTTTCGGGACGGTAAAATGGGAGGTTTGGGTAAGTTGGCGAATGCCGGAAACGGCGATGAAGGGGAACGGCGGCGAACGGACGCGCTTAACGGTCGGAAACGCCGGAAATTTGTTCGCGGTTTCGACCGTTCTATTTTAACTCCAGCGGTCGCCGTTTGTCAAGGAACGAACGAAAATTGCGGAAATTTCTTGCAAAAAAACAACGACTTTTACCGACCGCGCTAAGAAAGTTTAAAAAAAGAAAATTGTTTGATTTTTAAATCAAAAGATATTCAAACGCGTCTTAGAAATGGTTTTTGGTTTGAAAAGAAGGCGAAAATGGAAATAGAGCAAAGCGACGATAGAGGATAAAACGACGGCGCCGCGTCGAACGACAAACGTAAGACGCGGCGAGTCGAAACCAAAGATCGGTTGGAGTTAGCGTTTGGAGAGATTTAATTTATCGACCGGCGTCGCGACAACGAAAAAGCGCGCTCCCGGAAGGAAATTGTCGAGCCAACGCGTCCAACGGAAGAGCGAATCGTAAAGTTTGAGCGCTTTCCGACTCGGCGTTTTATCGTCGCGGCGCCCTAAAAGCGTCGAAAGCGCGTCGAAACGTTCAAGTTTTTCGGCGCGGAACCCGGCGTCGGCGAGACAACGTTTGATTTCTCGTTCCGAATAAGATTCCGAACCGCAAGCGGGGAGCGTAAAAACGACGCGACCGTTAGATTTTAACAGCGAGCGGAGGCGACCGAAGGCGTCGGCGTCGTCAAAGCGGAGCGCGTCGACTCGGTTGAAGGCGACGATCGCGTCGTATTCGGCGCTTTGGGAGGATTGCGCGGTCGGGGCGATTTCGGGCGACGAGGGAAGATCGGCGAAATCGAGAAGCGGGGCGCTTTCGTCGGGCGACGCGTCGAGATTGAGGCGAGCGACGTCGACGACCGCGTTCCCGTCGTAACCGGCGCGCAAAAATTTGACGTTTTTCTCGTCCGCGTCGGCGAGCGTCAACCGCTCTTTTTGCGGCAAATAACGGGACGCTTCCCCTTGGCCCGCGCCGATTTCGAGCGTTTGCAACCCGAGGAACGGAACGGATTTAGCGACGGTCGCTTGCGTCGAAAGTCGGCTGCGCTCGAACGTCGTCGCGGCGTCGCCGTCGGAATCGGCGTCGTAAAAACAGTCGTCGACGAGCCAATATTTAACGATGGTGCGGATCGCGCTGACGCCGTCTTTCCAGCCGATTTTCTTTCCTTCCGAATAACGGCGCCCGTTGTAACTGATCGGCACTTCGTAAACCGTCCAGCCGCGCTTGGCGATTTTCGCGGTGATTTCCGGTTCGATTCCGAAACGGTTCGAGCGGAGCGGAATCGACTTTAACACGTCGGCGCGAAACGCTTTATAACACGTCTCCATATCGGTCAAGTCGAGCCCGGTCGTCCAGTTGGAAAGATGAGTCAAAAATAGATTTCCGAGCTTGTGATGATAATTAACGATTTTGCGCGTTTCTCGAGTCGCAAATCGCGAACCGTACACAACGTCGGCGCGACCGTCGAGGAGCGGCGCCAAGACGAGCGAATATTCGTTCGGGTTGTATTCGAGGTCGGCGTCTTGGATAATCGCGTAATCGCCTGTTATTTCTTGAATTGCGCGGCGGATGGCGGCGCCTTTTCCTTGGTTTTTCGGTTGGCGAAACGCTCGGATTTTGTCCGGATAACGGGCGACGAGCGACGCGATAACCTCCGGCGTGCGGTCGGTCGAGCGGTCGTCGACGAGAATCAGCTCGCGCTCGACGCCGTCGGGAAGAGGCGCCGCCAAGACGCGTTCGACAACTCGCGCCAAATACGCCTGTTCGTTGTAAACCGGAATCAAAATCGAAAAGAGGACGCTCTCGCGCTCGGCGGAGATCGACGGCGAAACGTTGGCGTTCATATGATTGCGTTGAATGAGTAAAATAGGTGGAATAGGAAAAATGGAAAACAGGCGATGGAAAGTAAAAAACGACTCGGAACGGGCGGTTTCCGGCGCAAACGAACGCGAATCGGAGGGCGACAAACTTGGCGAAGTCGCGCTATTTTCTTTATATTAACCATTATAGCGAGAAGCGCAAGAAGGTGAAGCGGCGTCCGCGTTATTTTCGGGCGCTTTTGCGTCGCGGCGACGGAAAAATCGGCGGGAACCGAAGAAAACGAACAAGCGAGGCTTTACGTTTGCGAAAAATCGTTATAATAAGAAGAGTAAAACGCGACAAAAGAACGGGCGCCCGTCGCGTCGAAACGTTTGTTAATCGCGGCGCCGTCTTTTCGAAACGTTCGGTTTTTAAGGTCGTCGAGCGAACGCGCGACGGCGTCTTCTTTTTAAGAAAGGGTTGAAAATGAAGAGTTTAAAAGGTACGAAGACTGAAGCGAATTTGTTGAAAGCGTTCGCCGGCGAGTCGCAAGCGCGCAACCGTTACACTTACTTCGCGTCGCAAGCGAAAAAGGACGGATACGAACTTGTCGCTTCCGTTTTCGAAGAAACCGCGAACCAAGAAAAGGAACACGCGAAGCGCTTCTTTAAGTTCTTGGAAGGCGGCGACTTGGAAATTACCGCGACCTTCCCGGCGGGTAAAATCGGGACGACGCTCGAAAACCTTCTCGCGGCGGCTTGCGGCGAACAAGAGGAATGGGAGCAAATGTATCCGGAATTCGCGAAAGTCGCGGAAGAAGAAGGTTTTAACGAAATCGCCGCGGTCTTCCGCAACGTCGCGATCGCCGAAAAACAACACGAACGCCGTTATCGCGGTTTCGCCGACGCGATTCAAAACGGAACGATGTTCGAAAACGACGGCGAAATCGTTTGGCGTTGCCGCAACTGCGGTTTCGTTCACCTCGGCAAGTCGGCGCCGAAAGTTTGCCCGGCCTGCGCGCACCCGCAAGCGCACTTCGAACGCCTCGCCGAGAACTGGAAGTAGTTTGAAACGCCGTTTTTAAAAGCGTCTTTGATTTTTTGAAAACGGAAGCTAAAACGCGCCGTTCGAGCCGCTCCGAGGTTCGGCGGCGCGTTTTTTAGCGTTGTAATCGGCGGCGGCAAAACGACGTTTGAAAACGTTGAAAAGCGTTTGAATTTTTTCTCGGCGTTCAAGCGTCAAAAGAGCGAGCGAAGTTCGCGCGTCTTGGCGGCGACGTCCGTCGCTTGCGTTATCTCGGTAACGAGCGCGATTCTTTCGACGCCGAGCGAGCGCAACGTCTTGATATGACTCGCTTTAATTCCGCCCATTACGGTCGTCGGAACGGTCGCCGCTTTTCTTAATTCCGCTAAAAGTTCGAGCCCGACCGGCGGATAGGCGACCGCTTTCGTTTGCGTTGCGAAAATTGGGCCGATGTTGAGATAGTCGACGTTAAGCTCTTGCGCCTCTTGAAGTTCCGCGAGGTTGTGCGTCGACGCGCCGATCAATAATTCCGGCGCCAAACGCTTCGCGACGTCAAACGGCAAGTCGTCTTGTCCGAGATGAACGCCGTCCGCGTTCGCCGCCAACGCGACGTCGAGGCGGTCGTCGACGATAAAGAGCGCGCCGAAACGGTTTGCGAGTTTGCGACATTCGACGGCGAGCCGGAAAACGTCGCGGTCGGACGCCGTTTTTTCGCGAAGTTGAACGATTCGAGCGCCCCCTTCGAACGCTTGGCGAACGACGTCGAGCGGGGCGCGACCGGCGCAAAATTCCGACGTAACGACCGGATAAATATCGACTTGGCGAAACGCGGCGGCTCGTTCGGCGAGCGAGCGAAAACAGGACGGCGGAGCGGCGAACGACGACATAATCTCTCCTTGGCGAATGGACTTGTTGCGACGGGGAATGGCGACGCTAAACTTATAATAAGAAACGCTTATTATAAGCTGAGGAAATACTTTGCCGGGTTTGCGAACCGACGGAAGCGGGGAAATCGCCGCCGGATTGGCGCAACCGACGGAAACGGGGAAATCGCCGCCGGATTGGCGCGACCGACGGAAACGGGGAAATCGCCGCCGGATTGGCGCGACCGACGGAAACGGGGAAATCGCCGCCGGATTGGCGCGACCGACGGAAGCGGGGAAATCGCCGCCGGATTGGCGCGACCGACGGAAGCGGGGAAATCGCCGTTGAAGTCGCGTAAATCGTCGAGGCGTCGGCGGTTGCGGGCGACATTGCGGAAAAGCAAACGGTTTGAACGGTTAGATTAACGTTGCAAACTTTCTTGAATCAAACGCGCCGCTTTGCGACCGGAAAGGAGCATCCCGCCGAAAATCGGGCCCATTCTATAGCCTCCCATTACGTTGTTTGCGCTCATTCCGCAAGCGAAAAGATTCGGGAAATATTCGCGGGTGTTTTCGACCGTCGACGCTTCGCCGGACGTCGCGTGCATCGGTTTTTCGCCGAGGATTCCGCCGGTCGGGGTGTCGAGTTTGATTTGCGCTTTTTTTGTTGCGAGATTGACGATTTCGCTCGGGTGTCCGGTGCCGTCGAGGACGCGTTTCGACAAAACGACGAGCGGGTCGACGTGCATACCGAGGCGTTCGACCGGCGTCCAGTTGATAACGAGGCCGCCGATTTCGCCGTTTTTGAAAACGACGTCCTCGACGCTCATTGCGTTAAAGATTTTAGCGCCGGACTTTAGCGCGCCGAAGATTAAGCCGCTCGCCATCTCTACCGTGTCGAGAGTGAAAAAGCCGGGCGCGGTCGCGATCTCTTGCGTTCCGATTCCGAAATCGCCGAGAATTTCGAGCGCGTCGCGTTGAACGACGGCTTCGTTGAAGAGCATTCCGCCGCCCCAAGTTCCGCCGCCGGGAGCAAGTTTTCGTTCGAAAATCGCCGTTTTGACGCCCGCGTCGGCCAAATATTTCGCCGCGACGAGCGCCGACGGGCCGCCGCCGACGATCGCGACGTCGACTTGGAGGTTGTCGGTAAGTTTTGCGCTAAAAGAAGATACGATCGCAGAAGAAACGAGGTTTTCCATCGTCGGCGTTTCCTTTCTTGGTCGGCGCGAAAGGAAATTAGCCGGGCGTTTCTCATTCGAGCGACTTTGAGAAAAATGGAAAATCGCGAGGGAACGAGGAAGGCGCGCCGTTCGTAATTTCCTTCGCCGGCATTATCCGGAGCAGGTTCGAGGGGTGCTTCTCAGCCTCCGTTCGCGGTCGAACGAAAGCGCCCCCATTACGTTGGCGAACGACGGAGCGCAGCGTTAAACGTCGCCGTTTCCGTCGGTTGCGTTTATTTCGAGCGCGGTTGGAGCGAAGAATCGGACGTCGCGGAACGCTCAAAACGAAGGTTATTATAATCGTTCGACAAAAGGACGCAAGGGGGCGGCGCGATATTTTTTTGTTTTTGGATATAAGAAACGCTTATAATAAGTTTTGCTAATGAGCGCGGCGCGATTAGACGGACGTCGATAAACGACTCTTATAATAAGTTGGGCTAATAATAGGCGCGGGCGAAAAAACCGACGCGTTCGCGCGAGGAACGCGTCGGTTTGCGGCGATTAACGCTTAAAACGTCGGAACGTTAAACGCTTAAACGTCGTCGCGTCGGCGTTTGCGAGAACGACGCTAATCTTTGTAAATTTCGGCGTGTTCCGGAACGTAAACGAACGCGCCCGGTTCGCGTTCGCGGATTTTTGACGCAAGCGCTTGCGACGCCGACTTTTCGCCGTGTACGACGAACGTCGTTTTCGGCGGCGTCGGGAACGCGGCGCGCCAAGCGATCAATTCGTTTTGGTCGGCGTGTCCGGAAATTCCGCGAATAACGAAAATTTCGGCTCGAACTTGACGCGGCTTCCCGTGAATTCGCACCTCCGGCGCGCCGTCGACAATTTGTCGCCCGAGCGTTCCGACCGCTTGGTAGCCGAGAAAAACGACCGAGTTTTTCGCGTCGCCGATATGATTCGCCAAGTGGTGCTTAATGCGTCCGGCGTTGCACATCCCCGACGACGCGAGAATCAGCGCCGGGCCCTTCATATCGTTTAGCTTGCGCGACTCGTCCGACGTTCGTAGCAAACCTAGATTCGGCAACGCTTGCGCGCCGCGCTTCGAAAGGGCGAGCGTCTCTTCGTCGAAGCATTCCGGATGCCGAACGAAGATTTCCGTCGCTTCGACCGCCATCGGGCTGTCGAGGAAAACGGGGACGTCGGACGGAATGCGCCCGGCTTCGCGGAGCGTCGCGATTCGGCAGAGGATTTCTTGCGCCCGTTCGACCGCGAAAACCGGCATAATCGCTTTCCCGCCGCGCGCGACCGTTCGAGAGATCGCGTCCGCCAGCTGGTCGTCGACCGACTCGACCGCTTCGGAAACTCGGTCGCCGTAAGTCGACTCGAGGAAGAGGTGCGAAACGGGCGCGTCGTCGCAGTAACACTCGGGATCGCGGAGGATAGGGCGGTTCGCGCGACCGAGATCGCCGGAAAAAACGAGGCGGCGCGGCTCGTCGGTTTCGAGCGCCGGGCGGGTCAGCTCGATTTCGATGAACGAGGAACCGAGGATATGGCCGGCGTCGCGGAACGTCGCGCGGACGCCGGGCGCGACTTGCGTCGGCGTCGAGTAGGGAATCGGACGGAAGAGACGGAGCGTCGCGTCGACGTCGCCTTGCGTGTAAAGCGCGCGATTCGGACGGTTAGGATTGGGGGCGCGATTCTCTTTGGCGTGTCGCTTTTTCTTGAACGCGACGTCTTCTTCTTGGATGCGCGCCGAGTCGAAAAGGATTAAGCGGGCCAGTTCGAGCGTCGCCGGGACGCCGTAAATCGCGCCTTTGAAACCGTCGGCGACGAGTTTTGGGAGCAAGCCGCAGTGGTCGAGATGGGCGTGCGTTAGGAAAACGGCGTCGAGCGCGCTCGGGTTTTCCGGGAGCCGCTCCCAGTTGCGACCGATATGCGCCCGTTCTTGGACGAGCCCGCAGTCGACGAGGAACTGAAAATTATCGCAGACGACGAGATGTTTCGAGCCGGTAACGCTTCCGGCGGCTCCGCAAAATTGAAATTCCATCGCGAAATCCTTTCGTTGAACGGCTTGCAGCGTCGAGGGGACGGGCGGCGAACGGTCGCGCGACCGACGTGCGCTTTCGTCTTTTCGTTATTAATTATAAGAACGACGCGGCGAAATTCAACTTTTTTCCGGAAATTTTTTTTGTCGTCCGTCGGCGCGTTGGCGGTATAAGAAAATGTAATTAAGCGCGACGGTAAAATAAACGGATGAAATAATGTTGCGCTGTATAAGTAAAGCGAAATTTGATTTCGGGAAAAATAAGCAAAACGAAAGGCGCGTCTTCTTCGGTTCGCGGAAAATGGGAATAAGAGACGGCGGACGGCGACAAAATCGGCGTTGACGCGCGGCGTTTTTTTTGGTAAAGTCGTTAATTGTTGGAAGATAACGCGGCGCGACGAACGAAACGGCGCGTCGGCGGATTAGGTTGCGACGATAAAAAGTTAAGATAGCGAGAGTAAGGGAACGCGGCAACGATGAAAAACAAGCAAAACACGGCGCTTTGGGGCGTTTGTATTCTTCTTTTGGCGTTCGTCGTCGGACGCGACGGCGACTCGTTGACGCCGACGAGCGTCGAGGCGCAAACCGGCGCGACCGGAGCCGACGTCGAGGCGTTGCGCGCGTCGATCGGGAATTTTTTCGAAAACGTTTCCGACCCGAACCAAGGGCCGCGGAAAGCGTTCGACGAATTGACGAAAAACACGACGCTGGGCGACAACGAGACGTTGTTGGCGGGACTTTCCGACAATTTGAAATTGGTCGCCGCTAACTTCGGGCCTTACATCGCTTACGAGCCGGTCGGCGCGAAGGCGCTCGGCTCCGATTTGATCGAATTTCGGTATCTGTACAAGTGCCAAAATCACCCGATCGTTTGGCGTTTTACTTATTACCGCCCGCGCCCGAACGCCGCCGACCCGACCTCGG
Source organism: Thermoguttaceae bacterium (assembly GCA_017436025.1). GTDB lineage: Bacteria > Planctomycetota > Planctomycetia > Pirellulales > Thermoguttaceae > RUG369. The sequence continues at coordinate 18,516 of JAFSDX010000134.1, forward strand.
TTCCTTGGACCCTTATCGGAGTGCGGTTCGATTCGAATCTCAACGCGGCTCTGCTCGATTAAACGTTTAATCGAACGGCTTTCGTCGACGGAGCCGAAGAAACGGTTAAGAGAAAAGAGATTTTAACGTCGGCGTTAAGAAAAAACGAACGACGCTAAACGCTTTCGCAACGGCGGTTTAATCGCGGCGTTGCGAGAGCGTTTTGCGTTGAGCGTCAATAAAAAGTTCGCGTCGTCGCCGCTTAACGCAAAGGGCGGCGGAAAGCAAAACGGCGCGGATTCAAGCGAAAAGGTCGTCGGCGCCGACGAGCGCGACGTTCGCCGCTTGCAAAACTTCCAACGCTCGGTCGACGTCGTTCATCGACAAAATAATCGCCGCGACGCCGCGTTTTTTCGACGTAAAGCCGTACATATACTCGACGTTCAAACCGTCGTTCGCGGCGATGACGCCGAGAAGTTTCGTCAACGCGCCCGCTTCGTCCGGGATTTGGACGGCGAGAGCGGAGGTCTTTTTGGCGGTGAAGCGACCTTTCAGCGCTTCGAACGCGGCGTCCGAGTCTTTGGCGAGGACGCGCAAAACGCCGAATTCGCCCGCTTCGACGAGCGACATTGTTTCGACGTTGACGCCGGCGTCGGAGAGAGCGGCGCACGCTTCCATCAAACGGCCCGGTTTATTTTCGAGAAAAACGGAAATTTGTTGCAGTTTCATTATTTCGCTCCGGGATTTATCGTCGGTCGCGGGCTTGCCGAGCGATTCGTCGACTCGAAAAGGCACCGAAACGAAACCGAAACGGTCGAGCGACGGGAAAGCGCGGGGGAAAACTCGCGAAAATTATTAAATCGCGCTTCTATTATACCAAAAAAATAAACGACGCGAAAGGCGCCGAAGCGTTCGCGTCGTTTTTTTTGCGTTTTTTCGTCGACGGACGCGCCGCCGTTTCCGTTTTTGACGGTTTCGCGGTCGCGGCGGCGGACGTTTTCGACGCTCTTTGATTTTTCGAAAAGCGTTGCGAAAAGCGGGCGCCGACGGAAAACGCCGTTAGAAGGTGAGTCGAGCGGCGAACTCGACGCGAACCGCCTCGCCCGGTTTCATCGCGGTAAAGACCGGAGTTTCGCCGGTTACGTCGGCTTTTTGGTATTGCGTTTGCCAATAGCCGACTTCGATCCCGGTCATGAAGTTCGGCGTCCAGTTGTACAGGAAGTTGACGAAATACAACTCGTTGCGCGTTCGCGACGTCGTGAAGCCGTTCGAGGCGACGCTCGTGCCGACGAGATCGTCGTCGTCGAGTTTTTCCATTCCGTAACCGACGTTTGTCGCGAATTTGGGCGTCCAGTCGACGTGCAACCCCAGCCAGCCGCCGGAAGCGCCGAGCGCGTCGCGACGGTAAAGGTCGACGCCTTGGTTAATGCCGCCGATAAAAGAACTTACGTTCGCTCCGACGTAATATTCGCCTTGGACGCGGAGCTTTTTCGTCAACGGAACGTCCGCGTCGAGGTTCGCCGACCAAGTTTCGACCGCGACCCGTTCGGACGTGTTCGCGAAGGTTCCGGCGATCGGCGAAAACTTGTAATATTGCTCGCCGACGTGCCCGGAGACGCCGACGGTTATGGGCAGCCCGTCGCGGGCGTCTTTGAAGAGCGAAACGGCGTAACGTCCTTCGATCACCGGCCAACCGGACGTCGCGGCGGAAACGCCCGGCGTCGACGTATAGTCGCCGAGAATGTTGTCGCAAACGGCGATTTGCGCGAGCGTTTGCAAGTCTTTGCTAAATGTAAAGCCTTGTTCGAAGCGGACTTGCGCGCGTCGGTATTGGAGGCTTCCGGCGAAACCGCCCGGGAGATAGTTCAACATTTGCGGGCAGAGCGGCGAAATAATTTCCCAATCTTGTCCGGCGAGGAAGCGGCGTTGGTTCTCCGCGTCGACCAACTCGGCGTAAGCGCGGCGGAGCTGAACGCCCCCTTTGTTTTTCGAACCGTTATAGGCGCCTTGGAAGTCGAACTCGAGGCAGCCGCGCAAGTCGGCGTTCAACGCTTCGACGCGGGGCCCCTCCATTTTGAAACCGAGGCGCGACGTGCGAGCGTCGATCGTAAAGTCGGACGAATCGTCGACTTCCGGCGTCTGCACGTAGAGCATATACTCGCCCGGAACGGCGCGCTGCGTGTCGGCCGACATAGAGAGGTTCAGGAACCCGTACGGCGTGATACGGAAGTCGCCTTTTTTCCAGGTCATCAGCGACATTTCTTCCCGAAGCGCGTCGAGTTCCTCGCGGGTGACGAACGTTCCGTTCGAGTCGAGGCGACCGTCTAAGTCGAGCGCCGGCAAGTTTTCGTTGACCGGGGTTAGTTTCGGCGCTTCGACTCGTTCGACGTGTTCGACCGGTTCGATTTCCGGCGGTTCCGGCGCGTCGCGGTCGACGAAACGGCCTCCGAAAAGACGGTTCGTTCGAGCGCGGCGGAACGGTCGCAACCGTTGGAGCGGGCCGGTTTCGGCTTCGTCCTCTTCCGCTAACGGCGCGAGCGGGTCGCCGTATCCGTCCGCGACGTCCGCTTCGACGTACTCTTCTTCGGCTTCTTCGGCTTCTTCGGCTTCTTCGGCGTTTTCCGAGTTTTCGTCGAGGGCGTAAAAGCGCGCGTCGGCTTCTTCGGCGTCGGTCGTCTCGACGGCTTGCCAACCGTCGTCTTCAAAAGCGAACGTTTTCGGCGGCGCGTCGCTCGGGAGCGAAATAAAAATAGCGGCAAAAAACGATAAAACGCCCGCTCCGCGACCCGAGACGGGGCGAAGCGCGTTCCAAAGGGCGCGGCGTCGGCGAGACGCGGCGTCGGCGGCGGAGAAAACGACGGTTTTCATTGCGGCGACTTTATTAGCGGTTAAAAATTCAAACGGCGCGCCCGGATTTCAAACGTCGTAACGACGCAATAAGGCGCGACGGAGCGAAACCGGCTTCCGCGAAACGACGTTTTTGTCATTAATATATTAATAACGCGGCGTCGGCGGAAAACGGCGAACGCGGGCGCCGTTAGAAACGGAAAAGTTTAACGGCGTTCGTTATCGTTAGTATCGTCGTTTTTACCGTCGCGACGCGAATATTTTTCCAGCGCGGAGGAAAAATTTTGCAAAAAAGAGAAAATCGCCGAAAAAAAACGCTTGCTTATCGCCTCGACTTGAGCTTATAATGAACGGATAGCGTCGAGCGGTTCCGCGCGATTTTTTCGCAACGTCGCGTCGGAGGGCGTTCGCCGCTAATTTTTCGACGCGTTTGACGGCGGCGTTTGGCGTTTGCGGCTCGGCTCGAACGAAGCGAGAGCGGTTCGCGAAGCGTTCGCGACGGCGTTCGACGGAACACCCGGGTTTCCCAAGAACCCCGGATTTGGGCGACGATTCGCGGCTCTTGCGACCAAAAGCGCGAGCGGCGGGCGAAACGGTCGGCGGTCGACGCGAAATTTCCGGAAATATTTTCGAAAAACCTTCAGGAGGTTCCTATGGGTATGTACGGGCGTTTGCAAGTCGCCTATTTGATGCAGTTTGCGATTTGGGGTTCTTGGAACATCGCTCTCGGCGCGCTCGCCGCGGCGAAAGGGTTCAACCCCGGCGCTCTTTATTCGTTCTTCGCGCTCGGCGCTCTCTTCGCTCCGGTGATCGGCCCGATCGCCGACAGCAAGTTCGCGGCGCAAAAGGTTTTGGCGTTTATGCACTTCCTCGGCGGCGCGGCGCTTCTCGCTTGCGGCGTCGTTTCGAACGCCGAAACGGTCAACATGACCGCCTTCATCGCGTTGATGTTCGTCGCCGGGTTCGCCTATATGCCGTCGATTCCGTTGATCAACGCCGTCGTCTTCAAACACATTCCGAATAAAGACAAAGCCTCGTTCGTCTTCATTTTCGGGACGCTCGGCTGGATTCTCATCAACCTCGTCGTGAAACCGACGACGTGCTTCTACCTCGGCGGTTTGGTCTCGCTCGTCTTCGCCGCTTACGCGTTGACGCTTCCGAACACCCCGCCGGCCGGCACGAAGAACAACGACCCGTTCGGTCTGAAAGCGCTCGCGCTCTTCAAACGCAAGGACTTCGCGCTCTTTATGATTTGCGCGTTTATGGTCTCGATCTTCGGTTCGAACTTCTACTTCCCGATGTTCGGTTCCTACGTCAACGACGTTCTGAACGTCGCGCCGGAAAAAGCCGCGATCTTCGGCACCCTGAACCAAGTTTCGGAACTCCTCTTTATGGCCGCGTTGGCGTTCGCCGTCGGTCGTATCGGTTTGAAAGGCGTTCTCGTCGCCGGTTTGGCCGCTTGGACGCTCCGTTACGCGCTCTTCTCGGTCGGCGTTATGCCGTTGGCCATCGCGGGCGTTCTGCTTCACGGTCTCGCTTACGCGTTCCTTTACACCGCGTCGTATATGTTCGGCGACCGCGTCGCTCCGGCCGAAATGAAGGCCTCCGTCCAATCGCTGATCGCGTTCCTGCTCCTCGGCGTCGGGCAATTCATCAGCGGTTTCGCGCTTGACGCCCTGAAAGACAAGTACACCGTCGCCGACGCCGCCCAACCGGCCGCCGTCCAACAAGAAGCCGCTCCGGCCGAAGAAGCCGCCCCGGCTGAAGCCGTCTCCTTCGCTTTGACGAGCGTCGCGTTCGCGCAAGACGCTTCGATCGACGAAGCCGCCGCTCCGGCTGAAGAAGCCGCGACCGCCGAAGCCGCCGCCCCGGCTGAAGAAGCCGCGACCGCCGAAGCCGCCGCTCCGGCTGAAGAAGCCGCGACCGCCGAAGCCGCCGCTCCGGCTGAAGAAGCCGCGACCGCCGAAGCCGCCGCTCCGGCTGAAGA
>JAFSDX010000014.1 GCA_017436025.1 Thermoguttaceae bacterium
CGACCGCGAACTCCTCGCGCTCCGCCCGGTCGAACGCCCGAACGCCGCCGAGTTGACGACCGCCGACTCGAAACGCGGCGCCGGTTCGGTCGAAGTCGAAATCAAAACGCTCTCCGGGCAAGTCGTCGGTCGCGCCCAAGCGCCCGGCTACTCCCGTTACCGCGCCGCCGACGGAACTTGGCGCCCGGTCGTTTTGGACGTTAAGATCGAAAATTGCGAACTTTGGACGCCGGAAACGCCGGTTCTTTACGTCGCCGACGTCGTCGTTAAAGACGCGACCGGAAAGCCGCTGCACGGTTGGTCGGAGCGTTTCGGCGTTCGCGAGCTGAAAGTCGTCGGTCGTCAATTTTACCTAAACGGCAAACCTTACTTCTTCCGCGGTTGCGGCGACCATAATTACGACCAAATCAACCTGATCGAGCCCGCCGACCGGGAACGTTTCAAAGAGCATATGTCGATTTACAAGGAGGCCGGGTTCAATTACGCGCGCTTCCACACGCACTCCCCCTTCCCGGAATACTTCGAAGCGGCGGACGAAAAAGGGATGCTGCTACAACCGGAACTCCCGTATTATCACGACGTTCCGACCGAGCCGTTCCCGTTCGATCCGAAGCGCGACCTTTACGAACTTTTCCGAACGAACCGTCGTTACGTCTCCTTCGCGACCTATTCTTTCGGGAACGAAGGCTACCTCGGCGCTCCGCTCGACCGTGAAATGGCGGCTTGGATTAAGCGTTACGACCCCGACCGTTTGACGATTCACCAAGACGGCGGCAAGAATCCGGACGGCTTGGCCGACTTCGCGACCGGCGGCAAAACCGGTTCGATCATTAATCCTTGGCCGGTCGGCGCGCACGACAATATCGAGCGCCCGTTCGTCGCGCACGAATATTTGAATTTGGCGATCAAAATGGATCCGCGTTACGAACCCCGCTTCACCGGGATTCGTCAATCGCCGGTTAGCGTCGAAAAATGGACGAACACGCTAAATAAACTCGGTCTGAACGTCGATTGGGGCGCCGCTTGCGTCGCCGCGTCGGAACGTTTGCAAGGGATTTATCAAAAACGCGGGCTCGAGGCGGCGCGCCTCGACCCGGCTTGCGACGGTTATCACTTTTGGTCGCTCGTCGACGCGTCGATTCCGCAGGGGGATTGCGTCGCGGCGCAAGGATATTTGAATCCGTTTTGGGAACCGCGCCCGAACGGCGTCGCTCCGCGCGACTTTTACCGCTTCAACGGCCCGACCGCGCTTCTGTTGACGACGAATCTCGACGCGCCGATTCTCGTCGCCGGAACCGCGTTCGACGCCGAGTTCCGAATTTCGCATTACGACGCGGCGCCGATTCCCGCCGGAACGCTCGACTGGAAATTGACGGCGAAAGACGACGCGAAAACGGTCGTCGCGTCCGGTTCCGTTCCGTTCGAGGAAGTCGCCGCCGGGTTCGCCGGACTCCTCGCGACGTCGAAAATCGAACTCGCCGCCGACGCCGTTTCGAAACCGGTCGCGCTCGAATTCTCCGTTTCGATTCGCGGAACGAAATTCGTCAACGCTTGGGATTATTGGATTTTCCCGAAACGCTCCAAACGTTCGCTGAAAGGTTTCGCCGTTTCCGACCTTTGGTTCGACGCGTTCGCCGCGATTTTCGACGACGTAAAACGGATTCCGGAACCGACCGGCGACGACGAAACCGTCGCGCAAGCGGACGACGGCGAAATTTGGATCGTCGCTCCGGACGAACCGGCGTTTTTCGACGCGGTCGCGGCGGGCCGCAAAGTCTTCGCAATTTCCCCCGCTTCCGAGACGCCGAACGTTTCGCTCGGTTGGTGGTCGATCGGAACGCAAATCGGAACGGCGTTCGCCGACTCCCCGGCCTTCGGCGACTTCCCGAACGCGCCTTGGATGGACGAGCTTTGGTTCCGTTTGATTCGCGTCGGCGCGCTTGATTTCCGTTCGAAACCGTTCTTCGGAACGTTCGAGCCGCTGGCGGTCGGCGAAGGGCGCGACTCTTATTACCTTTACTTGGCGCAAACCCGCGTCGGCGAGTCGAAAGTTCTCGGCTCGTTCGCGCTCGACCTAACGCAAGCCGACGCTCCGGAAGCGCTCGCCCTTCTCGACGCGCTCCTCGGATACGTCGCGAGCGCCGATTTCAACCCGAAAACGGAAGCGCCCGCCGCCAACTTCGACAAGTTCGAAGTTCCGGACGGCGTCGTTTGGGGGTACAACCGCGTCGCGAAGACGACGAAGCCGGACGAGCGGCATATCAACGCTTCGCCGTACTCCGACGCGGCGCCGATGCGCGTTTGCCGTCAAGATTCGCTCGACAACCGACTCGACTGGACGACGAAACCGCTCGACCGCGCCGCGCTCGACCCGAACGGCTCGACGACGTTCGCGTTCGTCGGCGCGCTCGGGTATTGGTCGGAAGCGAAAACGGACGGTTTCGAGCTAAGCGTCGACGGGAAAGCGGTCGTTCGCTTCGACCTTCCCGCCGACGAAAACGCCGCCGCCGGAACGACTTGCGACTGGAAGAACGCCGAAACCGGCGCCGCGCTTTCGTTCGAACTTCTCCGCGTCGAGCGTCCCGGCCCGGACTTTTTCGGCGTCTTTAAGCTGACCGTTCCGAACGCGCTCCTCAAAGAAACGAGCGCCGACGCGAAAACGGCGACGCTCTCCGTTCGGTCGCTCGGCGAAAAGAGCCGCCGTTGGTTCGGGCTCTTCGAGTATCGCGGAGTCGCCGTTAAATAACGCAAACCTCCTATTTTAACGCTCGTCTAGCGTTGAAAACGCGCAATCCCTCCGCTCGGCGTCCGGAAACGGCGTTCGAGCGGAGGGCTTTTTCGCCCAAAATTGGATTGACGCGGAAAACTTGTCGCCGAAAGCGCTTTACCGAAACCGCTCAATTTTCCTATTTTAAACAACCGCGCGCTTTCCCGTCTTCGCCAATCCGTTCAACCTTCCCCAAATCAACGTCGCAAGTTCCGCCCAACGGTTCAAACGCTCGCCCCGACGTTTTTCGCCAACCTGTTTATTTCCTTCATTTCAACATCGTAATTTTTCAAATCGCCGCGTCTCTCGGTTTGCGACGCCGTCGACGCGATCTTTGAAAACGCTCGCCCCAGCCGCGACGCTCAAGAAAAAAAAGAAAGCCGCCTTTCGACGACTTTCTTTTTCAAACGCAAATCGACGTTTTCAACGTTTTTCGCATCCAAGACACAACGCTGATTTTTACGTCAAATTCCGCGACGTTCGCAGACGCGAAAACTACTTTTCGGCGGCCATACGGAACGGTTTTTGCGCGACGCGTTTGACGACGGCGTCGCAACGGAGGCATTGGGTGCAAACGCGCATCGTTTTCGAACCGCCGTTCGGGGTCGTAACGCGAACGCGTTGGAGATTCGGTTTGAAGTCGCGGGCGGTGATCCCGGTAACTTTCGTACCAACCCCCTTGAGGCGCTTCGCGCGACCGCGGGTGGTGATGTGATTACCGACGATTTTGCCTTTACCGCAAATTTCACAAACTCGAGACATTGTTATTCCTCTTTAATTTCCTAAACGGGAAGACGTCGTAAAGTCGAACGCGCCGCCCCAATTCGTCGTTTTTTTCAAAAATCTTCGAAAAATCAAGTTTTCAACGCGTTAAACGGCGTTTCGAACTTCAAAATTCGTTTTTTCGACGCTCCGGCGGGTTCTTTTTACGGAAACTTACCGTCCTGCGTTTCGACGTCGATTTCTCGCCCGCGCCGCGTTCGAGTCGCTCGGGTCCCACCCCGACGCTCGCCCGCTTTCGCCGACCAAAAACTTCAACAAAATCGAACGAAAAACGCTCTCGCGTCTCTTCGCTCGGCTCTCGCGACGTCGCGCGAAACCTCGGAGGGGAACCGCAAGCGCCGCTCATCATTCGTCGCTTGCTTTCTGCCTCGGAAAGGGTTGTATGTTACTAAACGCTTCGGACGTCGATTCCTATTATACTCACCGTCGCTTCTTCGACAAGGGGGAGGCGGCGAAATTTTCTTTCTTTTTCTTCGTTTCCAACGTTTTCGCGCGATTTTTCTTTTCTTGACGCAAGCGCCGCGTCCGCGTCGTTTCTCTATTTTACGCAACTTACCAAGCCGCGCGTTCTTTTTTCTTTAAATTCGCCAAAAACTCATTGACGCCGCCCCAAACGTCGATTATGATTACGTTATCAACGGTTTTTGCAACGACGCCAAGATTGTGCGCGCCCCAAATCCGTCGATTTCCGCCGAAATTTGCCCTTTATATTAATAACGACAAAAGGAACGAAACGATGCGAAATCTTAATCGCCGCGACTTTCTGAAATCCTCCGCCGCGTTGGCCGCCGCCGCGACCGCGCTTCCTTGGACCGAAACGGTCAAACCGGTTTGGGCGCAAGCGCCGAGCGACCGTCTCCGGATGGGTTGCATCGGCGTCGGCTCGATGGGTCGCGGCGACGCGCACGGCTTCAACTGGCAATGCGATATCGTCGCGATCTGCGACCTCGACGAAGATTACGGGATCGGGCGCACGATCAAATCCGGGATCGGCAAGAAAGACGAAAAAGGCCAAACGATCACGCCGGACGTCTACAAAGACTACCGCCGCCTGATCGAGCGCGACGATATCGACGTCGTTACGGTCGTTACGCCGGACCACTGGCACGTCAAGATCGCGATCGAAGCGCTCCAAGCCGGGAAACACGTCTTCTGCCAAAAACCGGTTACGCTGACGCTCGAAGAAAACGCGCTCATTCGCAAAGCGGTCGAAAAATACGGCAAAGTTTTCCAAGTCGGGACGCAACAACGCTCGCAACGCGACCAATTCGCGTTGGCCGCCCTCATCGTTCGTTCCGGGATGATCGGCGACGTCAAGAAAGTCGTCTGCCACATCGACGGTTCCCCGACCTCCGGCGATACGGATATCCCGCGGATGGCCCCGCCCGCCAACTTCGACTGGAATACGTACCTCGGCCAAGCGCCGTACACGGAATTCCTCGGCGACGGCGACTTCCTCAACAAAAACAACAACGACAACCGCTTCGGGCGCACGCGTTGCCACTACGAGTTCCGTTGGTGGTACGAATATTCCGGCGGTAAATTCACCGACTGGGGCGCCCACCATATCGACAGCGCGTTTTGGGCGCTCGGGCTCGACAAAGCCGGAACCGGCCCGGTCAAGGTCGACGGCACGAACGCGAAACACCCGGTTCCGTTCAAAAACGGGTACCCGACGGTCGACAACCGCTACAACACCAGCCACGAATTCGACGTCGGGGTTCAACTCTCGAACGGGACGGAAATGCGCGTCGTCAGCTCTTCGCGAGACGGCAACGGCCTTCTCTTCGAAGGGACGAAGGGGCGTTTCCACGTCAGCCGCGGTCGCTGCAAGGGCAAGGTCATTGAAGAACTGAAGCCGGACACGTTCAAGCAAGCCGACTTCGACGCGCTCTACAACGGCAAACCGTTCGAAGGGCACAAAGAAAACTTCATCCGTTGCATCCGCGAAGGCGGCAAACCGGTTTCCGACATTTGGTCGCACGTCCAAGCGTTGAACTGCTGCCACCTCTGCGGTATCGCGGCCCGCTTGAACACGGTCGTCGAATGGGACCCGGTGAAAGAGCAAATCGTCGGCAACGACCAAGCCGCGTCCTTCTTCGGTCGCGAACAACGCAAGGGCTTCGAACTCCCGAACGTTTGACGCTCCTTCGCTAAATAAACGCGGCGACGGCGGTTTTTCGTCCGTTGGTCGCCGCGATTTTTCCCTTCTTTCGCTCTTTTAACGTCGGCGTTCGTTCGCGAACGTCGGCGTCGGGGTCGCGTTCGCTCCGATTTTCCCCTTTTTCTTTACTTCGCTTCGTCCCCGGCTTTCGCTATTTTATCTTAACCGCCTATTTTACTTAGGAGGATTTCGCGATGAAAAAAAACTATATTCACGTTTGCGTCGTGTTGGACGCTTCCGGCTCGATGGGCGTCGTCGAAAACGACGTCAAGGGAACGTTCAACACGTTTATCGCCGAACAGCGCGAAGAGCCCGGCAAAACGGTTCTCGACGTTTACCAATTCTCCGACGAAACGACGCGCATCGTCCGAAGCGCCGACCTTTCGACGTTCGAAAACGACCTGATGCGCAATTATCGTTGCTCCGGTATGACGGCGCTCAACGACGCCGTTTGCCAAGCGATCGACGAAATCGGCGCCGAATTCGCCGCGCTTCCGGAGTCGGAGCGACCGGAGCAAATCCTCGTCGCCATTTTGACCGACGGCGAAGAAAACGCCAGCCGCCGCTTCACGACCGCCGACGTTAAGGAGCGAATCGACCGTCAAACCAACGTTTACAGTTGGAAGTTCGTCTTCCTCGCCGCTAATATCGACGCGACCGAAACCGGCGCCGCGCTCGGTCTCGCCGCCGACGATTGCGTCGCGTTCGAGTGTTCGGAAGAAGGCCTTGGCGACGTTTGCGCTTGTTTCTCGGAGCGGCTCGCCGCGATGCGCGCCCCCGACGCCGACGCCGAATAACGTCGCCCCGTCCGCCGACGCCCCGCCGACGCGGAGAACCTCCCGGCTTCGCTACCCCCCCCCATTTTACCCCAACGAAGGAAACGCCAATGAAAAAAACAACGTTGCTTAACGCCTTAACGCCGTTTCTCCTTACTTCCTCCCTCGCGTTCGGAGCGGACGACGCCGCGAAATCGATCGCCCCGCCCGGGGAGTACGACGTTTGTTGGGTCGGCAACACTTTTTCCGGAAACGGCGGCGAAAACGGGTTCGGCTATTGGGTTCAAAACGGCGCCGACGAGATCGAAGTCGCGCCGAACGGGCTCGTTCTCGCCGGTTGCGATTGGGACGAAGCGGGACGTTGCGCCGGTCTTCATCGCGACGGCAAAGTCAACCGCGTTCTCCTAAAGCAAGAGGGCGGCAAGGAAACCGCTTGGGGTTGGAACACCGGGAACCGCGCGCTCGCGCTCGACGGCGACGAAATTTACATCGCCAACGCCGGGAAGCGGCTGATTCGTTTCGTCGGCTCGGCGGAAGACCTCGACTCTTGGAAACCGGCGGACGCGGCGGAACTGCCGGACGAACCGGTCGGGGCGAACGCGAAAAAGGGCGTCTTGGCGGTCGCTTACGCGACGTCGCTCGAACTGCGGCGAACGAAAGACTTCAAAACCTTCGCGACTTGGACGCTCCCCGGCGCCGCGCTGAAAACGCCCCAAAACTCCCAAACCGCCCAAAATAACGACGGCGACAAAAAAGCCGAAAAAACCGGCCCCGCGATTCGCGACGTCGCGCTCGACGGTCGCGGCGGCGTTTGGGTTCTCGTCGACGCCCAAATTCGGCTTCTCCGCTTGGGCGCCGCCGGCGAAACGTTGACGGAAGCGAAAGTCGGCGCCTTTGCGACGCTCGGCGCTCCGACGTCGCTCGCCTTCGACGCGAAAAATCCGGCGCTCCTGATCGTTTGCGACGACGGGCCCGACCAACAGGTCAAATTCTTCGACGTCTCGAACCCGCGCGCGCCCAAACTGACGAAAACGTTCGGCGAAAAAGGCGGCCTCTTCTCGCAAACGGTCGACGCCAAGGGACGCAAACTCGCCGACGGCGAAACGTTCCCGACGCGTCTTTACTCGCCGCGCGGCGCCGGAACCGACGCTCGGGGCAACCTTTACGTTTCGCTCGGTTTCAACGGCGCGCCGGTCGGAACGCTCGTCTTGCGGTCGTTCGCTCCGGACGGTTCGCTCCGTTGGGAACTGGCGAACTGCGCGTTCGTCGACACGTTCGGTTTCGACGCGACCGCCGACGGCGCCCGAATTTACACGCGAACGGCGATTCTCGAACTCGATCCCGACTCGAAAAACGCCGACCTCGATTGGCGGCAAGTCGCGACGACCGTCGACGCGCTTCGTTACTCCAAGGAAGAGGACGAACGCCCGTTTTACGGCGCGAGCGCGTTCGTCAAAACGCTCGAAGGACGCCGACTCTATTACACGATCGGCCAATACGGCGGCGGGTTCAACTTCTATTCGTTCGACGAGGAAAACGGCGGCCAAATCGCGCGCCCGGTCGGAAAAATCCGCTCCGACGACGAAACTTGGGCTTGGCATATGGACGAAAACGGCGACGTTTGGCACGGCGACTTCCACAAGAACCGCTCGATTCGCCGTTATCGCTTTCAAGGTTGGCGCAAGGTCGAGTCGGCGGACGTCCCGAACCTCTACGCGCCGATTTACGATACGGAAACCCCGCAAGAATGGCCTTGGCCGGAGGACTTCGACCTCGTTCGCCGCGTCGTTTACGTTCCCGAAACGGATACGCTTTATTTGAGCGGTTATCTTAGAAACGCGGACGAAATCGATTCTTGGGGCGTTTGCGGCAAAACGCTCCGCCGGTACGACGGCTGGACGTCGGGTTCGCCGAAAATCGCTTGGACGGTCAAACTCCCGGTCAATCCGACCGGCGAAAACGGCAAACCGCTGACGCCGCAAGGTCTCGCCGTCGCCGACGATTATATCTTCTGCGGAATGGTCAAGCCGGACGAGAACCGCCAACGCACTTACGCGCTCGACGCGGCAACCGGGCAAGTTCTCGGCGCGTTCGTCCCGGGCGGCGAAGTCGGCGAAGGCGCCGGTTGGCAAGATATGCCGTATTCGGTCGCCGCGCTCAAACGCAAAAACGGCGATTACTTGATTCTCGTCGAGGAGGATTGGCGCGGCAAAAACATCCTTTACCGCTGGACGCCGCCGACTTCCGCTTCCTCTGCGAACGCCGACGCAAAATAACGAACGAAAACTCGCCTCGGTCGACGCTTCAAACGCCGAAACGTCGACCGATTTTTCAATCTCGCGCTAAAAAATCGCTTAAAAATCGAAAGTCCTCTTCTCTTCTTTCTCTATTTTGCGTATAATACCGTTAGGAAGCGTCTCGCCGCTTTCCGTCGAACAAACGCCCGCCGCGACGCCTATTTTGCGCCGCTAAATTAGGCAATTTACGCAAGGAACACTAAATGAAACCGGAAGACGCCGATCAAACGACCAACGAATCGCCGAACGAAAACGCCGATCAAACGACCAACGAATCGCCGAACGAAAACGCCGACGACGCTCCCGCGTCGACGAACCAGAATTTCGCGCCGAACGCCGCCGACGCGTCGACGAACCGGAATTTCGCGCCGAACGCCGCCGACGCGTCGACGAACCGGAATTTCGCGCCGAACGCCGCGCCGCGACCGACGACGCCGTCGTTCCGCGTTCCGCCGCGTCCGATCGGATTTTGGCCGCTCTTTTTCAAAGACGTAACGGTTTCGGTCGCCGGCGTCGCGACTTTTTGTTTTTTGTCCTTTTTCTTGCTTTTCGCGACGCTCGTCGGTCTCGCCGGCGCGCTTAACGACGCTTCGGAGTCGTCGCTCGTCCTCGAAGAAACGATTTCCGGCGACGAAACCGCGCCGGGTAAAATCGTCGTGTTGCCGATCGAAGGCGTTATCGAAACGGACGAATACGGCTTTTTGCGCGAAGCGATCGATAGTATCGCCGACGACGAACGCGTTCGCGGCGTCGTCTTGCGAATCAACTCGCCCGGCGGCACGATCGCCGGCAGCGACTATTATTACACCCTTTTGAAAGACTTAAAAGCGGAACTCGACGTTCCGATAATCGCCAGTATGGGCGACGTCGCGGCGAGCGGCGGTTATTATATCGCGACGGCGGCCGACCGAATTTTCGCGGAACGCTCGACCTTAACCGGCTCCATCGGCGTCATCGTCTCGATGTACGACGCGTCGGAGCTTTGCGAAAAAGTCGGCGTCGCGTCGACCCCGGTCGTCAGCGGCCCGATGAAGGGAATGGGCGACTTTATGAAAAAACCGACGCCGGAGGAAACCGCCGTTTGGCAGGCGCTCGTCGACGAAAGTTACGAACAATTCCTCGACGTCGTTCGCGACGGTCGCCCTTGGTATCGCGGCGCCCCCGCCCTAAACGAAAAAACCGGAGGAATTAAAGAAACCGGAGAAATCGAAGAAGATAACGAAAATAGCGGAAATAGCGGAAATAGCGGAAATAGCGAAGACGGCGAAACGCTCGAAACCGCGTTCGCGGCGCTCGAGGAACGCGACGCCGAACTCCGCCGCGTCGCCGACGGGCGAATTTACACCGCGAAACAAGCGAAAGACCTTCGCTTAATCGACGAAATCGGCTTCCTCGACGACGCGATCGACGCGGCGATCGAAGCGGCGGGCCTAACGCCGGAAACGGCGGAAGTCGTTCGATACGAAGAGCTTGAAAGCTGGACGTCCGCGCTCGGCCTCTCCGCGTTGACCAAGCGGAACGAACCGCTCGAAAAAGCGTTGGACTCGGTCGCGACGCCGCGCGGTTATTACATCCTTCCGCGAGCGCTCCCGACGTCGGCTCGTTAAACGTCGACGCAAGCGTTTCCCTTCGCTTCGCCCGTCTCGCTATTTTCTCCATTTTAACGTTTTCCAACCGTTGGAACGCCGTTTTTCGACGCGTTCCCAACGGTTCGGAGCGAACGGGCGTTTTTTCCCTTCAATCGTTCCAACCGCTAAAAGCCGTTTTTTATCGCCGTCGACGCGGAAAACCGACGGCGAAACTTGAGCAAATCGGCGGTAAAAATAGCGAAATCGCGCTTCCCCTTTTCCAAAATACCGATTATACTTGCAAAAAAACTCGGTAAAAAAGCGCGCCGAACGAAAGAGGCGTTTGACTTTTGGGAGCGTTTTTGTAAAATTTAATTGTCGAAGGCAAATAATTCGGCTTTTTTTTCGCGCCGACGCCGATAAGTAAAATAGGCGCCGACGGGCGGTCTCCTTTTCGCCGTCCCATTTGTCTTCGTTCGTTGTTTTTACTTTTACCGACCGTCGTCGCGCCGCGTTCTTCAACCGGAGACGCGCTTGTTTTCCGTCCAAAATAGGCAAATCGGGCAAACGACGGCGACTTTTCGGCGCGCGCTCCAACGCCAACGAGACCAATTTTGCGTCGCCGTCGTCGACGGAACGCGCCAAACGCCGTCAACGCGCCCGCCGTCGGGCTTTTTTTCGGTCGAACGAATGTCAACAGAACGAGAAATGAACGTCGACGAAATTTTTCGCCAAGCGTTGCTCAATCGAATCGGGGAACGCCGGTTCTCCTATTGGTTCGCCGGGGCGCGTTTCTCCGCGTCGCCGTCCGGACTGATTGTTCGCGTCGAAAACGAATTTCTTAGCGCGTTTATCCGTTCGTCTTTTCAACACGAGCTGCAAAAAGTTTGCGTCGACGTCGCCGGCGTCGAGTTGCCGATCGAAATTTGTTGCGGCGACGCGTCCGCGTCCGGTTTTCCGACGCAAAGCAAACCGCAAACCCAACCGTTCGCGCCGTCGGCTCCGACCTTTTCGGCGCCGACGCCCGACCGAGCGCTCGACGCGTCCGCGCTCGCGTTTCCGCCGTCGCCTCAACCGTCGGTTCCGTCGCAATTCGCGCCTCAACCGGCGAAAAAACGGGGGCGACCGCGCAAAAATCCGCTCCCGCAAGACGCGGAACGTTCGAACGAAACGTCGCCGTTTTTTTTCGAACGCGCTCCGGAACCGAACGCTTCCGCGAATTTCGCGTTTGACGTCGACGTTTTTCGAACGTCGACGCCGCGACCGGAACCGACGCCGCCCGACGCCGCGATTCCCCAAAACTTCGCGACTTACCTAAACGGCGCGCCTTCGCAAGATTTCCTCGGTTCGCTTGTTCCCGCGAACGCCCCGGGTTCCCCGGCTTCCGCGCTTTCCGCCGTTTCGACCTCGAATCTTCCGGCGCCGAAACGCGGTCGCGGTCGTCCGCGCAAAAATCCGCTCCCGCCGCAAGCGTCGTTTCCCGCCGCTTCGCCGACGTCGCAAGCGCTCGTTCCGACGACTCCGAACGCTTGGGGACTTTCCGAATCGGAACGCGCCGTTTGGGCGACCGGTTCCGCCGATTTCGCCGCCGAGTCGAACGTTCCGCAAAAACGCGGTCGCAAACCTAAAACGTCGCTCTTCTCGAACGCCGACGTCGACGCCGCCGAAGCGCGCGACGCCGAAGTTCTTCGCGACGCCAACGGTTTCAATATCGTCAAGGTCGCGAAACCGCAAGCGCGCGTCGCGACGGGGAACGCGTCCGTTCGCTTGGCGTCGCTCGACACGTTCGTCGAAGGCTTTTCCAATCAATTGGCGCGCAAAATCGCCGACGTCGCGATCCTGCAACCGGGCGCGATGAATCCGATTTTCATCGGCGGCCCGACCAGCGTCGGTAAAACGCACCTTTTGGAAGGAATCTGCGAACGCTACGGGCGCTACCCCAACCGAAAACCCGCGCTATATATGACGGCGGAACAGTTCACCACCGCGTTTATCCAAAGTTTGCACGGCGGCGCCGGCTCCTTCCGCGACCGCTTCCGCAACATTTCGCTCCTCGCGGTCGACGACCTCCATTTCCTCGAAGGCAAAACGACGACTCAAATCGAACTCCTTAGCGTCGTCGATATGTTGCGCCAACGGAACGTTCAGCTTATTTTTTCCGCGAACCGGCCGCTCGCCGAATTGACCAAATTGAGCGGCGAACTAACGACTCGCGTTCAAGGCGGTTTCGTTTGCCAAATCGGGCCGCCGGAGCGCGAAATGTTATCGCAAATTTTGCGTCAAATGGCGCTCGAACGCCGAATCGAGCTTTCGGATGAAGTTTGCCGTTTCGTCGTTTCGCGTTTTACGACGCACGCTCGTCAACTTTCCGGCGCCCTAAACCGCCTTTACGTCGCGCACTTGACGACCGGGGCTCCGATCGACGTTCCGTTCGCTCAAGAGGCGCTCGCCGACTTGATCGCGTCGAACGTCCGCGCCGTTAAATTAGAAGACGTCGAACGCGTCGTTCAAGAGACGTTCGGGCTCGACGACGAAGAGCTGAAATCGAAATCGCGTTCTAAGCGTTGCGCCGACCCGCGAGCGCTCGCGATGTGGTTGGCGCGCAAGCACACCCGTTCCGCGTTGGCCGAAATCGGCGCTTATTTCGGCGGGCGGCGACACAGCGCGGTTCTTTCGGCGCAAAAAAAGGTCGACCGTCTGCTCAAAACGAACGGTTCGATCGAAAACGGTTCCGCCGCGTTCGACGTCGCCGACGCGATCGAGCGCTTGGAACGTTCTTTAGCGCGTTCGCGGAGCTAAGGGCGTCGCGAGCTTACGTCTTGCGCGCTTTTACGTTCTTTAGCGCGTTCGCGGAGTCGAGCGTTCTTTTCGCGACGCCGTCTCGCCAACGCTTGCCCTCTTTGCCTAAACTAGCCGTTTTTCAAGACGATTCGCCGACGCGAGTCGTCTTTTTTTGACGCGACGGCTCGTTCGGCGCGATTTCCGCCTTTTTTTGACGCGACGGCTCGTTCGGCGCGATTTCCGCCTCTTTAACGACAAAAAACGCGCCGACGTTGCGAACGTCGACGCGTTTTTAGGTTTATTTTTTCAAAACGGCGGCGCTTAGAAAATTTCGTCGTCGTCGCCAAACGGGTCTTCGTCGTCGCTCGTTTCTTCGTCGGCTTCCGCTTCGCTATCGTCGGCGAACGGATCGGCTTCGTCGGCTTCCGCTTCTTCGCTATCGTCGGCGAACGGATCGGCTTCGCCGGCTTCCGCTTCGCTATCGTCGGCGAACGGATCGGCTTCGTCGGCTTCCGCTTCTTCGCTATCGACGGCGGGCACGTTTTCGGGCGCGCTCGGCGCGGCGGCTTTCGGAGTCGGAGCCGTCGCTTCTTCGCCGGTTTCGATCGCTTGCGCCAACCGCGCGGCGACGTCGGCGCAAGTTTCGTCGCGATGACGCAACGGCTCTTCTTGTTGCGTTTCGCGCAAGCATTGAATCAACCCGTCGGCGGAAACTAAATAAACGCGGTCCGTTTCGCGATTGAAAATTTGGAACTTCGTCGGCGCGAGAGACAGCGTCTTCAAACGAACGCCGTTCGCGCGATCCAAAACCGCCAAACGATCGAGTTGGTCGAAGACGTAAAGACGCGTCGCGGAGGCGGAAATCAAACGCTTAACGCCGGTCGCGCGCCAATTTTCGAGCCCGGTTTTCAAATCGAGCGCGAAGAACTCGCCGGATTCAACCGGAACGTAAACGTTATAAACGAGTTCCTGTTTCGCGGAGAAATCTTTGAACGCCGAGACGCGTTCGTTCACCGGGCTTTGCGTCAAGTACGTCCAACGGACTTTGCCGGTTGCGTCGTTGATCGCGAAAACGTTGCCCGATTCGGAACCGACGATCGCGAGCCCGCCCTTGCGACGCGACGCTTCCAACGCCATATTTTGCGCGGAAATATCGTTCGGCACATAGAACGGAGCGCAGGAAACGTCGTCGCGCGGCGCCAAGAACCGATTCCCAAGCCGCGACTCGTTCACGTAAGCGATTTGCGGCGTCGCTTGCAATTTATACAGGAGTTGGAACGGATTGTTCACCGCGTCGCGCTGCAATTCGCCGATCATCAACCAACCTTGGTCGGTCGTCCAAATCAAACGGTCGACGCCGTAAGACTGCGTCCCCAAAATCGGCGCGGCGTTCGCGACGCCGAGCGTCGGGCATTGATGCGGTCGCGTTTCGTCGAGGGGCGCGAGGAGATAGTGTTCCGACCCGTTCGCCGCGTAATCCGCTTCGAGCTTCGCCTTGATTTCCTCGGCCATTTTAGCGTCTTTCGTCGCTTCCAGCATCGCTTCGAGCGTTTTTTGCGCCTCCGGTCGTTCCGTTTTGCGACGTTTCGCCGAATAGGCGTAAAGTCGTTGCGAATAAACCGGGACGTAAATTTCTCGCTCGGTCGCGACCGGCGCGGCGGACGGTTGCCCGAAAACTTCCGTTTCGTCGAGGAACTTGCCGTTAAAACGATCGTAAACGACCAAACGCGTTCCGCAAAGAACCGCGACGATCTTGCTGTTGATCGCCGGGGCGGTCAAATATTCGCGCCCGACGTTGACGGTCCAAAGCGTCGTTCCGTTTTCCGCGTCGATCGCCTGCAAGACGCCGCCGTTCGTCGTAATAAAGACGACGCCGTCTTGAAGCGTCGCGCTCGTTACCTCCTCGCGGTCTCGATCGAGCGTCGCTTGCGCGAACCAAGCGCGAGTCAGCCCGGCCGCTTGAGCGTCCCTCTCCGCGACGAGTCGGGATTTGGCGATCCCGGCCGCCGTCGCGTTCGCGGCGACGCAAACGCTCATAAGACAAAAAATCAAGCCAATCGCGAAATGTCGTTTCATTCGAAATCCTTCTATTCAATCCGTTCGACGTTCTTCGAGGACGAAAACGCTCGACGCCGTTTCGAACGCGCTCGTCGCCGACGGCGACCAACGGCCCCAAAAGCGCGCCGCTCTCGTCGTCGTTTTTTCGACGCTCCGAGACGGCGGTTCGTCTATATTCTAATGATAATCCGAAGAGGCGCAATTTGGAACGCCCCCCCTCCCTTTTTTTGAAAAAATTTTCTCAATTCGGGCGATTGAGCCGATTCTATCGTTTAAACAAGCGCTCTTCTCTCTTCGCTCGTCGGCCTTTCGCGGCGTTCTCCGGCTCCGCCCCCCTCCAATCCGCGCGACCCCTCCAATCGTTCGCTTCCCGTCTCGCCGTTCGCGCTCGGCGCGGCGACTTTAGCGTCCTTCCGCCGCTCGCGTTTTTTTTCTCCTCAAAAAAACGCGCCGAACGTTGCAATCGGAGCGAACGGAAAAATCTTGTCGAAATCTCTTTTGATTTTATTTTTCTTCCGTTCGGACGATTCAAGCAAAGTGAAAAAAAGAAACGGAGCAAAACGAACCGCCGCGCGCGGTCTAAACTTCGTCGAACGCTGGAACGCCGATCGCGAAAACGCGCCCCTAAATAGCCGGTTCGCTTTTTCCGGTCGCTCCCGTCCGCCGAAACCGCTCCGTTTCAACGGCGATCGGCCCGATCGACGCGGCGCGTTCTTCGCGTCGAAGCGATTCGCGACGTTGCTTTTCGCGTTTTGCCGTTATCGTTTTGTCGTTATTAATATACGCCGACCCAAACGACGCGACGAGCCCTTCGCCCCCGATGTTTTAACGACGTTTCCCTCGCTCGTATCGCTCGCCGCGATCCGACCCGAAACGCGGACGCTCTTGCGTCGACCCGCGGAACTCAACGGACCTGGTTTATGAATCCCGAAAATTTTAGCGACCGATCTTTTCGCGATTTCCCCGTCAAAAAGAAATGGTGCGACCCGAACGACGTCCCGTTCGTCGGAAGTCTCCCGGAAACGCTGCGCGCCTTCCGGAAAGCCGCCGGTTACGACCTTCGCTTTTTCCGCGCCGGCTCGTCCGAAAACGACGCCGTCGCCGACGAAACGCTCGAAAACGCGACGGAAACTTCCGAACAAATCGCCCGAATTCCGGTCGGCGACCCCAACGTTAAAATTTTCGGCGCGCTCGTTCTTCGCTCCCGTCAAGACCTCGAACCGCTCGTCCCTTGGACGAACGCCGTCGCGCTGGCCGAAGCCTTGGCCGCGACGCTCGGCGAAAATTACCGCTGGCGAACCGAACTCGTCGAACGCGAAGCCGAATTGGCCGTCGCCGCGACGCCGAACGTCGACTCGACCGACGAAAGCGCCCGCCTCGCCTCTCGACTCCGCGACGTCCTCAAAACCGGAGCGAAAGCCCTCGGAGGTTTCGACGCCGCAGCGCTCTACCTCCTCGACGACGAAACGAGCCGACTAAAAATTCGCGCCCTTTGGGGACTCCCGACCGATCGCTTTCTCGACCCGCCGCGCCCCCTGCGAGGCGCCCGCGCCGACGTCGAAGCGCTCCTCGGAAGCGCCGTCGTCTTGAACGAAGCCTATTTGGCCGAAGCCTGGAAAGCGCCGGAAGACTTCGACTGCTCCCTTTGCGTTCCGGTCGCCTCCGAAACGACGATTCTCGGAACGGTTTGGTTTTTCTCGAACCAAAAAAGAGAAATCGAAACACGCGAACTCGAAACGCTCGAACTCGTCGCCGGTCGAATCGTCGCCGAACTCGAAAAGGAAAAACTTCGACAAGACGCCGAACGCTTAGCGGTTTCGCGCCGAAATTGGGAAAAGAGCGGCGAAGAAGCGTCTCGCAAGGAAAGTTAGGCAAAAAACGCAAAACGCGCAAAAAACATAAAACGACGAACCTTGAAGGATCGTCGTTTTTTTACCTATTTTAACGCGTCGTCTCGTTCGGCGCGCTTTTTGGGAATCGTTCAAGCAAAAAAGGGAAAAAAGATGAAAAAAATTTTCGTTTCCCCCCTTGCGACGCGCGACTCTTTAGGTATATTGGGATATTAAACGGTATTTCGAGCAAACGCCCAAGCGTCGCCCCCTTTTGGAGTCGGCGCCTCGGCGGAAGAAAACACACACGGTTGGTAAAAAATATGTCTAAACCTCCTGCATTCAAAAAGAATCGTATCAATCGCAAACGTTCCAAGGCGAAGATCCGCAGCAAGAAACGCGATCCGTTGAGCGTCAACGGCGAACGCCCGCGTCCGATGTTCGTCGATTACAAAGACGTCGAACTCCTCAAGAAGCTGACGAGCCGTCAAGGCAAAATCATCAGCCGTCGTAAGACCGGTTGCTCCGCCGTCAGCCAACACGCCGTCGCCGCCGCCGTCAAACGCGCGCGCTTTATGGCCCTGATGCCGTATGTCGGCGACTGAATTTCGCCCTCCCTTTGATTTTCGACGTCGGAGCTTCGCTCGAAAAGTCGACCGCGCGGTTTTTCCGCGTCGCCGCCTCGTTCGCGGTTCGGTTGAGTTGTTTCGCCAAACCGGCGGCGCCGCGACGCGACGTTCCGCATTCCGACGTTAGAAAATCGCCCGAACGCTTTCCTTAGCGAAACAGGTTTTGCGAATCGCGCGCTTTTGACGTTATCGCGTCGGCGCGCGGTTGGCAAAACCTTTTATTCGTTTTAATCGCGCGACGGTTTCCGCCCGCCAAGCGACGCCGCCGAGCCCTTTTTGCGCCCTTTCGACGCTCGTCGTCTTCCGTTCCGTTTTCGCGAGTCGCTTTGCACGCGCCTCGTCCCCCCCCCGCCTCTCGCCCTTGCGCAGGAGTCCGCGCTATGTCCGATCAAACGAGCCCCAACGCCGTTTCCTTTAACTCGATCGAAGAGGTTAGCCGCAAAGCCGACGTTCTTATCGAAGCGATGAAATGGATCCGCGAACATCGCGGCGCCACCGTCGTCGTCAAACTCGGCGGCAGCCTGATGGAAGACGAAATCGCGATGATGCACCTCTTCACCGACCTCGTCTTTATGGAGTCGGTCGGAATCAAACCGGTCGTCGTTCACGGAGGCGGCGCCGCGATCAGTCAAGCGATGAAAGACGCCGGTATCGAACCGCGTTTCGTCCAAGGCCGCCGTTACACCGACGACGCGACGCTGGCCGTCGTTCGCGAAGAATTAGCGCACAAAATTTCGAAAAGCCTCGTCGATTCGATCAAATTTTACAGCGGCTTCGCCGTCGCGCTCTCCGACTGCTTCGACACGAACGTCCTTTACGGTCGCAAAACGGCGCAATTCGACGCGGACGGCGCCGAAATCGACCTCGGCTGGGTCGGCGAAGTTACCCGCGTCGACGTCGACAAAATCCGCGAATACTGCGATCGCGGTATTATTCCGGTTATCCCGTCGTACACGATCGTCGACGACGGCGGGCGCAACGGCTTGAACGTCAACGCCGACGTCGCCGCGACCGAAGTCGCCAAACAACTCGGCGCCGACAAGCTCGTTTTCGTCAGCGAAGTCAACGGCGTCCGCACCGACCCGAACGACCCGGCCTCGATGATCAACTCGCTGACCGCCGAAGCCGCGAAAAAACTTCTCGCGTCCGGAGCCATCGTCGGCGGGATGATTCCGAAAATCCAGTCCTGCTTGAAGACGCTCGAACGCGGCGTCAAAAAGATACACATTATAAACGGTCGCATCCGCCACGCGCTCCTGCTGGAAATCTTCACCAGCCAAGGCGTCGGGACGGAAATCGTCCAAGACTGACCGTTCGCCGACCCGTTTTCGGCAAGCTCGGCGCTTTAGGCAAAGTAGGCGACGTCGTTTCGGCGGTCGAAGTCGACCGTCGCGGCGTTTTCCGACGGAGATCGCGACGTTTCGGCGACGTTTCGCCCCGACGGACGTTCGCTCTCCTTATTTGCCGACGCCGTTCGCAACGCGCCCGCTTCCCGTTCGAGTTCGACGCTCGAACGCCGGGCGCGCCCCGTTTTAACCGCCCTTCCCGCGACGAAAATCGCGCTCGGACGGAGTTTTTGCGTTAAAATAGGTTACCTAGGAAGTTTGAACCGCAATGTCCAGAAGCTCGCAAGAAATTATTTCGCTCTTCGACGAATACGTCATCCCGAACTACACCCGTTACCCGGTCGCGCTCGTTCGCGGCGAAGGGCCGTACATTTGGGACGCCGAGGGCGTTCGTTATCTCGACTTTTTCCCGGGTTGGGGTTGCAACCTCTTCGGGCACTGTCCGAAACCGGTCGTCGAAGCGCTGAAAAAACAAGTCGAGCGTCTTCTGCACGTTCCGAACAGCTGGCACCAAGAAGAACAAGGCGTTTGGGCGAAAATGCTCTCCGAACGCAGCTTCAACGGCAAAGCGTTCTTCTGCAACTCCGGCGCCGAAGCGAACGAAGCGGCGATCAAACTCGTTCGCCTCCACTCGACGCCGAAAGGCAAATACAAGATTATCACCTTCCAAGACTCCTTCCACGGACGCACGATGGCGACCGCGACCGCGACCGCGCAACCGAAGTACCAAAAGGGCTTGGAACCGATGCTTCCCGGTTTCGTTTACGTCCCTTACGGCGACTTGGCGGCGGTCGAAGCGGCGATCGACGACGAAACCGCGGCGATTATGATCGAGCCGATTCAAGGCGAAGGCGGCGTCCGCGTTCCTCCGCCGGGTTTCCTCGAAGGTTTGCGCGCTCTTTGCGACAAAAACGATATGCTCCTCGTCTTCGACGAAGTGCAAACGGGGATGGGGCGCACCGGAAAATGGTTCGCGTATCAATATTTTAACGTCGTCCCGGATATTATCACGTTGGCCAAGGCGCTCTGCAGCGGCGTCGCGGCGGGCGCGATGTTGACGACGAAAGAACTGGCGCCGAGCTTGCGTCGCGGGATGCACGCCTCGACGTTCGGCGGGAACTCGGTCGCCGCCGCGGCCGGGATCGCGACGATCGAAATGATCGAAAACGAGGGTCTCCTCGAAAAAGCGACGCTCCTCGAACAACGCGCCAAAGAACGGATGAACAAGTGGGCGTCCGAACTCGACTTTATCCAAGAAGTTCGCGGCGTCGGGGCGATGATCGGTCTCGAGCTGAAAATCGACGGCGCTTGCTTCGTCGAACGCTGTATGAAAGAAAAACTGCTGATCAACTGCACGCACGGCTCGGTGCTTCGACTCCTTCCGGCGGTCAACACGCCGCTCGACGTTTTCGACGAAGGTCTCGATATCCTCGAAGCCGCTTTGAAGAAGGGAGCCTAATTCCGATGAAACCGCGTCACCTCCTTTCGCTCGCCGACGTTTCGGTCGACGAACTGAAATCGATTTTGCGAATCGCCGAAGAATTGAAGGCCGACTTCAAGAAAGGCGTTCGTCCTAAGCGCCTCGACGGCAAAGTGTTGGGCCTCATTTTCGAAAAGATGTCGCTCCGCACCCGCGTCAGCTTCGAAGCCGGAATGACGCACCTCGGCGGCGGCTCGATGCTCCTTGAAGAGCAACACATCGGCCTCGGCAAGCGCGAATCGGTTCCGGACGTTTCCCGCGTCCTCAGCTCGATGGTCGACTGCATCGTTTTCCGCGCCAAGAAACATACGACGGTCGAAGAGTTCGCGAAATACTCGACCGTTCCGGTTATCAACGCGCTGACCGACAAGTCGCATCCCTGCCAAGCGTTGGCCGATATGCTGACGATTAAGGAAGAGTTCGGCTCCCTCGACGACGTGAAAATCGCTTGGATCGGCGACTCGAACAACGTCGCGGCCAGCTTGGTCGAAGCGTCGGCGATGCTCGGCGTCAAAATCGTTATTTCGTCGCCGGAAGGGTACCGCTTCAGCGACGCGGAAATCGCCGAGATGACCGCGCAAGCGCAACCCGGTTTCGAACTCGAACAAATCGCCGACCCGATGGAAGCGGTTCGCGGCTGCAACGTCCTTTACACCGACGTTTGGGTCAGTATGGGGCAAGAAAGCGAAGAGGCGAAGCGCAAGGCCGACTTCGCCGCGTACCAAGTCAACGGCGACCTGATGAAGGCGGCCCGTCCGGACGCGATTTTCCTCCACTGCCTCCCGGCGCGCCGCGGTCTCGAAGTTACCGACGAGGTGATGGATTCGCCGCAAAGCCGCATCGTCGAAGAAGCGTCGAACCGTATGCACGCGCAAAAGGGCCTCCTCGTTTGGCTCTTGGAAAACTAAGCGCCGAAACCGTTTCGAGTCGGTTTCGCGCCGACTCGACGACCGTTTTTCGGTCTTAACGAACGTCGCGGCGCCGCGTTTTTTGCGACGGCGCGACGTTTTCGTTTTTAAAATCCAACTTTTTCCCGTTTTCATTCCATTTTTGTCGGCGGAACGTTCCCCGAACGCCCCCCTATTTTCCCGAGGCGCCCATGTTTATCTCTCTTGACTGGATTTCCGATTTTGTCGATATTTCCGACGTCGAGCCGAAAGTCGTCGCCGACCGTTTGACGATGGCGACCGCCGAAGTCGAAGGTTGGTCGACGCTGACCCGTTACGTCGACGGCGTTTACGTCGGCGAAATCGTTTCCGCCGAGCCGTTCGAGACGGAAGACGGCAAAAAGCGAACGTTCTGCAAGGTCGACTGCGGAGAACGCGGCGTCTTTACGACCGTTTGCGGCGCGGCGAACGCTCGCGTCGGCTTGAAGTCGGCGTTCGCTCCGGTCGGAACGACGCTCGGCGAGAAAAAGATCGAAGCCGCCGAGGTTTACGGTCGCCCGAGTCAAGGGATTTTATGCAGCGCCGCCGAACTCGGGATGAGTTCTTGGCACGAAATCGTCTTCGAATGCCCCGCGTCGACGCCCAGCGGCGCCCCGTTCTCCGATTTCGTCCCGGCGACCGACGTTCTCATCGAAGTCGACAACAAGAGCTTGACGCACCGCCCCGATCTTTGGGGCCATTACGGCTTCGCTCGCGAATTGGCGGCGATCTTCCACCGCGAACTGAAACCGCTCCCGCGACACAGCGTCGACCAATACGCCGACCTCCCGGCCTTCCCGGTCGAAATCGCCGACGAAAACTGCCCTTGCTACTCCGGAATCGTCTTCGGAATCGAAGCGGGCGCGGCGCAAGTCCCGTCGCCGATTAAGATGCAGCGCCGCCTGCACGCGCTCGGCCAACGCACTTACGACCTCCTCGTCGACGTTACGAACTACGTTTCGCTCGAACTCGGCCAACCGACGCACGCCTTCGACGCCGACAAAGTGTCGAACATCCGCGTCGCGCCGATGGGCGCTCCCGGCGTCTTCACGACGCTCGACGGAACGGAACGCAAGATGCAAGCGGACGATATGATGATTTGCGACGGTTCGAAACCGGTCGCGATCGCCGGGATTATGGGCGGTCTCGAAACGGAAATCACCGGCTCGTCGACCCGCGTTATGCTCGAATCGGCGAACTTCCGCGCCGCTCGCATTCGCCGCACCGCCGGACGTTTGAACCTCCGCACCGACGCGTCGCAACGTTACGAAAAAACGCAACCGCCCGCAAACGTTAAAGTTGGGACGGAGCGCATTTTGAAGCTCGTCGAAGAGTCGGGCGTCGCTTACCGCGTCGAAACCCGTTTCTCGCTCGCGGGCGACCTCCAAGACGAGACGCGCTGGATCGAACTTCCGCCGGGTCGCTTGAACAAACTCGTCGGCGTCGATTTCCCGCAAGAAAAAGCGCTCGAAATCCTCCGCTCCATCGAGTTCCAAGCGGATTACCTCCCGGACGGAACGCTTCGCGTCGGCGTCCCGGCGTTCCGCAGCGCGAAAGATATTTCGATCGAAGAGGATATCGTCGAAGAAGTTACGCGCATTTACGGTTTCGACAATATCGCGCCGATTTTGCCGGAAGCGCCGCTGAAACCGCTTTACGTCGAGGAGTACATTCGCCTCGAACACCGCGCCCGCCGCTTGCTCGCGCTCGGGTACGGCTTCCTTGAAGTTCACAACTACGGTTGGACGAACGACAACTGGACGGCGGCGCTCGGCTTCGACGCGGGCGAAACGTTAACGCTTCTGAACCCGGTTTCCCCGGCGGAATCGCATCTTCGCACGACGCTTATGCCGAACCTCCTCGCGCTCGTCGCGAAGAACCGTCCGTTCCGCGATTCCTTCCGTTATTTCGAACTCGGGCGCGTCTACCGCTTGATCGGCGCCGTCGACGACCAACGCAAACCGAAGGACAGCGCGGAAAAATGCGACGAAGTTCCGCGGTTGAGCGGCGTTAGCTTCGTTCAATCGGGCGTTTCGATCGACGATCACTACCTCGAAATTAAGGCGGCGATCGAAGATTTGGGCTCGATTTTCCTCCAAAACAACGAAGAGCTGAAGTTCGTCGCGACGAAAGAAGACAAAACGCCTTGGCAAACGGTCGATCATTCCGTCGAAATTTACCGCGGCGAAACGAAAATCGGCGCGCTCGGCGTTCTCGACAAAAAGGCGCTCTCCGTCGTTTCCCCCGAGGGCGGGCAAGTCGTTTGGTTCGAGTTGGAACTCGACCAATTCGCCGGGAACCTTTACCCGTCGTTGCGCTTCGTCGAACCGCCGAAGTTCCCCGGTTCTTGGCAAGACTTCTCGCTCGTTTGGCCGCTCGAATCCGGATACGAAGGCCTTTCGGCGAAACTCGACGAATTCGCACACCCGCTCCTGCTGAAACGCTCGTTCCTGACGATGTACAAAGGCAAAGGGCTCGAAAAAGGAACCGCGAGTTACTCGTTCCGTTTTGAGATCGGCGCGTCCGACCACACGCTCAGCGGCGAAGAAATCGACGATTTCCATCAAAAGTTCCTCGATTTCCTCAAAGCAAACGAAATTTCGCTCCGTTAATTCGATTTTCAGCCGGTAACAACCGCCCGACGGCGCCGTTTTCTCCGCGATTTCGGCGTCGACGGTTCGCGTTCGCTCCGTTCAAGACCGCTCGTTTCGGCGAGCGGTCTTTTCTATTCCCCCCTTCTTCTCTATTTGCCGCGTTTCGTCAATTCCCGTTTTTCCAATTATCCCGAAACTTCCGTCCCGTTCGCCGCGACGCGCCAATCTCCCCAAACCGCCCGTCTTCCCCAACCGTTTCAACGCGTCGAACGGCGGCGGCAAAACGTTAACGTCGGAAAAAAAGCGCTTTATTTTGCGCGACGTTCCTTGATTTTCGCCGATATTCTCCATAAAATAAAGATAACGAGGCGCTTTCGGTTCGCGCCGCGCCCCGTTTTCTTCCCCGACTTTACCATTCCCCCTATTTTCCCACCACCCGCAAATTTAGCGAGGCGGTCGCGAACGCGCCGTCCAAACCCAAACGAGGAAACGTTATGTCGCATTGGAAAAAAATCGTTCTCTCCCCGTATTTTGCGGCGACGACGGGCGCGACGGCGCTCGCGTTGACGTTGGGCGCCGCGAACGCCCAAAACGCGCCGACCCCGTCCAACCCGAATCCGCTCGGAATCGGCGCTCCGAGCGTTCCCGCTCCGACCGACGCGACGGCGCCCCTTCCCGCTCCGTCCAACCCGAATCCGCTCGGAATCGGCGCGCCGACGACGTTGCAACTCGGCGGCGCCTCGAACGCGGCCCCCGTTTCGATCGGCGCGACGCCGAACGTCGAAGCGTTGCGCGCGCAAGTTCGAACGTTGGAAGAGCGTCTGCGCCAACCGCCGACGACCGCCGCCGAACAAGAGGCGCAACTGAAAATCGTCGCCGAACTCTCCGCGCTTCAACGTCAAATTCAGCAAGCGGAGGCGACGGCGGGCGACTTCGCGACGTATCGCCGAAACCGCGCCGCGCAAGAAGGGGTCGATCTCGACGCCGCGCTGGACGCCAACTTGAACGCCAATCCGCTCGCCGCCCCGAACGGCGTTCCGGCGACGGGCTCGAACGTCGGTTTGCCCGGCGCCGCCGACGCTCCGTCGCCGACCGCCGCGATTCCGCTCGCGCCCGGAGAAGCCGAACTGCTCCGCGCTCAAAAAGAAGAGTTGACGCGGCAATATCGCCAACTCCAGCAAACGTTGCGCGCTCTTTCGCCGAGCGACGAAGCCCTCGCGGAGTCGTTGCGAGCGGAGCAAACGACGCTCTTGAACCAACTTAAAGAAATCGACGAACGCTTGGCAAACGCCCCGCAAACGCCGACGGCGCCCGTTTACCCGAACGCGCTTCCGAACATCGGCGGCGATTTCGCCAACGCGATTCCGCCCGAAAATCGCCTTCCCGCCTTCGCCGGAGCGTCCGAATTGACCGGCGGAAACGACGTCGCGCTGAAAATGCAAAAAGCGGAAGAAGCGGCGACGCTCCTTCGCGAAATCGGACTCGTCAATTTGGCCGGTCTCGCGGCGGCGGAGATTCCGCGTTTGGCCGACCCGAATTTCGCCGAAACTCGTTACGTCCCGGGAACTTGGACCGAAGGCGCCGGACTCGCCGAAGAGCGTTACAATCCGTTCCAACAAATCTCGAAGGACGAAATCGACGCGATCAAAACGTCGATCGACGACCTGAAAACTCGCGTCGACTCGCTGACCGAGATTATGTCGAACGTCGAAACGCAGCTGAAACTCTTGACGCGTCAAACGGTCGACGCCGCGCCGTCCGTTCCGACGCCGGAAACGCCCGCCCCCTCGACCGACGTTGAAGCGGCGCCCGTCGAATAAGCGCGACTCTCAAAAAAAATCGCGCCCTCCCGCCGAATCGAGCGTTAATTCGACTCGGCGGGAGGGCGCGAACCGTCTCGGCGTTATTTCTCGCCGTTAATTATTTCTCGGCGGTCTCCGACTCGGCGGCCTCCGGAATCTCGCAAACGACGCGGAAACCGACGTTAAACGAGCCTTGCCAAGGTCGCAACGACGTTCGGTATTCGCTCCGAGCGTTGATCGGACGGTCGTACCAAGAGCCGCCGCGGACGACGCGCTCTCCTTCGACGCTCGCGGCGTCGCCGTCCGCCGTCGGATTCGTTTTCGCCAAGCTCGAAGTCCATTCGGAAACGTTGCCGTGCATATCGAAGAGCCCCCAAGCGTTCGGCTCGTATTTGCGCGGTTTTTCCGACAAGAATCCGCCGTCTTCGACGTTTGCGATTCTCGGAATCCAATGGTCGAACTCGGTTCCGCGCTCCAGCTTGATTTCTTTGAAGTACTGATGGCAAACGAAGTTGCGCAACGTCGCGTCGGCGAGATTCGCAAAACGCGAAAAGTCCGCGTCGACGGCGCCGTAATTCATCGACGTCGCCGTTCCCGCTCGGCAGGCGTACTCCCACTCCGCTTCGCTCGGAAGGCGGAACGTTTGACCGCTCGCTTCGGAAATCTTTTGGCAGAAAGCGTTTGCGTCGTTCCAAGAGACGCGAACGACCGGCAGTTCCGGCCCGTTGACGTAAAAACCGCGAACGCCGAACTGGAACCCGTGTCGCGACTCGACGCCGGAGTCGTGCGACGGCTCGACCAGTTCGTAAAGCGCGTTGGTCGTTTCGTCGACGCTCAACCAAAACGAACGCTTAATCTCGACGACGCAAGGCTTTTCGTCGTCGTAACGCGGCCCGTCCGGCGACTGCGCGCCCATTACGAACGTCCCCGCCGGAATCAAACGGAATTCCATTTTCAGTCCCGGAATCGGTTCCAAGACGATCGACGTTTTCGTCCGGTCGCCGAAAAGGCGCTCCGCTTCGTCCTCTTGCCGCTTCTTCGCTTCCGGCGCGTCGAACGCCCAATCGAGGAGCGGCGTCGCGGCGGAAGTCGTTTTCTCGGCGAGTTTTGCGAGCGCGGCGGCGCGAACGGCTTCCCCGTCGGCGAAGGGCGCGACGTCGTTCGGGCTCGCGACGAACGGGTTCGACGGAATAACGCTCCAATTCGTTTTGGTCGTTTCGGCGGCGACTTTCGGATCCCAAGTCGTCGGGCGTTTGACCTCTTGGTCGACGCCGCCGCTCTTGTACAGCTCCATCACGTCGCGACGCAACTTGTTCCAGCGCGCGGCGTTAGCGGAGTCGCCCTGTTCGCCCCAATAACCGTGATACGGCGCGTTGAGGTCGATCCAAGTCAAGAGCCGATCCCAAGACTCCGCGTCGAGCCGAACGCCGTAATGCCCCTTGAGAAGCAATTTGTACAAATCGGTCGTTTCCGCTCCAAACTCCGTCGGCATAAGGAGATGGTAATCGCTCTCCATCCCGGGTCGGCGAACGTAACGGTGCAACGCGTCGTAACTCGTCGACCAATTCCCGGCGCGAATCGAAACCGGGAAATACGTTCCGTACCCCTTAATATTCTCCAAACCGCGCAGGTCGAACGCCCCGAGCGGCGCGGTTTCGTCGCCGTTATGACAGGCGACGCAGTAACGGTCGAGAACCGGCTGCACCTCGGCGCGGAAGGAAAAACCGCGACTCGGGCCGCGCCAATATTCGATTTCGCTCGTTTTCATCCGTTGCACGACGGTCGGGTCGAGCGAACTCGGCGACACGCTGTTCTGATCTTCGTGGCAACCGACGCACGACAGGTTTTCGCCCGGCATCGCGGTGAACCAACTGCGCATAATCTGCAGCGCTTTCCCGTTTTCGTCGAGCGGCTGAATCGAAATCGGCGTGTTCGCCGGAACCTTAAAGAGCGCCGACCCGTTCGGCTCGACCGGCACGACGCCGAGCGTGTTGCGCACGTCGCACGGCCCTTCCGCGCCGACGCCGCCGATCGTCCCGCCCATATTCGGATAAAGGTAATTGTAAGTAAAGAGACGCAACGACTTAACCGTTCCGCGCGGCACGTTCTTCAAGCCGTCGCCGACGTAAATGTCGGCGATGAAAACGGTCGCGTCGTCGCGGCTTTCGTCGATGCGGTCGGCGATAACCGGCGGACGCTCCGTCGGTCGCAACGGGATCGGCTCGAAGTGCGCAAACCCTTTCTCTTTCGAGAGTAAGATCATATTGTCGTCCGTGTCGACGAGGTAAATTCCCCAGCCGTCTTGCGCGTTGAGGCGAGCCGACGCGAGGTAATAATCGCCGTCGAGCGGGTACGGGTGCAAAAATTTCGGCCAAGCCTCGTTGACGAGCGTGTCGACGATCAGCGTGTCGTCGTATTTCGGGTCGGTTTTCGACGCGACGATCGGCGTTTTCGCGCAGATGCGGCGAACGGCGCCGGACGCTTCTTTCCGCCCTTTGCGCACGTCGAAAAGAACGAGTTCGCCCATTCGCGGAACGCCGTGGTGACCGGTAACGATCGCGACGAATTTCGTCGGTTCGCCCGGAATGGGGCGCGCGTAAAACATCGAGTTCGGCCAATAGGAATTCGTGCCGTAAAACGAGTTTTGGTTCGTGCCGTCCGGGTTCATCTGGAAGAGAAGCCGCGAGTGCGCGTGCGGAATGTCGGCGTATTCCCAACGTTGGTAAAGGATTCTGCCGTCTTCGGTTACGGTCGGATGCCAGTTGTGTTCTTGGTCGAACGTCAAGCGGCGAATCGTCTTCTTTTCGTCGGCGTACATCCGATAGGCGTTCGTAACGCGGGTCGACCCGTTGACGCAAGGCACCGCGATGTAACAGGCGCTCGACGTGTAAACGATCGACTCGTCCGGCAGGTAGCAAGCGTCGTAAGAGTTGGCGTCGGGCAAGTTAGGAAGCAGCTCTTTCGCGGGCGTTCCGACGATTTTTTCGCCGTCCTTTTCCAATTTCGTTTCGAAAACGTTCCACTGTCCGTTTTCGCGCGTCGAGCTGAAGAGGACTTTTTCGCCGTCGAAGTGCAGGTCGACGTCGCCGACGAACGCCGGTTTTTCCGGACGGTAAACTTCGCGCGGAACGGCGGGATAACGCGCCGAACCGTCGAGCGTTAGCCGGTAAAGTCCGTCGTCGAACGCCTTAGGATTTAGCGCGCTGTTGCTGACCCAGTTGTTGACGAGGCCGAGGTGGCGAGCGTTGCGCCGCACGAAGAGAATATCGTCGAAGTCGAAGAGCGGATTCGCGCGCCCCAAACGGGAGTAAAGGCGGACGTCGGCGAGAAATTCGCGAACGAACGCTTCCTTATCCGCGTCGGACGGTTCGCCGGAAAGTTTTGCGTTCCAAGCGTTTAAGCCGTTCATATGCGCGTCGAACGTTTCCGCGAGCGTCGCGAAATCGGAGCCGAATTTTTCCGCGACTTCGTCTTCTCCGAACCGCTCCGTCAGCGTCGCCAACAGTTTCCGGCTCTTTTCGAGCAAAAGGCGACGCCGGTTAACGTCGACTTTAAATTCGACCGTAAAGTCCGCCGGCGCCGCGACTTCCGCCGAGTCTTCCGCTTTTTTCGACGCGATTCGAACCGCAAGCGGAGCCGCCGCGACGCTCTTTTCGTCTTCCGCCGCGAACATTTCCGGCGCGTAAGTCAACTCGTTGTTCCAGTCGGGTTTAAGCGTCTTTTGCGGAAGGATTTCGACGCTCAATTCGTCTTCCGGAACGAGCGCGGCGCTCGTTTCGAGCCCAAAGTGATCTTCGAACGTTTCGCCCGACTCCCCTTTGCGAGCGCGGTCGACCGCCGGGTCTCTCGTCTCAAAATTCGCGTTCGCGCCGTACTCAAAGTCGACCGCGGCGCGGGGCGTCGGCCAATCGACCGGCCCGTCGAACCGCGGCGACAACCGGAACGCGACGATGTGCGGAACGTAACTCTCGCGAGAAAGCGAGATAACGCGCTCCCCCGCTTTCGCTTCGAACTCGGCGACGTCGCGCCAAGCGGCGGTCTCGGAGTTCCAACTTCCGGTCGTTTCGGCGAGGGCGTTCGTCGTCAGCGTTTCGCCGTCGAGGTAAAACGTTACCGGGCGGCTTTGTTGCGCGGCGTAGAGCGCCGAAAGTTTGTAAACGCCGTCTTTTGGGAACGTTATCTTGTACGCGGCGCGGTTCGGATATTCCCCGTTGTTCCCGAGAATAGGCTCCGGCCCGTAATTATGATACGCGCGCAAATTTCCTTCGTCGAACCAAACGGCGCGGAACGTGAAGTCGTTCGCTCCGCTTGCGTTCCCGCCGTCGTCGCCGCGAACCGTCGCAAAACAGCTCGCGACGCCGAGTAACGCCGCGAACGCCCAACGCCAAGCTCGGCGCGCAACGCTCAACCTTTTCATCGCTTAACTCCTTAAACTGCCGTTAATTACCGCGACGCTCGACGGAGCCGCCGTCGAAATCGCGTCGTCGGTTCCTCGATTATAAAAAACGAGCGCCGGAAAATCAAGCGTTCGCCGCCAAAAACGCCGCAAAAAGCTCTTATTTTCTTCCTCGCCCGCCGCGTCGAGCGCTTGACGCGAACGCCAAAACCCTTATATTATCTTCCAAGACGCCGCCGCGTCCCTTGTTCCCTCCCCTGCGGCGCCGTTTTTTCCGCAAAATCCCCGCAATTTCACCCAACTTAACGTTAAGGAGCCGCCGATGGAACCGCGCGATTATTGGAACGCCGTCGCCGAAACGAAAACCTTCACGACGCCCTTCGACGCGGCGCTTTTTACGCGTTACGTCCCGTCGCTCGACGCGGCGATTCTCGACTTCGGTTGCGGTTACGGGCGAACGTTGGCGGAGTTGGCGGAAAGCGGCTACCGAAACCTTTGCGGCGTCGACCTTTCCGACAAGATGATCGAACGCGGAAAACGCCTCTTCCCGACGCTCGACTTGCGCGTTTCGCCGCCGTCGACGCTCAAATTTCCGGACGCTTCTTTCGACGCGGCAATCCTTTTCGCCGTCTTGACTTGCGTCGTCGACAACGCGGAGCAGGAAACGCTCGTTTCGGAAGCGCGGCGCGTTCTCCGACCGGGCGGCGTTCTTTACGTCAACGATTTTCTCCTCAACGACGACGAACGCAACCGCGACCGTTACGA